>DASTFJ010000113.1:0-55136 GCA_035708745.1 Thermomicrobiales bacterium | reverse complement strand
CCGAGAGGATGCTGTCAAACCTAGCGGCGGGTCGACCGCTTACTGAGGAAGTGCCGGGGATTGTCTACGACGATAGAACCGGAATTACTTCGTCTCCACCGTGCGCGCCGCTCCTTCCCAAGCAGATTCCAACACCGGACTACGACGATATGCCTCTTGGTCGATATTTGTCCGCCGAGATTACGCTCCCCCTCCTTTCTTCGCGCGGCTGTTATTGGGGAAAGTGTGAATTTTGCCACCATCATATGGTTTACGGTGGGAAGTATAATGCATATGAAGTGGAAAAAATTTTGGAGTCGATCAGATCTCTCTCGCACCGTTACGGTGTTCACCACTTCGCATTCAATGATGAGGCCATCCCGCCGAAGATTATGCGCGCGATGGGCCAGCTGTTTCCCGCGAACGCTGAAACCGGTTGGAACTTTACCGGATTGATTAAGTTCGAAAAGTATTTTCAGCGCGATGACTTCGTGAATTTGCAGCGAGTTGGATTTCGCTCGCTATACGTTGGTCTAGAATCGGCGTCTGAACGTGTCTTATCACTCATGCACAAAAACAATACGAAGGAAACGATGATCAGAAATCTTTCCGACGCTACGTCGGCAGGAATCTGGATGCACAATTTTCTGTTCTTCGGATTCCCAGGTGAGACCGATGAGGATGCACAAGAAACGTATGATTTCGTATTGACGAATTCAGATATTATCAGTTCCTTTGGAACGGCGGTATTTGTTCTTGAGCATAATGCGCCGATTTTTCATCATTTGCGAGATTTCGGCGTGGAGATACGGCCGAGTGCATTAGATGATGTCGACGTGTACTACGAATTTGACTTGACTTCAGGAATAGCGCCTCCAAGGGCCAGGGAATGGATGCGCAAGTTGAATAACGCGGCGCTCGATATCCCGAGCTACAACGCCGCAGGGTGGGTGCCGCGTGAGCTTCAGTTGTGCCTTCTTTCGATCATGCCACCCGGTGAATTGGTGGATAGGGGACTATCGATACGGCGATTCGGCGGCTTACCGCCTGGTGCTACTTTGCCTGACATTGTAAGCTGGGAAGCAACCCCGAATGAGGATACCGGAGTTGCAATCAACAGAGTGAACGGACGAACCGTGCAAGTCACTGGAGCGTCCGCTTCCCTCCTCGAGCTTTGCCATTCTAAAGAGGTTAGCTTGGTGGACATGAAGGCTGCAGCACCAGCATTCTTCGACCATTTAGTTTTCCCCAGTGCGCGTCTTACGTCCGAAGCCGTCATGTCGCCTGTTCCTGCTCCACTGTCGGCCGGATCCGTTGCGCATTAGAAACATGCATTTGGATCCGATGTCGCGGAAACACGCGGATCGATAAGTAATCTAATATTTCGTGGGGCACGGGTGGATATCCACAGTGCTGGCACCAGAGTTGGTAGGTACCGTTATTTTGCTTGCCATCGTAGACATCCTTTCTGGCGAAGCAGCGGCGACTGCTCGAGGGGCAGAGGTCGCATATTTGCGATGCTACTATGCTCATCTGAGAACAAGAGTTGTTGTGCACTATGAAGGGTGAGTGCGAGGCACTTCCCAGCCGACTTATTGCGCGGTGGCGTCCAATACAATTCGGAAATGTCTTGCATATGTTGGTAGGGCTTTTGGCTGCCCAAGCTGCTCCGGTGTATTAGATGGCCAGAACCCCACCGCAGAGCCGGTTTCCCTAGTGGGCACGCCGTTGCAATCGGCGGAGGCAGAGCGTTCAAGGCGAGCAATCACTCTGCCTCGATGAATCCGTGACAATGTGTGGAATCGATGAAAATGCTTGGCTGACTCAATGTCCGCCGGGCATCGGCGACCGCCTGCTTAGGAGTCGGTTGCATGCCAGGTATACCCAACATCGGCTCCCGAAAATCCAATGTGCCAAGCGCAGTTTGGAAAGGTGGCCAGCTTGGGGGTGCTGAAGACGGAGTGTCCATCGGGCTGGGGGTGTTCTTTCACCAGTACCGCGGTGACGATGAATTCCGCGCAGCGCTCGCTTCTTTAGCATGGAAAATGCTCGGCAGCTACCTCAAGGGAACGAAATTGCGAGCGACTGAGCGGCAGCTTGGAGTCGCAAGCTACGCCACTTGCGGAAAGCCACTTAGGGCCTATGGGAGCGCAGGCCCCAAACGGCGCATTCATTGCACCAGTCAGATCGATGGCACCGACCGGCGCAGGGATCTAACGTGTGATCAGCCGACCTTCTTCACAAATGCGGTGGAGGGACAAATCGGAATGGTTCTGAACAAATTTGCTATCCCTGCGGCTGATCAGTTGCAGTTGCTGGAAAAGTGGCAGCGATCTCGAAGCGATCGCATTAGCGCCGCTGGTGCCCGAAGTCGATTTTTTTTGCAGACTCGAACGGCTTCGCGAGCTTTACCTAAGCGGTGACATCGAGAAGGACGAGTTTCAATCTAAGAAGGTGTCGGTCGTGATCGAGCTTGCCGAACTTCCAACTGGCACCGAACAAAACCGCGAATCAAGCGTGCGCCTTGCCAAATTCGTTTCTGACCTCGCGGCCGCATGGGAATTGGCAACGCCGGCGGAGCGTGACTAAATTGCCTGACAATTGTTCGTGGAGGTAATTGTCCAAAACAAGACGGCCGTAGCAGTAACGCCACGGCCGGCATCGCGCCCATTTCTCACAAGCCTTGAATGCCAAGTACCCGCTGAAATAATGTTCTGGCGGAAGCGACGGGATTCGAACCCGCGATCTCAGCCTTGACAGGGCTGCATGTTAGGCCACTACACCACGCCTCCAAGAGCGAACCAAATTGTACCCAGTGGCGGGTTGCACTGTCAAGATGCTATACGTGACATAATTGTCTGCGCCTCAATACAGGAAGCGCTGTTTCTCCCGGGCTTCGTTGTACGCCTCCAACGCCTCCTGCACGCCCGGTTCGCTGGAGACTTCGGCAATCGGGACATCCCACCAGCTGTCATACCCCGGAACTCGAATGTCTTTGTCGACGCGGACATGGATGACGGTGCTGCGCGTTTCGGAACGTGCGCTCACCAAAGCCGATTCGAGCTCGTCCGGGGATGTGGCGGAGTAGGCGACCGCGCCGAGGCTCGCTCCATTGGCGGCGAAATCGATCGGGATCAGCTCGCCGTCGAGCCGATTGGTGACCGGATCGCGGTATCGCAGCTCGTTGCCGAATGAGGGTGAACCGCACGACATCTGCAACCCACGAATGCACTGAAATCCGGAGTTGTCGACGACGACCAGATTGATCTTCATTCCTTCGGCGATCGAGGTGACCAGCTCTGAATTCATCATCAGATAGCTGCCGTCGCCGACCATCACGAAGACCTGCCGTTCCGGATCGGCCATTTTCACGCCAAGTCCGCCGGCGATCTCGTAGCCCATGCAGGAAAAGCCGTATTCGACGTGATAGCCCTTGGGATCGAGCGGCCGCCAGAGCTTGAGCAGATCTCCGGGCATACCGCCGGCCGCGCAGACGACAACGTCGGTTGGCTCGGTGGCGTCATTGACGATGCCGATGGCTTGCCCCTGGGTCAGAGCGACCCCTGGAATGCCACTCCGTTGTTCATCGACGGCGTGATTCCATTCGCCCACCAGCGATTCGACAGCATCGCCGTAGGCGGGAACCGTCCGGTATTTCTGCGCCTGCAGCATTGGCGTCAAGCCCATCAGCGCTTCCCAGGCGTCGGAGACGAGCGGGAACGAACCCGCCTTATGGGCGTCCATCGCGTTGACGTTGATGCTGAGAATGCGCAGCTCATCGTTCTGGAAGGCAGTGCGGGAAGCGGTAGTGAAATCGGACAGCCGCGTGCCAATTGCGATGACCAGATCGGCTTCGGCCGCGAGACGGTTGGCGGCCAGGCCTCCGTTCGAACCGACTGGTCCGGCATACCAGGGGTGATTCCAGGGCATCGAACCGTTGCCCGCCTGGGTCGTGACGACCGGAATGCCGAATTCGTCCGCAAAGCGCGCCAGTGAATCGGTGGCTTCGGAGTAGATGACGCCGCCGCCGGCCACGATCAGCGGTTTCATCGAGGCGCCGATCATCGCCGCGGCGTAGCGCAGCTCCGATTCGGGAGCGATCTGCCGGACTATCCGATGTACGCGTTTCTCCAGGAAGTTGGCTGGATAGTCGTAGTCCTCGGTTTGGGTATCCTCAGGAAAGGCCAGGGTCACCGCGCCGGTTTCGGCGGGATCGGCCAGCACGCGCATCGCTTCCGGGGCGCTGGAAAGCAACTGCTCCGGCCGGGAGATTCGGTCGAAATAGCGAGATACCGGCCGGAAGCAATCGTTGACCGATACATCTTGCCCAAGCGGATACTCGAGCTGCTGTAACACCGGGTGCGGAATCCTGTTGGCGAACGTGTCACCTGGAAGCAGCAAAACCGGCAGTCGGTTCACAGTAGCGGTCGCGGCGCCGGTGACCATATTGAGCGCGCCCGGTCCAACAGACGAAGTGCAGGCCATCATCTGCAATCGATTTTTCATGCGGGTGTAGGCGATCGAGGTGTGAACCATCGCCTGCTCGTTCTGGGGCCGGAAGTAGGTGAGGTCTTCCCCGACTTCTTCCAGCGCCTGCCCGATGCCGGAGACATTGCCGTGGCCGAAGATGCCGAACATACCGGCGAACATGCGCTGCTCGACGCCGTCACGCTCCAGATATTGATTGGAGAGAAAGCGAACCAGCGCCTGCGCTGTCGTCAGCCGTACGGTCTTCATCGATCCCTCCAGAGTCGTGTCGGATTCGAAGGTTGGCTAGCGCTGGCGCTTGCCCGCCTCACCGTTGATGCGTGTTTCGATGTCGTTCCAGGATGCGATGCCGGCGTTCATGCCGTCATTCCATGTTGCGCGCACCCAGGCATGCTTCGGATCGTCCGATGGTTGCATGGTGCGCACCGGCTCGTCCCCGGCCAGCACATTCAGGTAGTAACCGGTGTACCCCTGGGCCATAGCAAACGCGTGGTAGCCGAAGGGAACGAGCAGCAGATCTCCGTCCCGGATCACGAACGCTTCGTCGATGGTTCCATCGGCGGTGTAGAGCCGTTGCAGACCAAACCCATCCGGTGAATCTATGCGGTAGTAGTAGATCTCTTCCAGGTCGGCTTCGCGCGGCATATCGTGTATGTCGTGTTTGTGGGGCGGGTAGCTGGACCAGTTGCCGCTGGGCGTGATGACCTCGACAACGAGCAAAGTGTCCGCTGGGAACTCTGGCTTGATGACATGCCGGATTTCGCGGCTCGCATTTCCGGCTCCCCGAATCTCGATTTCCACATCGCTCGGTGAGATGAGCTTCGCCGGCTTGGAATCTGCGGCTTTCGAGCGGCAGACAGCGATCTCGGTTGTCGATTCCACCTCGACAGAGCAATCGGTTCCGACGGAAAGATAATAAGCCCACGGCGGATCGTCGAAGACATTGGCGCGCGGTCCCAGATTCACGCGCTCACCCGCCTGCACGATCGTGCAGGCGCCGCTGAGGAGCACGATGGCGTATTCGTCGCCGTCGCTTTCGATGAAAAGCGGGGCGCCGAGCTCCAACCGGTGGACGGTCAGCCCGATATACTCCCAGGCGGCCGAGGTCGTATCGACATGGATGAGCAGGCCGTCTCCGGGGTCGACGGCAGAATGCAAGAGAAGCTCGCGCGGGTTCATAGTGATGCTCCTACCGGGGCAAAGCGGCTCATGGCGACCGGCGCATTTTCGGCAACCGATGCCTCTGCCGCGTAGGCCATTGCCAGTGCCGCCCGTCCATCGGCCCCGGTAACCGGGACCGATTCATCCTGGCGTATGCAATTCACGAATGTGCGGATCTCCTCGACATAAGCGGCATCGAACCGCTCGAGGAACCAGTAGATGTGATCGCTCCAGACGCCACTGCTGTCGAGCCGGATGAGGGGAGTTTCGCGGCCGTCGCCGACCATGACCGCGCTCCTGGAACCGAAGATTTCGGTGCGCACATCGTACCCAAATCCAGAGCGGCGGCTGGCGTCGATCGCGCCGAGCGATCCGGATGCGAACTTGATGTTGACCACGCAGGTGTCGATATCGCCGTATTTGGCGAATACGGGATCGACCAGATTCGCGCCCATCGCGAAGATTTCGACCGGCTCGGAGCGCATCAGCCAGCGGACACAGTCGAAGTCGTGAATGACCATATCGCGAAAGAGGCCACCGCTGGTCGGAATGTACGACTCGTGCGGCGGATTGGGATCGCGCATGGTGTCACGCACGACCTCGATCTGGCCGAGGTCGCCGTTCGCGATCATATTCGATACACGGGCGTAGGCCTTGTCGAAGCGGCGCTGGAAGCCGATTTGCAGACGCACCCCGGCTCGTTCGGCGGCTGCGATGGCGCGGTCGGTCGTTTCCAGATCGAGCGCGATCGGCTTCTCGCAAAAGATGTCCTTTCCGGCAGCCGCGGCCGCTTCGATGAGCGGTGCATGGGAGTCGGTGGACGTTCCGATGAGGATGGCGTCGACCGAAGGATCCTGAAGGATGTCCGCGGGGTCGCTGGTAATGCGTTCGCAACCGGTCAGGTCGGCGAGCGCACGGGCCGCTTCGATATTGACATCGCAAATTGCCGCCAGGCGGGCGCCAAGCACTTCGCTGGCAACCGTTCGCGCATGCCGGTGGCCGATTCGGCCGGCGCCGAAGACAGCGATGCGAATCGGTGGAGTGGGGGTCATGCCACTGCGTCTCCTTTACTGCCGAGCAGCTCCAGCGCCCGGCCGAACATGTAGTCGGCGGACAGGCCGTACTTTTCCAGGAGTGCGTCGTTCGGGCCCGATTCGCCGAAGCGGTCCTGAATTCCGATGCGCTTCATCCGGGTCGGCCGGTGCTCGCCGAGCACTTCCGCGACTGCGCCGCCCAGGCCGCCAATGATCGAGTGATCTTCGGCCGTCATGATCAGATTCGCCCGATCCGCCACTTCGACGATCGCGTCGATGTCGATTGGCTTGATGGTGGGAACATGGAGAACAGCTGCCTCGAACCCACGCTGGGCAAGTTGGTACGCAGTGTCAAGCGCCCGAACTGTTTGAACTCCGGTGGAGATGATCCCCAGGTCGGTCCCTGCGCGCAGGAGCTGCGCTTGACCGATCTCGAATTGGTAACTCCCCGTGAAGATGACCGGGCTGGCATCGCGGGTCAGACGCAGGTAGGTGGGTCGGCCGGAGATCGCGATCGCGTTCATCGCGGCACGCAGCTCCTGACCGTCGGCGGGAGCAATGACATCGATACCTGGCAACGCGCGAAATGTCGCGATGTCCTCGACCGATTGATGCGTCTTGCCGGTTTTTCCGGTCAGAATGCCCGAGTAGCCGCCGCAGATTTTCACATCGAGTCCGGGTTGGGCGATGACGATACGGATCTGATCGAGATCGCGGCTGGTCAGAAACGCCGCGAAGCTGCTCAACCAGGGCGTATAGCCGAGGGTGGCCAGCCCGGCCGCCACCCCGGCCATATTCTGCTCGGCGATGCCCATCTCGAAAAACCGTTCGGGAAAGCATTCGGCAAAGATATCCGCGCGAGTCGAGTTTGCCAGGTCGCCGTCGAGCACGACGGTATTCGCGCCTGCCTCGGTCAGCTCGCAAAGCGTCTGTCCCCAAACCTCGCGAAGCGCTTCGTTCGCGCGCGGTTCGCTGGTGAGGTCGATCGTGCTCTCGCTCATGCTGTGCCTGCCGCGGTCAGCATGTCTGAGGTCAGCTCGGCCACCGCGTCATCGAGCTCTTGCTGGGTGGGCACTTTGGCATGCCAGGCGTGATCGGCTTCCATGAAAGAGACGCCCTTTCCTTTCACCGTGTTGGCGATGATCGCGGTCGGGTGGTCGGTTGCCGCTTCGGCTTGGTCGAAGGCCGCGGAGAGCGATTCGTGGTCATGCCCATCGCATTCGACGGTATCCCAACCGAAGGCCGCAAATTTGGCGGCTGGATTTTCGATCGGCCGCTCGCGGGTATACCCACCTGCGCTGGGCCATCCGAATTGTGGAAGGCGGTTGTAATCCAGGATGGCCGTCAGATTGCCCAGCTCGTAGCGAGAGGCCGTAAAACATGCTTCCCAGATCTGGCCTTCCTGGATTTCGCCGTCGCCAAGAATGACCCAGGTATGGAAATCGAGGCCGGAGTGCCGCGCGCCAAGAGCCATTCCCACACCAGGCGAGAGGCCCTGGCCCAGGGAGCCGGTCGACATATCGACACCGGGCAATGTCTTCATGCAAGGGTGGCCCTGTAAGCGGGAATCGATGGCGTCGAAGGTGGCGAGCTCCTCGACGGGGAAATATCCTCGCAGTGCCAACACGGTATAGAGCGCGATCGACGAATGCCCTTTGCTGAGAATCAGGCGGTCGCGGTCGGGCTTACGCGGATCCTCTGGATCGACCGAGAGTCGGTCGAAATAGAGGTTGACGAGGATGTCGGTGACGGAGAGCGGACCGCCGATATGCCCGGCGCCGGCCTCGAAGACCGAACGAAGGATCAACTCGCGGGTTCGGACGGAAAGCTCGTCCAGCTCGGCCGTAGAACGGCCGGATCGTCTAGTCTGTGTCAAAGCGGCGCCGCCTTTGCTCGGATGTTAACGAGGGACCCAATGGCGATCCGTTCGATCCGCCTCGTCGCCCCGGATGGGTCGGATGCTACTGACCAACCGTGGCATTGTCAATTCAGTGGCGCGCTGGAATGCGGCTCTACACTCCTGACAGGAATTGGCGGTCGAACGGGAGCATGAACGAACTGATTTTTTCACGACGTCGTGTGGTTGGCAGTGCGCTTGCTATGGCAGCGGCCGGGTTTTGCCATTCCTCGGCGTCGGCTGGTTCTGGACCCGCTGAAGTCCGGTTGCGAACTCGCGGTCAGGACGCTGCTCCACTTTCTTTGGCGATGCTCGATCGTCATTGGAAAGCGATCGAACCGCTCGCCGACGACTACGCGGCCGATGCCGGTATCGAGTTGAAGGTTTCACCACTCGAATACGACGAGCTCTATACCCAGCTCAGTCTGGCCCTGACGCAGCGGGCCGGTACGTTCGATGTGGTCTTACTCTCCGATGCATGGATTCCACAGTTCGCTACCTTCCTGACGCAACTCGACATCTCGTCGGACCAGGCCGCCGGCTTCGTGCCGGTGAGTTTCGAACTTGGCCGCTATCCGACTGACAGCCTGCCATGCGCGCTTCCCTGGCTGGGAGAGACGCAATTTTTCGTATCGCGACCGGAGTGGCTGCAACGGGCCGGCCATGTGCCGCCGGTTACCTGGGACGATACCGTCGAGTGCGCGACAGTGGTCGCCGAGCAGCTCGAACCCGATGGCGATCTGGCGGCCTTCGGGATCCGCTCGCTCGATGGGCATCAGCTCGTGGATAGCTTCCTCCCCGTGTTGCGCGGTTTTGGCAAGAACCTGATCGATACGGAATCAAGCATTCCCCAGCTGGACACCGCCGAAGCGCTCGCCGCAATGCAAGTATTTATGAATCTGGTCGCGCTGAGTCCGGAGGAATCGGCCGCGGTCGATGCGCCGGACAACGCCGAGCGTTTCGCTGCCGGACAGATCAGTATGATGGCGAATTTCTGGTCGAGCGATTTGCTGTCCGCGCGGCTCGAGCCGCCGGTTTCCGACGCCGGACCGCTGGCGAGCACCCTTCAACCTGCGCAAGCGGGTATCGAGCATCGGACCATGAGCGGTGTTTGGCTGGCCGGCATTCCGGTGGGATCGCATGCGCCCGACGTGGCGAGGAAGTTCCTTGGATGGCTGACGGGGCGCGAATGTCAAGCGCAGCTTCCGGAGCTGAGCTTGCCACCTGTCCTCACCGACGTGTTAGAGGACGAGCGGCTTAGCGAGCGTTTCCCGGATCTTCCGGTCTTGCTCGAGATGCTCGAAAAGGCGACACCCCGATCGCGATCCCCCTTTTATCCTCAGCTCGAACTTTTGGTCGCCACCGAATTGCAACATGCCGTCGCGGGTGATGAATCCGGGGAAGAGGCGATGAAGAAGGCGAATGTGGCGCTCCGGGAATTCCTCGTGCGAGAGGGAGTGTTGACGGCCTGACCGCGCGCCGGTTTGCTAGCGAGAACTGGTTGCGAGTGCTAATGTTTTTGCGTCGTACAGGGTAAAAGGCGAGCTTCGCGCGAAT
Source organism: Thermomicrobiales bacterium (assembly GCA_035708745.1). Taxonomy (GTDB): domain Bacteria; phylum Chloroflexota; class Chloroflexia; order Thermomicrobiales; family UBA6265; genus JAMLHN01. The sequence continues at coordinate 45,020 of DASTFJ010000113.1, read as the reverse complement.
GCAAGTCAGATGCTTGCCAGCTGCCGGTCCAGGGAGGACCGGTTCACCCGCACGTTTCCATCGAAGGAGGCACCACGTGGTCGAAGAAGGAATCACCTCCGCGGTCGATCGCCGCACCGTCCTCAAGACCGGAGCTCTGGCGGGCGCACTTGCGGCCTTCGCGGGGATCACGCTGGCCCCGCAGGCGGGCGCACAAGATGCCAGCCCGGAGGCAGAGGTCACCGTCGACCGATCGGATATCGATATCGTTGTCGTTTCCCATGGCCAGGCATCGGATCCGTTCTGGTCGGTAGTGCAGAATGGTGTCGCCCAGGCCGGCACCGATATGGGCGTCAATGTGCAGTATCAGGCGCCCGGCACGTTCGATATGGTCGCCATGGCGCAGCTGATCGACGCGGCGGTCGCCACCAGTCCCGAAGGGCTGGTCGTTTCCATTCCTGATGCCGATGCCCTTTCCGACTCCATCAAAGCCGCGATCGACGCGGGGATTCCGGTCATTTCGATGAACTCGGGTAGCGATGTCGCGGCCGAGCTGGGCGTCCTCACCCATGTTGGCCAGACCGAGTACGAAGCCGGCAAGGGCGGCGGTGAGCGGATGGGCGAGGCCGGTGTCACCAACGCGATCTGCGTCAATCAGGAAGTCGGCAACGCGGCATTGGATCTTCGCTGTCAGGGCTTCGCCGATGGACTTGCAGAGTCGGGTGGCACATCGACCGTCGTCGGTGTCGAGCTTTCTGACCCCACCGGAGCGCAGCAACGCATTTCGGCCGCCCTTACGGCGGATAGCTCCATCGACGGCGTTTTGACGCTCGGACCTACCGGGGCCGCTCCAGCGCTGGCCGCGCTCGAGGAGTCGGGTCAGCTCGGAACGATGAAGATCGCGACGTTCGATCTCTCGCCGGACGTGCTCGACGCGATCGAAGCCGGAAACATGCTCTTCGCGATCGATCAGCAGCAGTATCTTCAGGGATACCTGCCGGTCGTGCTCCTGACGCTCTACAACACCAATCTGAACACCATTGCCAATCCGGTGCTCATGACCGGTCCTGGGTTCGTGACGCAGGACACCGCAGCGCGGGTCAAAGCGCTCGCCGAGGCCGGCACGCGCTAACGCAACGCCGACAACGTCGATCGCATCCGGCCGGACAGGATTCCGGCCGGATGCATCGATCTCGAGCAGGGGTTGACCTCGATGTCCCAGTCCGCACCGGCAACCGCTCCACCAACGATCGACGAGCTTCCGGCCGCGCCGTCGTTGCTGAAACGGCTGCTCCTCAAACCGGAAATGGGCGCCATTGCCGGCGCCATCGTCGTCTGGATCATCTTCGCCGTCATCGCCGGCGACCGCGGTTTTCTGACGCTGCGCGGCGCCGCGAACTATCTGGAAGTTTCCGCCGAGCTCGGCATACTGGCCGTGGCCGTGGCGCTGTTGATGATTGGTGGCGAGTTCGACCTGTCGATCGGATCGATCATCGGTGGCTGCGGCATGATCATCGCGATCCTGTCGTCGGAATATGGTTGGAACTATTGGGCAGCCATCGGCGCATCCGCGGTGTTCGCCATCGCCATTGGGGTGATCAATGGCGTCGTGGTCGTCAAGACCGGATTGCCCTCGTTCATCGTGACGTTGGCAATGCTCTTCATGGTGCGCGGCGCGACGATCGGCGTTACCCGCCAGATCACCGGCCGTACGCAGGTCGGGGGCCTCAAGGAACTTCCGGGATTCGAGACCGCTGACACCGTCTTTTCCAGCAAGATCCATCTCTTTGGCAACGACTTTGCCATTTCGATCGTCTGGTGGCTGGCGTTGACGATCATAGCGACCTGGGTGCTGTTGCGTACCCGCTTCGGAAACTGGATTCCGGGGGTGGGCGGAAGCATGCAGGCGTCACGCAATTTGGGCGTACCCACCACGCGCGTGAAGATCGTTTTGTTCGTATGCACAGCGCTGTCCGCGTGGCTCGTTGCCACGATCCAGGTCACGAGCTTCGGGGGAGCCGACGTCCTTCGTGGCACGTATCGCGAGTTCTATGCCATCGTCGCAGTCGTAATCGGAGGGACGCTACTGACCGGCGGCTACGGTTCGGCGCTGGGCGCGGCACTGGGCGCATTGATCTTTGGCATGGTGCAGCAGGGCATCATCTTCGCGGGCATCGACGCCGACTGGTTCCAGTTCGTGCTCGGTGGCATGTTGCTCGGGGCGGTGCTGATCAATCGGTTCGTGCGTTCGCGGGCGGTGCTGGTGCGATGAGTGAGCGATCGACGTCCGATCCCGCGGTGCAGTTGCGGGACATCTGCAAATACTTCGGGACCGTGATCGCACTCGAGCATGTGGATATCGCGGCCCACTATGGCGAGGTTCATTGCCTGCTCGGCGATAACGGCGCCGGCAAATCGACTCTCATCAAGATCATCTCTGGGGTGTTTCCGCCCGATCGCGGCGAATACCTCTTCGAGGGTAAGCCGGTGCGTTTTTCCTCGCCGCGTGATGCGCTCGACCTTGGAATTGCAACGGTGTATCAGGACCTCGCCATGATTCCCCTGATGAGCATCTCCCGCAATTTCTTCCTCGGCTCGGAGCCTACCAGGGGTTGGGGACCATTCAAGCGCTTCGATTTGAAATTTGCGGATCAGGTCACACGCGAAGAACTCGCAAAGATGGGAATCAAGATTCGCGACACGCAGCAGGCGGTCGGAACACTGTCTGGAGGAGAGCGGCAGTCGGTCGCCATCGCCCGCGCGGTCTACAACGGCGCAAAAGTGCTGATCCTCGACGAGCCAACCGCTGCGTTAGGAGTGAAAGAAGCCGGAGTCGTGTTGCGCTATATCGCCCAGGCGCGAGCGCGGGGCATCGCGGTGATCTTCATCACTCATAACGTCCATCACGCCTATCCGGTTGGTGACCGGTTCACGATTCTCAATCGCGGAACCAGCTACGGAACCTTCCTGAAGCACGACGTCACGCGCGAGCAGGTGGTGGAGATGATGGCGGGTGGCCAGGAGCTCGAAGAGCTTGGACACGAGCTGGAGGAATTCGCACGGCTCGACAATCTCCCTGCCGAGCGTCGAGAGGGCCTGGCGATTGCGGCTGAAGGGACGGCGCGCATACCTCCGCCGAACTAGATTCATTGCCAAGAGCTTCCCTTCTTTCGCGACGAAGCTTGACCTCGAAGCACTCGCCGCGGCGAGGCGGTACCTCCACTCCGCTTCGCTCCGGTCGAAATGACGGGATGGGGAACTCTGGAGGATGAAGAGGATCTGGCGCTCTGGATTCTGTGCGAAATTGTGTAAAACTTCTAACTAAAGCTCGGTAAATCTGACGACTCGGAAAAAACCTTCCCAGATCCGCTAGCTGAGGCAATGGCAGGGCGGTCCGAGCTGTTTCGCAAGCAGCACTCCCCGTCGCACCCGCCGTGGCCACGGGATCCCAACGACGACCGCGCTGGGCGAAACGTCCCGAGATGAGTGGGCAGAGACGCCCTCCGCTTCGACCGCTGAGACACTGCGACGAGGAGATTCCTTCGACTTCGCTGCAGTGAAACGTCCCCGCGACCGAAAGGGCATATTTTCTCGCGGGGATCGCGCTGGCCTCTAGCATGTTTACTCCGTACAGACGCTACCTTCGTAAGCATGACAAGGTGTGGCGCGCTTTGCCTCGGACAAAGCCGTCAAAAAAATTGATGCGTATGTTCCCGGCTCACTCGTGGCCGAACTCCGCAGGTGCGACGCCGTGGTCACACCGCGTTGCGCGGGATCATGAGCTGGCGAAACTGGGCGGCTGCCTGTTCGACATGGCGCTTGCCGTTCGATAGTGAGATCGACAGGTGGCCTGGCAGGAGTGCGTCGAAGTCGACATCCGCCATTTTCAGCGTACTGGCGGCGTAATTCTGGATCGAGCAGTCGTGGATATTCTGGGCGATGATCGTTCCGCCGTAAAAGATCAAGTCGCCGCCGAGGAGGTAGCGCCGGTCGCCCCCCTCCACCAACAGCGAGACATGACCGTCTGAATGTCCCGGCGTCTCATAGGTCGTAACGGTTAGGTCCCCGACCTCAAAGGAGGCGCCTTCCGTGAGGGTGCCTTTTCCGGGGCATGGCTCGAAGACATAATCCGACGGATAGAACCCCGAGCTCTTGGCAAATGGGAGACTGATCTGGTCCTCGTCGCCGATTGCCAGGGTCGCGGTCGTCAACGGCGAGCCCAGCACGTCCACGCCGAGGCGCTGGTGGAAGTCAGCAGCGCCGCCGGCATGATCCGCATGATAGTGGGTGAGGATCAGTGTCGATATTTTGTCCAGATCGATCCCGGATTCCTGAATATTCGCCAGAATTTGATCGGTTGCGCCGTATTTGCCGCCCATGCCAGCATCGACGATCGCTGCTTCGCTTCCACCGTCGATGACGTAGATGTGGCAATCGAGGGGAGCGGAGAGACCGAAGCCGCTATCGCCGCCGCCGACGAGACAGATATCGCGTGTCAGTCGCATGCTCAGCTCACTGGGGATTGGATGGCGGAAAGGACGGCATTCAGATCGGTAAAGACGAGATCGGGCCGCGCTTCGGCGGTCGCGATATCCTCGCGGGTCGATACGCCGGTCAACACAAGCAATGCGAGCGTTCCAGCGCGACTGCCGGCGACGATGTCCGTATCGAGCCGATCGCCAACCGACACCACGTCCGACGGTAAGACATCGAGGTGCTTGCAGATCGTGTCGAACATGAGCGTTTCAGGTTTGCCGACTACCGCGGGTACGATACCGGTCGACGCCTGAATTGCGGCGATGAGCGAACCACAACCCGGTTCCAACCCGCGCTCAGTCGGCAAGGTCACATCCGAGTTGGTGGCAACGAATGCGGCTCCCCCGAGGATCTGCTCATGCGCTTCGGACAGCTTGGGATAGGAAAACTCCCGGTCGAGTCCGGCCACGACCGCCGCGGCCTGCAGTTCTGTGCCATTCGCCTGCACCAGATCGCCGGTCATGAAAAGCTGATCGAAGAGTGCTTGCTCGCCAACGACATAGATCGCCGAACCCTTCGGAAAGCGAGAGAGCAGATAGTCGCGGGTGGCGACGCCCGAGGTGACGATCCATTCCTCGGGCACATCGAGATCCATCTTCGCGAGTTTCTTGACGTATTGGGCCGGCGTCATCGTCGAGTTGTTGGTGGCTAGTCGAAAGGGGATCGACCGTAGTTGCAGGGTCGCGAAGAGGTCGATCGCTCCAGGCAGCGGGGCGTTGCCCCGATATAGGACACCATCCATATCAAAGATCCAGGCTTTGGCGTCGTTCAGTCGCTGGATCGATTGCGGCACAACGTCTGTTTGGACAGCAGTGACGGGATTCACGCGCTCGCGAATCAACTTCATGCGGGCACCGCCGCGAGCGCATCGACGATTGCCCGATCGAACGCCTCCAGATCTCGCGGTGTGCGCGACGTGATCAAATTTCCGTCGATCACCAATTCGGCGTCTTCGTAGAGGCCGCCCGCGTTCTTGACGTCATCCCGGATCTTGTTCACGCTCGTAAGCTTGCGGCCCTTCAGTACATCCGCTGAGATCAGCAATTGCGGTCCGTGGCAGATGGACGCAACCGGTTTGCCCGATTCGACGAAGCGCTTTGTGAATTCGACCGCTTTATCGACGATGCGCAGATTCTCGGGTGCTCCGCCACCTGGGATGATCAGCATATCGAAGGTGTCGATAGCATTTGCGGGAAGGTCGTCGAAGGTGGTGTCGACGGTGAACACGTGTCCCTTTTTGCCTTTGACTTTTCCCGGCTCGATGCCGATCAGCACAAATTCCGCCCCGGCCGATTCGACTGCCTGCACGGGCGACGTGACTTCGACATCCTCGAAATTGTTGGCGATCACGACCGCCACTCGTTTCTTACTCATCGGTTCTTTCCTTTCTGTCCAGGGAGCGGCTATCGATCCGGGTCAGGCGTCAACGTGAGTGAGCGCGTGTCGATCAGGTCCCGCATCATCGCGATCGCCTGCTCGACCGGCACCGCGCCCAAATCCTCACCCGTTCGCAGACGGATCGCGACCGCTCCCGCTTCCGCCTCACGCTTTCCAATAACAAGCATGAACGGTATCTTCTTGAGCTGCGCGTTTCGAATCTTCGCCTGCATACGATCACGCCCATCGTCGACGTCAGCCCGTATGCCGGCGTCCTTCATACGTTGCGCGACGTCGTTTGCATAGTCGATCTGGTCACCGGTGATGGGGATCAGCTCGGCCTGCGTGGGCGCGAGCCACATTGGGAACGCGCCGGCGTAATGTTCCACCAAACCGCCGACGAAGCGCTCCATCGAGCCGAGCAACGTGCGATGGATCATGACCGCCCGGTGCCGCTCGCCATCTTCGCCGATGTAGTTGACATCGAATCGCTCGGGCAGGTTGAAATCGACCTGGATCGTCGGTCCGGTCCATTCACGGCCGAGCGCGTCGACCCATTTGATATCGATCTTCGGGCCATAGAACGCTCCGCCACCCTCGTCGATCTTGTAGCTCAGACCCTTGTTGCCCATGGCCGTCTTCAATCGCTCGATCGCCAGATTCCAGGTCTGGTCGTCGCCGATCGCTTTCTCCGGCCGCGTTGCGAGATACGTCTGGAACTGATAGCCGAAGACATTTGCCATGTGAATGGCGAGATCGATCACGCCTTCGACTTCTTCGATCACCTGATCGGGCATGCAGAAGATGTGTGCGTCGTCCTGCGTAAAGCCGCGCACCCGGAGCATGCCGTGCAAGGTTCCCGACCGCTCGTATCGATAGACCGTCCCCAGCTCGGCATAGCGGACAGGAAGCTCCCGGTAGGAGCGCATATTGTTCTTGTAGATCATGATGTGCCCGGGGCAGTTCATCGGCTTGAGGTAGTAGTCGACTTCCTCGATCGACATCGGGCTGTACATGTTTTCCCGATAGGTCTCGAGATGCCCGGAGAGCTTGTAGATTTTCTCGGACGCGATATGCGGCGTGTAGACGAGTTGATATCCCCGGGCGAGCTGCTCCTGTTGCTCGAACTGCTCGACGAGGTAGCGCACCGTAGCGCCATTCGGCATCCAGAGGATCAGCCCCGGCCCGATCTCCTCCGAGACAGTAAACAGCTCGAGATCCTTGCCGAGCCTACGGTGATCGCGCCTCTGCGCTTCCTCGAGTCGCTGCAGGTGATCGTCGAGCTCCTCCTGCGTGAACCAGGCCGTCCCATAGACCCGCTGCAGCATCGGGCGGTTCTCATCGCCGCGCCAGTAGGCGCCCGCCACCGATTGCAGCTTGAACGGCCCGATGCGGTCCGTCGAGTCGACATGCGGCCCGCGGCACAAGTCGAGGAAGTTGCCCTGCTGGTAGGTCGAGATCGTCTCGCCTTCGGCAAATCCATTAATGAGCTCGACCTTGTAGGGATTGGCGCCGAAGAGGTCGAGCGCCTCATCTCGGGAGATTTCCGTACGCACGAACGGTTCGGCAGCCTTCTGGTGCTGGCGCATACGCTCTTCGATCGCGGCGAGATCGTCCGAGCTCAATGGATTTGGCAGATCCATGTCGTAGTAAAAGCCGTGCTCGATCGCCGGGCCGATCGCGAACTTGACTTCCGGGTAAAGCTCCTGAATCGCTTCGGCCATCAGGTGGGCGGCCGAATGTCGCATGCGGGCCAGCTCGAACTCACCCGAGCTTTCCGTTTCGACGGCAATGTCCATCTCTTCCGAGAGCTCGTGCAAATCAGCTTGTGCCATAACAACCGTCACTTTCGTTCATCGATTCGAACAACAAAAAACCAGGCGCCCGCACTGGGACGTCTGGCTGACGTGGTTCCACCCTGATTCAGAATCGATCGATTCTCTCGTTCACGCCGCTAACGGGGCGATCCGCCTCGGTGCTCCTGGTTGGTTTTCTCGCGTTCGGCCTTCGATCCCGTTGCAGCTCAGGGGGATCTCTCTGGTGAGCCAGTGCGCGGTACTCGTCCCATTCGACGCACCTTGGGTATTCGGTTGCTATGGAGGATACGGACCGGTTTCCGAACTTGTCAATCTGGAGGCGAGATTCCGGATCGATTCTGGCGTCCGATGAGCACGTTACGCCGCTTGCCGGAGGCTTCCATGGCCTTCCAGACGCAGAATGCCGCGATTGCCAATGCCGCCAGGGCCACGAGCCCAATCATCGCGGCATTCCGTCCCGAGAAAAAACCACCCGTGCCGGTTGCGTCGGATCCTTGCTTTTCTTCGCCCCCGGCGATGACGGTCGCCTCCGCCACTGGGCTCGCGGAGGCCGCGATGGGGGGCGACGCCGACGCAACCGGCACGACGCCAATCGAATTTCCACCGCGGGATTGCGCCAGAATTTGCGCCGCATCGGGATCCCGATAACTGACCACATCGCCGGTGATCTGCTTGCCGGACGCCAATCGCTCGGCTTTCGTTGCGAAGGCATAGTCGAGCAGGATCGCATTGTCCTGATACCAGATGTCAGGCGCCTCGCCGTCGAGCGTGACGGAAATCATGGTCGAACCGTCGCGAGTCGCGACCTCGATCAGGCAATATCCCGCATCGTCGTCGTATCCCGTTTTGCCTCCGATCAGACCGGCATAGTTGTTGAGCAGTTTGTTCGTATTGGTGACGTAGTAATAGCCGTCGCTGGTCGTGTAATCGGGAGTACCGATCAAGGTGCGGAACATCGGGTATTTCAGCGCATACATCGTGAAGGTCGCGAGATCCCGCGCCGTCGAATAGTGCCCGTCCACGCCCCAGCCGTGAGGGTTCACCAGGTGGGTATGGCTGAGCCCCATATTGGTGATGCGCTGATTCATCTCGTCGACGAAGTTTTGCACCGCCTGGTCGTCGGTATCGCCGTCCTGGTAGCCGATCGCGCGTGCGACGGCATGGGCCGCATCGTTTCCGGATGGAAGCATCATCCCGTAGAGGAGATCTTGCAGGGTGAAGGTTTCATCCGGTCCAAACCCCATGGTGGTGGAGGTCGCGTCGAAGAGGTCAGAGCTGTCAGTGGTGATTCGTTCGGACAGGTCTGCCCGCTCGAGCGCCTCGATCGTCGTGAAAATCTTGGTCAGGCTCGCCATGGCGGCTTCCTGGTCGGCGTTGTGTTCGACGAAGACCTCGCCCGTATCGGCATCGATCACGATGTACCGTTTCGCGGAGACGCCATCGAGCTCGGAGACCTGGGCCGCTCCATCGGGCGCGAGGACGGGCAGAAGCGTCAGGACGATGGTCGCGACCGCTACGGCGCGCAGGAAGGTGCGATTAAGTAGGCTGACTGAAGTGGTCATGCGGGGGGAAGCGATCTGATCCGTGCTGGCGGTGGAATGTTCACGCGTCGCGGCGCCCTCGAATCGAACAAAACGCCCGCTCATGCGAGCGGGCGTTTGGGGTGGGCGATACTGGACTCGAACCAGTGACCTCCACGATGTCAACGTGGCGCTCTAACCAGCTGAGCTAACCGCCCGTCAGCCGGATCGTGATTATAGAGGATACGCACCGGTTCTGTGCAGGGTCAGTGGCCAAGTAACCGCACGGAATTCGAGCGCCGGTGCCAGCGATAGACGATCGAACCGAACTCGGCACCCAATCTCGCGGCTTCTGCGCGCAAGGGTTTGAGCTCTTCCTGCCGCACCTTCCAGGTGCCCTTGACCTGGTTGATGACCAGCTGGCTGTCCCCATCGACCCGAATGTGTTCGACGGCGGCGCGTTCTCCCAACTTGGTCTGGAGAAACGAGAGGGCCTCGATCAACGTGCGGTATTCGGCCTGATTGTTGGTCATCTTGCGGCCACCGGTCGAATAGTCCCGTCGCTCCAGCAGCTCGTTTCCAGTAGGGCTGGCAATGTGAAAGCTGCCATATCCCTTTCCGGGATTCGGATCGGCGCCTCCGTCGAATGTGACGATATATGGATTGTCGAGGGTCGAGAGTGGGGTGGGGGAGCCGGCGCCCTGCTCCCCCAGGTTCATTGATCTTTGGCTCAAGCGGCAGTTTCCTCGCGCACGCGCGCCTCGGTCTTGATCTGCTCGGCCAGGTTGGGTGGCACCGGCTGGTAATGCGAAAACTCACTGGTGAACGACCCACGTCCCTGCGTAATCGAGCGTAGATCGGTGGCATAGCGCTGGATTTCCGCGCCCGGCACCACCGCCTCGATCCGGGTCGAGCCATTGCCAGCCGGGTTCATACCGCTCACATGCGCGCGCTTGCTGTTCAGATCGCTCATGACATCGCCGGTGAAGTTATCGGGCACGGTCACCTCGATGGTCATCATCGGTTCGAGCAAAATCGGCTTGCCCATGAGAATGCCCTTCTTGAAGGCTTCTTTCGAAGCGATCTTGAAGGCCATCTCGTTCGAATCGACATCGTGATAGCTGCCATCGTAGAGCGTCACCTTGACGTTGACCACCGGATACCCCGCCACCGGGCCGGCATCGAGTGCCTCACGCACGCCCTTCTCCACTGCCGGGAAGAAGTTGCGTGGCACCGAGCCGCCGACGACGCGCTCCGAAAACTCGAAATCGTTCGATTCCAGCGGTTCGAGCTCCAGAAACACATGACCATATTGCCCGGCGCCGCCGGTTTGTTTCTTGTGCTTGTATTCGGAGTTGGTTTTGGCCGAGATCGTTTCGCGGTACTGGACGCGTGGCAGGCCCAGCTCGACATTCACCCCGTATCGGCGCGTCATCCGCTCCAGAGCGATTTGGATATGCGGTTCGCCAAGGCCCGAGAGAATCGACTCACCGGTGACGGAATCGCGGCCGAGCTGGAGCGTCGGGTCTTCCTCGACGATGCGGTGCAAGGCCTGTCCCATCTTGTCGAGGTCGGCTTTCGTCTTCGGATTGACGGCCGCGGCATAGGACGGCTGGGCAAACTCGATCTGCTCCAACTCGAGATGGTGGTTTTCGTCACTGAGTGTATCGCCGGTATGTGTCACTGCCAGCTTGCCGACGGCGCCGATGTCGCCCGCGTCGATCGAGTCGGCGTTGATATGTTCCTTGCCGCGCGAAATGAAGGCGTGACCGATTCGCTCACTCTTTTCCGCGTGCTCGTTGTAAACCGCTCCATTGGATTTGAGCGTTCCGGAGAAGACGCGGAAGTACGAAACGCGGCCGACATGGGGGTCGGCGACCGTCTTGAACACGAGTGCCGCCAGCGGACCGGCCGCGTCAGCAGAAAGGGTTTCCTCGCCGTTGTCGCCGATCGCGGTCACCGAACGAGTGGACGCTGGTGGGACGTAGTGCACGATGGCATCGAGCAGCCGATCGACGCCCTTCATCGATGAGCCTGCTCCGGCGAACACCGGAACCATATTGCCGGCGCCGATCGCGGCCTCGACGGCATGCCGGAGCTCGTCGTCGCTGATCTCCTCGTCGTTGAGATAGCGCTCCATGAGCACTTCATCCGAGTCGGCCGCGGCTTCGATCAGCTGGCCACGCGCCTCGCGCACGGGCCGCCTGAATTCTTCAGGAATGTCCGTCTCCACCGCTTTGGCGGGGTTCGCATCGTCGTAGATGTAAGCCCGGCCTGACAGAATATCGGCCACGCCGCGAAATGACTTTTCGGCGCCGATCGGCAACTGCAGTGGACCGACAGTCGGCCCGAAGACGGCCTGAGCCGACTCGATCGTTCGTCCGAAATCGGCGTTGTCACGGTCCATCTTGTTCACGAAAAGGATTTTGGGTACACCGGCGGAAGTTGCCAGTGTCCAGGCTTTTTCGCTGCCGACTTCGACGCCGGCCGATCCATCGAGCACGATCACCGCGGCGTCGACGACGGCCAGCGCGGATTGGACTTCACCAAGGAAATCAGCATAGCCGGGCACGTCGATGACGTTGATCTTGCAGTCGTCGAATTCGACCGGGGCCAGCGCCAGCGAAATCGACATGCGCCGTTTGATCTCATCGACGTCGAAATCGGTGACGGTATTGCCGTCTTCGACCCTGCCCAGCCGTGTGGTGGCGCCAGACACGTGCAGCATTGCCTCAGCCAATGACGTCTTTCCCGCGCCACCGTGGGAAAAGAGGCCGATATTGCGAATCCTGTCCGCTGAGTAGTGCTTCACGGGGTCTCCTTCATCGAGAGCCGTCGAGGCCGGGTATCCCATCAACCTTCGATGGGCGCGTGTGAAATCGATGATGCGGCCACCGCGCCTGCCTGTGACGCCCACCGCTGTTCAGGGCGTTCGTCGATGACTGGCTGCTTCGAATCGGAACTGTCCGCACCAGGCAGACCTCCTGCGGTCACATGCAATCGTGCACGTCATTATAGAAACGTGAGGCCGTTGGTCACAATCGGATGGTCGCCGAGGGGTGCGGTTCAGATTTTCGTACGTGCGACGCCGTCGCAGACGATTCTGGGCAGTTTTACTCAGAATTGTCCGATTCGCTCCAATTTTTCCTGTCTCTGTGTGGCTGACTAGGATAGGAATGGAAGTACGGAGAAGTGAGGCACACCCGGCGCCGAATCGAGACGTTACGAGCCTGAACGAGTCCCGGTCGTTTTTTCGACACGAATGGCGGGCCGATTATGAATGGTTCTCGGCGCAGATTTGTCTGGCGGCAATCACGCGCAGTCCGTCCAGGGTCAGATTGGGCTCATAGGGTCCCAGCGATGGTTGCCGATCCGCGAAGAGCCTGCCGTTGCCCCCAGTAAGCACCACTGTGTCGCAACCGCCCATCTCCTGGCGTGCCATCTCCACCAGTCCTTCGACCATCTTGAGGTGACCCAGCACCACGCCCGCTTGAATCGCCATTGTGGTGTTGGAGCCGATAGCGCCATTAGGAAACTCGATCGGGACTGCATAGAGGCGAGCTGCCCGCGAAGCCAGGGCCTCCATACTCAATGCCAACCCCGTGGCGATCGCCCCACCCAGAAACCGGCCATTCCGGTCGAGTACGTCTACTTTGGTCGCGGTGCCGAAGTCGACCACGATCGCCGGACGCCCAAACAGCGCGTCGACCGCTACCGCATTGGTGATGCGGTCGGCGCCGGTTTCAAGTGGTTGTTCGGTGGCGACCTCGATTCCGAGCGGCAAATGCACGGAGACGACGAGCGGGGAATGGTTGAAGCGTTCCTCGAGAAATTCGGTCAGGCTCCGTGTAATTGCCGGCACCACGCTGCACATGACGACCTGGCAGTCATCACACTGCAGCGACTCGAAGTGGGCATCGAGCAGGGCGTGCCACTCGTCCGCCGTTCGGTCCCGCGACGACGAGAAGCGGAAGGTCCGCTCCCAGGGAGCTTCCAGATCCGGCGCCAGCCCGATATGCACATTCGTATTTCCGACGTCGATTGCCAGGAACACCGAGCTTCTCTCCATTTCAGGCAGGGCGCCATCGGTAGCCCGTGCTTCCACGCGGCACGTATTATCTGCCCAGACGATCGAGCGCGCTTTCGTACCGCGCCGAGCTCAGCCTCCACCGGGAACGACGCATGACCGAAATTACCGTTCGCAAACCCGTTCTTTACACCTTTTTGATCAGCACCTGTGCGTTGATCGCGCTGTCCGCTTTCTTTCTCGGAGCGATCGCGCAGCGCGAATGGCTCTCGGACGACCCAGGGACCGAGGGAACGATCGCTGCGCCCGGAGCGGCCGGCAGTGGGCTCGATCGGATTGCCGAAGTCGAAAAGCTTATCGCTCAGGAATATTACGGGCGTCCGCAGGAGGGGCAGAGCTCGGCTGAGTTCTGGAGCTCGCTCGAAGGCGACGCGCTCGAAGGACTCGCGCAGGGACTCGATGACTATTCCACCTACCTGCCGCCGGACGATCAGAAAGCCGCCTCCGATCAGCTGGCCGGCACCTTCGAGGGCATCGGAGTCTGGGTCGCGTCGCGGGATGGGAAGCTTACGATCGTGGCGCCTATTCCCGGCTCTCCAGCTGAGGAGGCCGGCATCCAGGCGGGCGATGTGATTCTGTCCATCGACGGCAAGTCGGTCGACGGTTTGACCGATTCCGAAGCACTTGATTTGCTCAAGGGCCCCGCGGGGGAAAAAGTGTCGCTCTCCATGCAGCGAGGCGAAAGCGACCCATATACGCTCGATGTCGAGCGGCGCAATATTCCGATGCCGGTGGTGACCTATAAGCTCGACAAAACCAACAATATTGCCGTGATCAGGATCATCGTATTCGGCGATAAGACGGCTTCCGAGCTGGATTCTGCGCTTCAGGCCGCCAAGCAGGATGGCGTCGCCGGCATCATTCTGGATCTCCGCAACAACGGCGGCGGCTGGGTGCAGAGCGCGCAGGAGACTATCGGCCGGTTCGTTTCCGCCGATGCCGGGGCGGCGCTCTATGAGGACTTCGATCCGAATGTGGAGGGTGACGAGGTCGAACAACCGATCGTCACCGGCGACGTCACCGCGTACGATCTGCCGATGGTGGTGCTGGTCAATAATGGCACCGCCAGCGCGGCGGAAATTGTGGCCGGCGCGCTGCACGACTACGGCCGCGCCACAATCGTTGGGGAAACCACGTACGGCAAGGGGTCGGTCCAGCGTGTGCATGAGTTCGACGACGGCTCTTCCTTCCGACTTACCTTCGCCCACTGGCTAACGCCAAACAAACATGCCATCGACGAGGCCGGGATCGAGCCCGACTTCGAGGTCGCCGCGACTCCGGATAACGAAAAGGGTGATGCCCAACTCGAAGCGGCCATCCAGATCCTCGGCCGGGAATCCGCCACGCCGGTTGCCAGCTAGCGAGTTCTTTTCGGAAATCGCTAACAAAGAATTTACAGCGCGCTAACAGGCCCCTTACCACCACCCGCTAGGGTTTGGGCGTGATGAGCGACCGCCAAGCATCGAAGAGCCGGGGATTCGGCCCTGGCGCGGACCCTCCGCATCGAGAAAAAGGAGAAAGCATGTCGTATCTCGACCTTCGCGGCACGCGCCGTTCGCTGCTCGGCCCTGCCGTCGCAGTCGTGCTGGCGCTGACGATCTCGCTCGGTGGCGCGGTGGCCCAGAATGCAACCCCGCTGCCCTATACGCCCAGCGACGGCGCGTCGGAACTTTCGGGCACGGTCGTTGCCGATGGCTCGTCGACGGTCGGGCCGATCACGGAAGCAGTTGCGGAAGAATTCGCCTCGATTGCCTCGGACGTACAGGTCGAGGTCAGCATTTCCGGTACCGGTGGAGGCTTCGAACGGTTCTGCAATGGCGAGACCGATATTCAGGATGCCTCTCGTGCGATCAAGGATGAAGAGGCTGCCAAGTGCGCCGCGAATGGCGTCGAGTACTACGTGTTCGAGGTCGCGTACGACGGCATTGCCATTGTCGTCAACCCGGACAACGATTTCGTCAGCTGCCTGACCGTCGATCAGCTCGCGCAGATGTGGCGGGCAGACGATCCGGCCACCAACTGGAATCAGATCGATCCGTCCTTCCCGGATCAGTCAATTTCTCTCTATGGACCGGGAACCTCGTCGGGCACATTCGACTACTTCACCGGAGAAATCGTTGGTGAAGAGGGGCTCTCCAACACGAACTACCTTCCCAGCGAGGACGATAACCAACTGGTCGAGGGCATTGCCGGTGACAAAGACGCACTGGGCTACTTCGGTCTCGCCTACTACGAGCAGAATCAGGACCGGCTCAAGCTCGTCGCGATCGACAACGGCAACGGTTGTGTCGAACCGACGACCGAGACGGTGCGCGACCTGAGCTACGAGCCGCTGTCTCGCCCGCTCTACGTCTATGTCAATGCAGCCAGCCTGGAGCGTCCTGAGGTACAGGAGTTCATGACCTTCTATCTCGCCTCGGCCGTCGAGCTGGTTGCCGATGTCGGCTACGTCGATTCTCCGACCGATATCTACATCAGCGATCAGGCCAAGCTGCAAGCGGCCATCGACGGCGCCGGCACGCCGGACTCTTCAACCGCGCCTGAGGGGTCGCCCGCCGGCTAGCGTTGCCGCGGCCCGTACTGGCCGGCGGCGCCGAATATCGGAGCCGCCGGCCACGTATGAGTCGAAGCAAGGTTAGAATCCATGACGAGGGTCGAGCAACGAGCTTTTATGGCGAGAGATTCCGCGACAACCGGTGAGACTCGTAAGGATTCTGTGCCGTTCTTTCGGCCAGGTGAGTCCAACGTAGATCCAAGCCTGCTGCGACGGCAGCATCTCACCGAGCGAACCGCCGGCATCGTCTTGCTCGCGTGCGCCACGGTCTCGGTGCTGACGACAATCGGCATCGTGGTCGTTTTATTGGCGCAGGCCGTCAAGTTCTTCAGCGACGTCCCGGTTCGCGAGTTCCTGACCGGCACCACCTGGACCGCGCTCTTTCCCAAACAACAGCAATGGGGTGTCCTGCCGCTGGTGTCGGCGACGATCGTCGTGACCATTCTGTCCATGCTCATCGCGGTGCCGCTCGGTCTGATGAGCGCGCTCTATCTCAGCGAATACGCGTCGCCCCGCATGCGCGCAGTGCTCAAACCGCTGCTCGAGCTCCTTGCCGGGATCCCGACCATCATTTACGGATTCTTCGCGCTGACCTTCATCACTCCCGATATTCTCAAGCGGATCTGGCCGCAGACCAGCGTCTATAACGTGCTGGCAGCGTCCATCGCGGTCGGTGTGATGATCATTCCCCTCATCGCGTCGCTGTCCGAGGATTCGATTCGGTCGGTGCCTCGTTCGATGCGCGAAGGCGCCTATGCGCTTGGCGCCACCAAGCTCGAGGTGTCCTCTCGCATCATCGTACCTGCGGCGCTCTCCGGCATCGTGGCCTCGTTCATCCTTGCGGCGTCCCGCGCGGTCGGAGAAACGATGATCGTGGCGCTCGCCGCCGGGTCGAAACCGGCCATGGTTACGAATCCACTCGAGCCCGGAGAAACGATGACGTCCTACATCGTTCAGGTTATTTCGGGGGATGCCCAGCGCGGTTCGACGATCTACTACTCGCTGTTTGCGGTCGGGTTGCTGCTGTTCGTAATGACGCTTGCGCTCAACATCTTTAGCCACTGGTTCGTGCGCCGGTTTCGAGAGGAGTACGAATGAGCTCGCAGGCGTTGCCACCCCGATCGGGATCGCTGGCGGAAACTGGAAATCTCCGGCGGCGGCAGCGTGCCTCGCAAATCGGTCGCTTCGCGCTCATGGCTGCCACCCTCTTTGCGGTGGTGGCGCTGGGGATTCTGCTCTGGTACATCGTGCAGCGCGGATGGGGCTGGCTGAGCTGGGGCCTTCTCATGAACCCACCGTCCCGCAAGCCCGAGCGTGCGGGACTGAGCATCGCGATCTCCGGGACGCTCTGGATCATTTCGCTGACGCTACTGGTCGCATTTCCAATGGGCGTTGCCTCGGCAATCTATCTCGAGGAGTACGCGCCAAAGAACCGCTGGACGCGCATGCTACAGATCAATATCTCGAATCTCGCCGGTGTGCCCTCGGTGGTGTACGGCCTGCTCGGTCTTGGCATCTTCGTGCAGTGGATGGGGCTGGGGCGGGTCGTGCTGTCTGGGGCGCTCACCATGGCGTTGCTCAGTTTGCCGGTCATCATTATCTCCAGCCAGGAAGCGCTTCGAGCGGTGCCGCCGTCGCTACGGGAAGCGGCCTATGGGGTCGGTGCAACTCGCTGGCAGGTCACGGCGTCGCATGTCCTACCGGCCGCGATTCCAGGAATCATGACCGGCGTCATACTCGCGGTCTCCCGCGCGATCGGAGAAACGGCGCCGTTACTGGTGGTGGGCGCGGCTGGTTTTCTCACATCGAAGCCTTCGGGCTTCACCGATTCCTACACAACGATTCCCATTCAGCTCTACAACTGGATGTCGCGCCCGCAGGCGGGATTCCGCGATTTGGCGGCCGCGGGCATCATCGTATTGCTGGCACTCCTCATTTCGATGAATCTGATAGCGATCGTCGTCCGGCAGCACTACAGCTCGAAAACACGGTGGTAGCCTCATGATGCAACAGCTCGAACGTCCCATTTCTGTCGAGGACGCCGCCGATCCCACCTCAGAGGAACCGCTGATTCAGCTGCGGAACCTGAATGTGTACTACGGGTCGTTCCATGCGGTCGGAGATGTCAATTTCGACATCGCCAAGAACCGCATTACCGCGATGATCGGTCCGTCCGGATGCGGCAAAAGCACGGTGCTTCGCTGCATCAACCGGATGAACGATCTGATCCCGTCCGCGCGGGTCGAAGGGGAAATCCTCTTTCACGATCAGAACATCATCTCGCCCAGCGTCGATCCTGTGATGGTTCGCCGGCGGATCGGGATGGTGTTTCAAAAGCCGAACCCATTCCCCAAGAGCATCTACGACAATGTGGCGTGGGGGGCCAAAGTCAATGGCATCCGCAAAGGGATGGACGAGCTCGTCGAATGGTGCCTGCAGTCCGCGGCGCTGTGGGATGAGGTCAAGGACAAGCTCGACCAAAGTGGTCTGGCGCTTTCCGGCGGTCAGCAGCAGCGGCTTTGCATCGCCCGCGCGCTCGCGAACAATCCGGATGTGATCCTCATGGATGAACCATGCTCGGCGCTCGACCCAATCGCAACGTTGCGCATCGAGGATCTCATGCGCGAGCTGGCTCGCAACTATACGATTGCGATCGTGACCCATAACATGCAGCAGGCGGCTCGTGTTTCGGACCAGACCGCGTTTTTCTCACTCGGCGAAAACCGGATGGGTATGCTCGTCGAAACGAGTCCGACGCGCGAGCTGTTCACGAACCCTCGTGACAGCCGGACCGAGGACTACATCACCGGACGCTTCGGATGAACGCCGGAACCTCGGCAAAAAAGGAGGCACGATGACCCGCGAGCAATACATGCGAAGTCTGAGTCACCTGCGGGATCAGGTCGTGCAATTGAGCTCGATGGTCGACAAGGCGATTGCACGATCGACCGACGCGCTCAAGAATCAGGATGTGAAGCTGGCGCAACAGGTGGTGGATGCCGACCACGATATCAATGAATTGCGCTGGAGTCTGGAAGATGAGGCGCTGGCAGTCATCGCCATGCAGGCGCCGATGGCGGGCGATCTGCGGCAAATTGTCGCCGGGTTACATATCATCTCCGAGCTCGAGCGGATGGGCGATCATGCCGCTGGCAATGCCAAGATCGTTCTGCTGACGGCCGACGAGCCGCAGCTCAAGCCGCTGGTGGACATCCCCCGGATGTCTCAGGTCGCGCGCTCGATGCTGGCCGATGCGATCGATTCGTTCATTCGCTCCGACGCCGATCTTGCGCGAGAGACGATGCGAAAAGACGATGAGATCGACGAGCTCTACAACCAGGTCTATCGCGAGCTGCTGACCTATATGATGGACGACACCAAGACCATCAACCGGGCTACGCACCTGCTCTGGGCAGCTCACAATCTCGAGCGCATTGGTGACCGGACGGAGAATATCTGCGAGTTCGTGGTCTATTCGGTGACCGGGAATATGTCCGAGGGCTACATTCCCGATTGAGTCAGGAGATCACGCATCGCGGCAGCCACGTCCTCGATTTCCAGCGGCGGTTCCAGGAGCGCCTGACCACCAGCAGTGCGCACTGCGGCCAGCTCGATCTCTCCGGGAATACCGGCGATGACCATCGCCGGCATGTCGCTGGGCGGCGAGCCTTCGGGGACCCGGTCCGACTTGCCCCGCATGCGGCGAAGCACTTCGTCGACCGCGATATCGCCCAGCCCGGCATCGAAGATGACGGCATCGAATGTGCGCAGGCGCAGCACCTCCAGGAATTGCAGCCCGCTGCCGATGGCGCTCGTCCAGAACCCCTCGTACAAGAGGCCTTCGGTCAGAAAATGCGACAACGAGAGATCCTGGGTGACGATGGCCAAATGCGGCCGCTCGAGTGCGGATTCACTCATGGTTGATTGGCTCGGAACCGGGCGAGTCACGAAGTAGAATTGGGACTCGCCCGGTTCCGGCGATCGCTATTCGTAGATGTTCATTCACCCTTTCGAGGCTCTCGTTTTTCATGCTCCTCGCTCTCGACGACGATCGTATCCTGCCGCTCCTGTATACGTATCTGGCAAAGCTTCGACTGCCCACTGCCGATCTTTGGGTCACCGACAACCGGCAAACGTATAACGGATGGGTCGGCCGGAAGGTTGGTGGATCGATCGGTGGCGCCTATGTGTACCACCCAGGACGCGATAAGCATCTCATTCTCATCAATTTGCGCCGCATCGATTTGAGTCTTTCAAAATCCCTCGAAATCGTCGTCTGCGAAGAGCTGCTGCATATGAGGCACCGGATCGATGGCGATCGCCGTCGCCATGCCAAGCATGGTCACGATCGGATCGCCGTGCAGGTGAGCGAACTGACTGGCGCGACCATGGACGAGGTGCGCAGTTGCGTCAAACCGGTCAAACGGCGGTCGCGCAAATACATCTACGCCTGTCCGCATTGCCAAATGGAAGTCCCGCGAAGCCGGACTGGGGTCTGGTCGTGCGGGCGCTGTTCTCCCACATTCGACCCTCGGTTTCAATTGCGTCTGGTGCACACAGCCGATCGAGACGCCGCATGAGCTAGGCCGCCTCGGACGGATCAGATTCGTCAGGTTCTTCGTTCAGGGCGAATCGATCAAGCTTATTTTCGATGACTTTGAACGCTGAGAGAACGACCACGGTGGCAACCGTCGCAATGGCCGCGACCTCGAAGAATCCGCCGCCGCAAAGCATGCCAACCGCCGCGGTTGTCCATAGGCCGGCGGCGGTCGTGAGACCTTTTATGCGAGCGGCCGAACCGAAGATCACGCCGGCGGCGAGAAATCCAATTCCTTGCGCCACCGTCGAGGCGATGCGGGTCGGGTCAGCTCCCTCGTATCCGATCTTGTGAGCTTCCCCAGATATAAGAATCCCTGCGATGGTGAAGAGCGCTGCACCCTCGGCCGCGAGCGCGTGGGTGCGCATCCCGGCTGAATGCGAGCGGAGCTCGCGGTCGAGTCCGATCGCGCCACCGCAGAGCAGGGCGGCCATCACCCGCAGCGCCAGCTCTGTCGTACTGGGATCGAACATCGACGCTCCTGAGCCGGACAAAACGAGAGGGCGCATCCCGAACAGGGATGCGCCCTCGAATAATACGGTCGAATCAGAACTGGAAGGTGGTCTCGCCGCTGCCGTCGGGCCGCACCCAACGCGCGCTGACATGCTGCCCCGATTCCAGGGTGTCGATGAGCTGGTCGAGCGTTGCCATGTTCTTGACTCGTTTGCCCGCGACCGACGTGATGACATCGCCCCGCCGGATGCCGGCCTTTTCGGCGACGCTCCCGGGTTTGACTTCGCCGACGTAGATCCCGCGCGACCCCTCCGGGTAGACGGCTGCAACCTCTGGGTGATTCGAAAAGTAGCTTTCGGTGTCAGCAGCCAGCAGCCCAAGCGGAGCGCGTTTGGGTCGCCCATAGCGGTCGACGATGCGGGCGAGGCGGGGCTGGTCGAACCCGACGATCACATCACTGTCGGCAGCGATAACGGGCACGCCTTGCTGGCCCGAACGCTGGATCATCTCCATCGCGGCGTTGTAATCGCTATCGACCCGCTTTTCTTCGAAGGGGACTCCGGCCTTGCCAAGGAAATCCTTGACGCGATCGCACCAGGGGCATGTGGATGTGGTGTAAACGGTAACTCCGGTGGTGCTCATAATGACCTTTCGGTGGGAATTTCGATCGTCATAATGCGGAAATTGTACGACTCCTGAGGCGGAATTACCAGCTTACCATTCATTAGTTGAAGTCGAATGGCAGACCCTGCAATCCCTTCGGCATCCGGCCCTTCTTGGTCATATTGCCCATCTGCGCCATCATTTTGCGCATTTCTTCGAACTGCTTGATGAGCTGTGAAACTTCTTCGCGGCTTGTGCCGCTGCCCCTGGCGATGCGGCGCCGGCGGCGGCCATCGATGAGCTGCGGGCGTTTACGTTCTTCCAGTGTCATGGAGTAGATGATGGCTTCGATGCGCTTGTAATCGTCGTCCGAAATCTGGGCTTTGGCCTGCCGGAGCTGCTGGCCCATGCCCGGGATCATCTCGAGCAACGAGCTAAGCGGTCCCATCTTTTTTATTTTCTGGATTTGGTCCAGGAAATCGTCGAGATTGAATTGTCCCTTGGTCAGTCTCGCTTGCAGATCCTTCGCATCTTCTTCGGTGGTCTGCTCCTGCGCGCGCTCGATCAGCGAGAGGACATCGCCCATGCCCAGGATGCGGCTGGCGAGTCGCTGGGGATAGAACGGCTCCATGGCGTCCAGTTTTTCGCCAGTGCCGATGAATTTGATCGGCACGCCGGTGACGGCGCGGATCGACAGGGCGGCACCACCCCGGGCGTCGCCGTCCATCTTGGTCAGAATCAGTCCGGTGATGCCGAGCTTTTCGTGGAATGCCTCGGCGACATTGACCGCTTCCTGACCGGTCATCGCGTCGGCGACCAGCAGGACCTCGGTCGGTTGAATCGTTCGTTCGATCTGGGCGACTTCGTTCATCATGCGGTCGTCGATTTGCAGCCGCCCGGCGGTGTCCACGATGACGGTGCTGAAACCGCGCTCCTTCGCATAGTGGATGGCGTGTTGGGCGATATCGACCGGATTGGCGGAGGTGCCTTCCTCATAGACGGTGATGTCGATTTGGCGACCAAGTGTTTGGAGCTGCTTGATCGCAGCCGGCCGGTAGACGTCGGCCGCGACCAGCAGCGGTAGCCGGCCCTCCTTGCGCAGCAAGGTCGCCAATTTGGCGGCATGCGTCGTCTTACCCGACCCTTGCAGACCAACCAACATGATGATCTGGGGTGGGCGATCGGGTATGCCGAGTGGTTCCCGTTCCTTGCCCAGAATGTTGATCAGCTCTTCGTTGACGATCGAGACGACCGTCTGGCTCGGCGTAAGGGACTTCAGCACATCCTGCCCGACCGCGCGCTCGCGTACGGCGGAGATGAAATCCTTGGCAACCTTGAAATTGACGTCAGCTTCGAGGAGCGCGCGGCGCACCTCGCGCATCGCGTCGTCGACATCCTGCTCGGTCAGATTTCCCTTGCGGGAGAGCTTGCCCAGCGACTGGGTCAACCGATCGGAAAGCGTCTCGAACATGTATTAGCCCTCGTCGGCGCTGAAAAAGAGGGCGTCGACATATGTTTCGGGATGGAATTCGGCCAAATCGACGGCCTTTTCTCCGGTGCCGATATAAGAAATGGGGACTCCCAGCTCTTTGGTGACCGAGAAGGCGATACCGCCTTTGGCGGTACCATCGAGCTTGGCGATCATGATATCGGTGATCTCGACCGATTCGGCAAATTTCTGTGCCTGGAGCAGGCCATTCTGTCCCGTGGTCGCGTCGATGACCAGAAGCACTTCCTGCGGCGCTTCCTCGACATGCTTTTGCATGATCTTGCGCAGTTTCTTGAGCTCTTCCATCAAATTGAACTTCGTATGCAGGCGACCGGCTGTGTCGACGATCAACACATCGCGGTTGCGGGCGTAGGCGGCCTGCATAGCGTCGAAGACGACCGCGCCGGGGTCGGCGCCCGGTTCGTGAGCGACGACCGGCACCTCCAGCAGCTCGCCCCAGATCTTGAGCTGGTCGATTGCGGCGGCACGGAAGGTGTCGCCGGCAGCCATCATGACCGTGCGGCCAAATCCCTGGTGGTAAGCCGCCAACTTGGCGATCGACGTGGTTTTGCCCACGCCGTTTACCCCCACAACCATGATCACGTAGGGCACGCCACGTTGCAGGATCTTGACCTGCCGGTTGCGTGTGGCTTCCTCGAGCAGCTCGACCATATCCCAGCGCAGGATTTCGCGCGCGTAGCCGGGGTCGATGATGCGTCCTTCCGTAACCTTGCGGCGCATGCTCTGAATGAGCTGCTGGGTTACATCCCAGCCAACGTCGGCCTGGATGAGCAGCATCTCGAGATCTTCGTAGAGCTCTTCGTCGATCGACTCGCGATCGAAAAGCCGGCTAATCTCGCTGAACACGCTTTTGCGTGTTTTTGCGAGCGCTTGCTCCAGTTGTGGATCCGGTTCGGCGCGCCGTTTGAAAAGTCGGCCGAGAACCAATGCAAAATCTCCTGATTCGGATCGTGGAAAAGAGGTCTGACTGGATAGATCGACAGCCAATTCTGGACTGATCATTTCGCTGTCTGATCGAATCGAGAGGATACCATGCGGGCCCTGTCGAACCGGTCTGGGGGGAACGAACCTTGTGGCATCATGACCGCTACAATGCCGCCAGGAATTCGTGAATGACATGGAAATCCTGGAGGCCCGGTGGGACGGACCAATGGCGTGCGTGAGATGCTGCCGGACGAGCAACCGCGCGAGCGGATGTTGCAATGGGGTTCGGCCCAGCTCAAGACGAGTGAGCTGATCGCGATTCTGCTCAACACGGGCGCGGAAGGCGAAAGCGTCGTCAAGCTTGCCGAGCGAATGCTCAACGAGAACGGCGGTTTGCGCGGGCTCACCCGACTTGATGTAACCGAGTTGACCGCCATACGTGGGGTCGGTCCGGCGAAAGCAACTCGCCTGCGGGCCGCGCTGGAACTGGCAAATCGCGTAGTGGCGCTCGATCCGGACGATCGCGAGCGCATCAGTGCCCCCGAAGATGTCATCCGGCTGGTGGGTCCGGAGATGGCGGCGCTCGATCACGAGCAGCTCCGCGTCGTGCTCGTCGATACGCGACATAAGGTCTTGGCGGTTCGGACGGTCTATCGCGGGAGTGTCAATCAGGCGCAGGTGCGCGTGGGCGAGGTGTTTCAGGATGCCATCCGGCAGAATGCGGCCTCGATCGTGGTCGTGCACAATCACCCGTCAGGGGATCCGGCGCCGTCTGCCGCCGACATTGCCTTGACAGTGGAGCTGGATCAGGCCGGCAAGCTTCTCGGCATCGACGTGCTCGACCATCTGATTGTCGGAAGCAACGGGCACACGTCGCTCCGGCGGCTCGGGCTCGGATTTCAACGCAACCCCAGTTGATCGAAAGGAATGCGAATGGCAAAACGCGGATTCGGGATTGCCGCGGCGACACTCGCCTCACTGGTCGCGCCACTGGCAACAGCGGCCGAAGCGAATGGCTATGACACGTTCTGGGTGAATGACACTCCTGGCTCAGATGGGTTCGAGGCCTTGCGGCGAGCGGCTGAGGTTACGACCTCGATTCGGCTCGGGGTCGGCGTCATCCCCATCGACCGGCGGCCAGCGGACGCGATCGTCAAGGCCATCGACCAGCACAAGCTGCCAAAGGAGCGCCTGATCGTCGGTATCGGGGCCGGTGGTGAGCTCTATGGGTCGCTCGACAACGTGCGCGCGGCTATCCATATCGTTCGTGATGACGCGGGCGTGCCGGTGGCCGTAGGGGCGCTTGGACCAAAGATGGTGGCAATGGCGGCCAAAGAGGCCGACGCCGTGCTGCTCAACTGGTTGACTCCGCGCCAGGCGAAGTTCTCGACTCAGGAGATCAGAGACCGCCAGGGAGAGGATCGCCACTGCGAGGTCATTGCCTATGTACGGGTTGCGTTGCCGGAAGGCTTCGAGCAGCTTACCGGCGAGGGCGATCGTTACGCATCGATTCCAGCATATGCGCGGCATTTTGCCCGCATGCAAGCGCAGCCCCTCCAGACTTGCGCCTACGGTACGAAAGAAAAGATTCAGGCGGGGTTGACCGCGTTCGACAAGGAGGTCGACGAGACCGTCGTCAGGGCCGTATCCGAGCGTGAATCGCTCGATGCCTATATGGGGATCCTCAAATCGGCGAAGCGTTCAGCCAGCTAGCGCAACCCGATTCTTCCCAGAGTGTTTGGCTCTGTAAAGCGCATCGTCAGCGTGCTCGATTATGGCCGCTGGGGCCGCCGCGTCTTCGGCGAGTGACGACAGTCCGATACTGACAGTTGCCATTCCGGATCGTTCGACGGAGGAGCGTATTCGCTCGGCGACCACCTCGGCTCCGGGAATCCCGGTCTCGGGAAGAAGCACCAGGAACTCCTCGCCTCCATATCGGCTAGCGATGTCGATCGATCTGATCGACCGTTCGATCGACCGCGACGTCGATCGGAGGACATGATCACCAGCCGCATGACCGGAGCGGTCGTTGATCGATTTGAAGTTGTCGAGGTCGATCATGAGCACAGCGAGCGCGTGGCCGTATCTCATCGCACGGGCCACTTCCTCGTCCAGGCGCTCCTCGATACCGCGCCGGTTGAGCAAACCAGTGAGTGCATCGGTTCGGCTTTCCAGGATCGCGCGGTCGAGCTGCTGAAGCCGGCGATCGTTTGTTGCCCACCAGCGGCGGGCGAATGTTCCCAGGCCGAGGATACCGGCCGCAATGGTTCCGGTCATTTGCCAGGCGAGATCATCGCCAAGAGCGACCGTGACAAAAAGTGCCGCTGTGCCGGCAGCCAATCCGGCGATGGCCCAGACCAACGCGTGCGCACCGGGCGGGGGGCAAATCTCTGGACTCGAAGCGGACCGCGGACCCGATGCAGCCTGGATGAGCACGGTAGCTCCGGTCAGCAGGATGGCCGAGGTCATCCAGAG
The DNA here is from genome assembly GCA_035708745.1 of Thermomicrobiales bacterium. Taxonomy (GTDB): domain Bacteria; phylum Chloroflexota; class Chloroflexia; order Thermomicrobiales; family UBA6265; genus JAMLHN01. Next base: position 18,588 of record DASTFJ010000113.1, on the reverse strand, counting down.
TCGAGAACCCCCGAGAGATACACCGATCAGCGCCAGTGATGTCGCCGTATGGCAAAACGTTGCGGGCCACGAAGCGATTTCCGTGATTCGGAAGAGCGCGATGGCTGAGCCGGCCGCCAATGCCGCGATTGCTGCCGGAATCATCGTCGACCAGGTCTCGATCGGGAACGGTTCGAGCGTAGGTGCCACGAGCAGGAGCGCGAACATCGCAGCCGCGCTTCCCGGCACCAGTGCATCCAAGCCAGCGGAATGCATCGGAATGGCGATGGCCACCCCGATCGCGACCCCGATCAGTGGAGCGATCCAGAGGGAATCTATTCGAAAAACGTGCGCCGCGATCGCCAATCCTGCGGCCACCAGGATTGCACCGGTTTCGGCCTGCCCCAGGCCCGAGTCCGTTGACAGCAACGGTGCAAGCAACAGCATCAGCGCGCCCAGCCAGAGATTCTGCGCCTGGCCAGGGTCGAGCCGCACGCTCACCAGCGATCCCACCGCTACCGCGGCAGCACCGAGCGCCACGGCCAGTGCCGGTGTATCGACGAGCCGTGGCCTCGATCGATCCATGGCTGCTCAGACTCCCCCTGGAAAGGCGTCGCCGGCTCGACCCGCGCTAGTCTTCGACCGATTCGGCCACCACGATGGTGGTCGTCGCGAACTCGTCACCGGTTACATCACCGTTCGGCCAAACATGCGGGCCGTCGTGCATCCCATCGCAGAGGAGGACGCGGGTTTCCGTCCGTGCCACTTCGACCGGTGGCATAGTAGCCAGGTCTGTGCGCGCGATCGCGGGAAAGCTCTGGGGCGCTCGATGGGTCACGAGCTGGCAAATGTCGTGCTCGAGCTGGTCGTTGAATCGGTAGGCGCCCCGGCGGCTTCCTCCTCCAGGCCGGCGATTCCGATTTCGATTGGCCGATCCGCCGTCCGAATTGCCTCTGCCTCCGGATTGCCGGTCGTGCTGGCGATGCTCCTGGGGACGGTGTTCCTGTGGCGCGCGTTCGCCAGTCACCTCGAGCTCCTCTTCTTCCACTGAGCGTTCTGGCGCAAGCGTGCAGGACCCAGAAGCCGTAAAACGCCATGGTACAATCACTGGCTGATTCGGCGTTGGGATCGGGTCTCGTTGGCCCCTCGAAGCACCTTCGCAGACGCCCGAGCGACGTCGGAGTCCCCTGAGTGGCAAAACAGATTGGAATCGATCTCGGCACGGCGAATGTGCTGGTATTCGTTCGCGGCCGGGGTATCGTGATTAGCGAGCCGTCCGTCGTCGCCATTTCCGCCAAAGATGGAAAAGTCAAAGCTGTCGGGCTCGAAGCGCGCGACATGCTCGGCCGCGAACCGCGCGAAACGATCGAAGTCGTCCGGCCGATGCGGGATGGCGTCATCGCCGATTACGTCGTCACCCAGGAAATGCTGCGCTACTTTATCAACAAGGCGTGTGGCCGGTTCTCGCTCGTTCGTCCTGAAGTGATGATCTGCGTACCTGCCGGGGTGACCGGAGTGGAGCGGCGCGCGGTGCGCGATGCCGCGCTGAATGCCGGCGCCCGTAAGGCGTTTCTCATCAGCGAGCCGCTGGCGGCAGCCATCGGCGCGCGCATTCCGGTGGCTGATCCGTCCGGCAACATGATCATCGACATTGGCGGTGGCACGACCGAAGTCGCCGTCATCTCCCTGAATGGCATCGTGGTCGCCCGTTCACTGCGCGTTGGTGGGAACAAATTCGACGAGGCGATCGGCAACTACATCAAGCGCAAATACAATCTGCGGGTTGGTGAACGGACCGCGGAAGAGATCAAGATCGCGATCGGCAGCGCGATGCCGGTCGATGAGGACGTGGTGATGGAGGTGCGTGGACGCGACGAAGTCGCCGGTTTACCGCGCACGATCCAGATTCACGCCAACGAAATTACCGATGCGATCACCGAACCGCTGGAGGCGATCATTGGCGCGGTACGTGCGGTTCTCGAGGAGACGCCCCCCGAGCTCTCGTCGGACATCATCGACAAGGGGATGATCCTCACTGGCGGTGGCGCCTTGCTGCGGCATCTGCCCGATTTGCTGACCGAGGTCACCGGCGTGCCATGCTACGTGGCAGACGATCCACTCGCTTGCGTCGCAATCGGAACCGGGCTCGCGCTCGAGCATATGGATATCTTGCGCGATAGTCTCGAAGAGCCGTAAACCGACTCACGCGGGCGAGCGTCGAGCATAGTTGAAAGGCCGGCCATGAAACTGGAACGGGCAAGCGGCATACTTGCGCACCCCACCTCGTTCCCAGGCCCTCACGGCGTTGGCGACATGGGAACCGGCGCCTATCAATTCGTCGATTGGCTCGCACTCGGCGGTCAGCGGTACTGGCAGTTGATGCCATTGTCGCCGGTTGGTCTTGGCAATTCGCCCTACTCCGCACTCTCGGCCTTTGCTGGCAATCCGTTGCTGATCTCGCTCGACGGTTTGGGCCTGCTCGATCTCGATTTCAGCGGGGAGACCTTGGAGTTCAGTGACCACGAGGTCGGGTATGCCTCGGCGACCTCGTACAAACAGGCCGCATTGCGCCGCGCATTCGAATCATTCGAGCAACGAGGATCGCCCGAGCTGCGTCAACAGCTGAGCGAGTTCGAGATCGCCCAAGCGTCGTGGTTGCGGGATTTCGCCACGTTCATGGCGCTGAAGGAACGATTCCAAGGCGCTTCCTGGCAGGACTGGCCCGAGCCCATCCGCACGCGAGATCCAGAAACGATGCGCCAACTAGCGTTGGACATTGCCGGCGACATCGATTTCCACGCGTTTGCACAGTTCCTGTTTCGCTTGCAGTGGACTGCCCTCAAGCAATATGCAAATGAGCGCGGAATTCGCATCATAGGGGACATCCCCATCTATGTGGCGCTCGATAGCGCGGACGCCTGGTCCCATCCGCAAGAATTTCGCCTCTTGTCCAATGGGCGGCCGGAGGTCGTTTCCGGTGTGCCACCCGATCTCTTTACGGTCGATGGACAACTTTGGGGCAACCCGGTTTTCGATTGGCAGGCGATGGAATCCGACGGCTTCGGCTGGTGGATCGAGCGCGTTCGACGTTTGACCGAGTTGGTCGATGTCATCCGCATCGATCATTTTCGCGGTTTGGCGGCCGGCTGGGTCGTGCCAGCTGGAGATGCAACCGCTCGTGGCGGCCGTTGGGAGCGCGCGCCGGGAGCGCAGCTTTTCCGCGCTATGGAAGCCGCGCTGGGGCACCTCCCCATCGTGGTCGAGGATCTGGGGATCATCACACCCGACGTGATCGAGCTACGCCAGCAGCTCGGCCTTCAAGGAATGAAGGTGCTTCAGTTCGCCTTCGATGGCGACCCGGAAAACCCCTATCTACCGCATAACTATGTCTCGGATTGTGTCGTTTACACTGGTACGCACGATAATCAGACGACGATCGGCTGGTTTCAGTCGTGCACTGAGATCGAGCGCCAGCAGGTACAGACGTATATCGGCGCCGATGGCAGCGATATTGCCTGGGATTTCATCCGGCTCGCCTTCGAGTCGGTGGCCGACCTGGCGATCGTACCGCTACAGGATGTGATGCGCCTGGGCGACGAAGCCCGCATGAACCGTCCCGGTGTCGCATTCGGAAATTGGAAATGGCGGTACCTTCCCCATCAACTGCACGATGGGCTTGCTCGAGGGCTACGAGAGCTCACGGGCGCATATGGGCGGTCGGCACGCGAAAAGATCGAACGTGGGTACGATCCCTTCGACTACAGCGCACCGAACACCGCGCATCCGCTCTACGATCGGCACGATCCACACGATATCTAGGCCGTCACCGGCCGGTCGGCACTATTTGATGAAGACGATCACCCAATTGATGTTCCGATCCTCGGAGGAGACTCGATGAGCAAAGTCGGCGGTTTCACCTTCGTGCTCCATTCTCATTTGCCGTACGCGCGCCAGGCCGGCATGTGGCCGCATGGCGAGGAATGGGTGCACGAGGCGATCGCGGAAACCTATCTTCCGTTGCTCAATGCGCTTTACGACCTCAAGGAGGAGGGGATCCACTATCAACTCACGATTGGGGTGACACCCATTCTCGGCGAGCAGCTTTCGGATCCCACCATCATCGAGCATTTCATCAGCTATGCGGCCGAGCGCTCGGCCTGGGCTGAGGACGATATCGACCGGTTCGAGGCATCTGGCGAAACCGGCTTGCGCGATCTGGCCAGGTACTACCATCACTTCTATGCGCGCGCCCTGACGTCATTCCAGGATCGTTTCAAAAGCGATCTGCTCGGCGCTCTTGCGAATCTGCAAAATGATGGGCTGGTCGAGATCGCGACTTCGGCTGCCACGCACGGCTATCTGCCGCTCCTTTCCCGTGATTCCTCGATCTCCGGCCAGCTCGCGACCGGGGTCAAGGCGTACGAACAACGCTTCGGCGCGAAGCCGCGCTCGATCTGGCTGCCCGAATGCGCGTATCGACCGGCGTATGTGGAAACGACTCCGGACGGTGATATTCGCCGTCCTGGCCTCGAGAACTTCCTGGCGAAGGCGGGACTCGAGACGTTCTTCAGTGAGACCCATTCAGTCGAGGGCGGCAGCCCGGTTGGCAAGGCCGCCGGCGAGGCTATCGGCCCGTATGGCGGGATCACGCGGAAGTATTCGCCGGCGCTCGAAGCGCACGAGATCGATGAGCCTCGCACGACATTTCAGCCGTATTGGGTTGGGGACGAGCCCGGCAAGGTGGCGGTGCTCGCGCGCAACAACGACACCGGCCAGCAAGTCTGGTCCGCCACGTTCGGTTACCCTGGCGATTACTGGTACCGCGAATTCCACAAAAAGGATGCAACCTCCGGCCTGCAGTACTGGCGGGTCGGTGGAAGCGGGCTCGATCTGGCGTTCAAGCCGCTCTACGAACCGCGACGTGCCGCCGAGCGGGTGGCAGAGCACGCTGATCACTATGTGTCGCTGGTGCGACGATTGCTGACCGATTACTACAACGCGAATGGACAGTACGGGGTCATCAGCGCGGCCTACGACACCGAGCTTTTCGGACATTGGTGGTTCGAGGGGGTCGACTGGTTGAAGGCAGTGCTCCGGCGTCTTGCGGCATCGCCCGAGGTGGAGCTTACGACAGCCAACCGCATCGTTACCGAGCACCCGCCCGACACGGTGCTGGCGTTGCCCGAGAGTAGCTGGGGCGCCGGAGGCGGACATTTCACCTGGCTCAACTCGGATACCCAGTGGATGTGGCCAAAGATCCACGAAGCCGAGCGTCGTATGGAAGAACTGGTTGCTGCCTCGACCGGCGCGATCGGCGCTGAGCGGGAGTTCATGAATCAGGCAGCTCGTGAGCTGCTGCTCCTGGAAAGCAGTGACTGGCCGTTCCTGGTGACGACCGGACAAGCGCGCGAATACGCCGTCGAGCGCTTCGAAGACCATTTGGCCCGCTTCCACCAACTCGCAGAGATCGTCGACCTCGGCAAAACCGAAGAGCCGCCATCGGTCGACTTCTTGCGGGATTTGCAGGAGCGCGACAATCCCTTCCCGGCTATCGACTACCGAGACTTCCGCGCGCATCAGGGTAGTGCCTAGGCCCGGAGTCCGGCCGGTGCATTTCGGACACTGAAATCGGAAGTCCGCACTATTCCAGACTCTCGAGGGGGAGCCATGCCCAATCGGGACGACTGCTGAGCTCGTAGCGGACTTCGTAGAGCGCCTTGTCCATCTCGAGGGCCGAGACTATGTTGGTGAATGCTTCATCGTCGTCAGGCACGATGGGTACTGCCGAAACAGAAACCACTCTGCGGTATGCCGACAGAAACCGATTGCGCGCATCGTCCTCCCACTGCTCGAGCCAGCGGAGTGATTCTGAACCGCTCCCTGTCTCGATGGCGTCGGCAGCGACCCCGGTGGCATAGCTCAGCGAGCGCAACATCCCGGCGACATCCTTGAGTGGGGAGTATTTCGCTTCTCGCTCCCAGGCCGGTCGCTGAGGCTCGCCCTCGAAATCCACTACCAGCAGGCGCCTGTCCGCCGTGACAAGCACCTGGCCTAGATGGTAGTCGCCGTGAACTCGAGTCTTGTAGGCGCCCAGCAGGACGTCATATCCATGCGCGCGTTCGTTCCAATTGCGGGTGCTGGCCAGGTAATTCCGCGCTGCTGCCTTTGATCGATCAGGGAGCGCTTGCACGCGCTCGCCAATGAGCCAGTCGGTTTCCTCGGCAGCCCGGAGGAGCTGTGTTTTCCAGCCGTCGATGTCATTCTGGCTCACCAGTTCCGGCGCGAGCGGAGAATCGGCCGGAGCTGCCGCAAGGGCCACGTGCATCTCGGCAGTGACGGCGCCGAGCCGCTCGACGAAGGCCAGCGAATCCGCGTCACGGTTCCGCAAGTAGTAGAGGAGCGCAGTCCAGCCGTCTCGATGATCGCCGGCATGCTCTTGCACGAGCGCCAATGGAATCGCGCCCGCCGAGCCATGATACGTTGCACTACCGATCAGCTTGGGTATCGATCGAAAACCAGCTTCAGACGACAGGAATCGGTTCATGTCGACTTCGATGTTCTGACCTGGCTCCAGCCGCCGGTAGAGCTTCGCGATCGCTTGCGTACCAAACACGATCGAGGAGTTGCTTTGCTCGACGGCGGCAGCCGCCGAGATCGTGCCGGGTTCGAGCACGAATGGTTCTCCGTCGAGTATCCAGGGTTCGAATTCGAAGCGGCCGTGCGTGCTATTCAGTGTGAGCCCTGTCCCAGCTGCTACCAGAAAGTCCCGGAATGCGTCATCAGACGGCGCATCCTGTAGCCAGAAGCGCTCGCCGTCCCGCTCGCCTGCAACAATCGTAAAGCGCTCAGGCGATGGTTCGGTATGGAACGTCATTGGAACGAAATAGCGCCGGTGATCTCCGGTTTCGTACTCCACTCCGATCAGCGTAAGGAGGATCGTGTGGGGCTCATTTGCAACCGTCGCGGCATCGATCAGCTCGAGTGAGCGAATCGGCCGGTGCTTGTCGGCATACCATCGTTGCCGGTCTAGATAGGACGGCAGACTCTGGACGATGGCATGCCAAACGGCGTCGTCGATCACGGGCGACCCTCAAACGGCTGGCTCAACCGGCCGCGAACGGCTGGGGGGTGGTGACGTCGAACCAATAGTAGCCGAGGGGTGCCAGCACGAGCGGATAGGGCTCGGTTCCAACCAGCGGGAATTCGGTGCCACCGAATGCCTCGGTGAGGGTCGACCCGGCAAGTGTCGAAAGGTCGATCGCAACACTTTGAACTCGGTCGGCGAGATTGACCACGCAGAGTATTACATCGTCTTCCCACCGGCGGATGTAGACCAGAATCGAGGGATTGTCGGGCAGGATGAATTCGATCGACCCGCGCCCGAACGCCTTGTGCTCCCGCCGAATGGCAAGAATCCGGCGCGTCCAGTTCAGGAGTGAAGAGGGCAGCGGCGTCTGATCTGCCACATTGACATGCTCATAGCCAAAAAGCGGATTGTTGATCACCGGCGCCCAGAGATCGTCCGCTGTGGAGAAACCGGCATTTCGATCGGCTGTCCATTGCATTGGCGTTCGCAGACCATTACGGTCGCGCAGCCAGATATTGTCTCCCATCCCGAGCTCATCCCCGTAATAGATACAGGGCGAGCCCGGCAGCGAGAGCATGAGCGCGTTGATCAGCTCGATTGCATCGCGGTTGTTTTCCATCAGCGGCGCGAGCCGGCGCCGGATGCCGAGATTGCTCTTCATGCGGGGATTTGGCGCGAAGACATTCCACATGTATTCGCGCTCGTCGAGGGTGACCATTTCGAGGGTCAGCTCATCGTGGTTGCGCAGGAAGGTGCCCCACTGGCAGTCGGGTCGAATGTCCGGGGTGCGGCGCAGGATGTCGATGATGGGCGCACGGTCTTCGCGACTCATCGCCATATAGAGTCGCGGCATGACCGGGAAGTGGAAGCCCATCTGGAATTCCGGATTCTCGACCGAGCCGAAATATTCGACCACATCCTCAGGCCACTGGTTTGCCTCGGCCAGCAGGATCTTCCCCGGAAACTCGGCGTCGACCATTTTGCGCAGTTTCTGAAGAAACAGATGAGTCTCTGGCAAGTTTTCGCAGTTGGTGCCTTCCCGCTCAAAGAGATAGGGGACCGCATCGCAGCGAAAACCGTCCAGACCGAAGCTCAGCCAGAACCGCGCAATATCGAGCATTTCCTCTTGAAGCTCTTGATTGTCGTAGTTCAGATCCGGCTGGTGATAAAAAAATCGGTGCCAAAAATATTGGCCGGCCACGGGATCGAAGGTCCAGTTCGATGCCTCGGTGTCGATAAAGATGATGCGCGCGCCGCTGTATTTGGTTGGATCATCACTCCAAACGTAATAGTCGCGCTTTGGCGAATTGGGGTCGCTGCGAGCCTCCTGGAACCACGCATGCTGGTCAGAGGTGTGATTCAGCACCAGATCGGCGACGACCTTGAGGCCTCGTGCGTGGGCCGCATCGATGAAGAGAATGAAATCGCTGACGGTGCCGTAGTCCGGGTGAATCTTCAGAAAGTCGGCGATATCGTATCCGTCATCGAGATTGGGCGAGGGGTACATCGGGAGCACCCAGATACAGTCGACGCCCAGATCCCGAATGTAATCGAGCTTCTGCGCAAGACCGCGAAAATCGCCCTTGCCATCGCCGTTCGAATCGAAGAACGAGCGAACCGGAACTTCATAGAACACGGCATCCTTGAACCAAAGGGCATCGTCCACGGGCATGCTGTTGTGTCTCTCCTCCGATGCATCGTTGGCTCAGCGTGTTCGATAGTCCGGATAGTAGAACGTTTGGTTTCGAGACGTTGAATGAGCATGCGCTCACGCGTCAGGCTCGACATAAGCGACATGTTCCCAGCGCCGCAAGTGAATGATGTGAGCCGATTCCTTTGCTGGGTCGAGCCGAACGTACTGGCTGCCTCCACTCCAGAAATAGCGCTCTCCACTGATGAGGTCCTGCGCTTCGTACTGCTCGCCGTGTGGCATACCGAAGTCGTCCAGCGGGAAATGAATAGTCGTCTCATGCACTTGGAAGGGGTCGAGATTCACGGCGACCAGGATGTTGTCTGACTGGTCAGCGGTTTGCTTGCCATAGACGAGAATGCTGTCGCTGTCCGACCAGTAGAAGCGAAGATTGTCATATTCCTGGAGAGCGGGGTGCTCCTTACGAATCTGGTTGAGGCGCGCAATATCGGCGCGAATGTTCCCGGTCCGATCCCAATCCCAGACCTTGAAGTCGTATTTCTCTGAATTCAAATACTCCTCTTTGCCCGGTGTGGGGGTGGCTTCGCAGAGTTCGAAGCCGCTGTAGATGCCATAGACGCTGGAGAGCGTTGCGGCGAGCACCGCGCGGATCTTGAATCCGGGTCGGCCACTTTCCTGGAGAAAGTAGGGGAGGATATCGGGCGTGTTGGTGAACAGATTCCCGCGCATGTATTCGGACACCGGCGGCGTGGTCAGCTCGGTAAAATAGTCGATGATCTCCTGCTTGAAATTGCGCCAGGTGAAATAGGTATACGACTGCGTAAAGCCTGCTTTGGCGAGCCACTTCATGAGCTTGGGGCGAGTGAACGCCTCCGAGAGAAAGATCGTCTCTGGATGGATCGCTTGCACCTCGGCGATCAACCACTCCCAGAAGGCCGTAGGCTTGGTGTGAGGGTTGTCGACTCGAAACGCGGTTACGCCCTGATCGATCCAAAAGAGGATGATCCGACGCATCTCCTGCCAGAGGCCCTCCCAGTCCGGATTCGAGAAATTCAGCGGGTAGACATCTTCGTAACGCTTGGGTGGATTCTCGGCGAATTTGATGGTGCCGTCTGGCCGAATGTAAAACCAGTCGCGGTGCTCCTCGACCCAGGGATGATCGGGTGAGGCGTTGATCGCGAAATCGAGCACCAGCTCGATCCCGCGGCCGCGAGCCACCTCCACGAGACGCCGGAAATCTTCGAGGGTCCCAAGTGCTGGTTCGATAGCGTCGTGTCCGCCCGCTTCGCTGCCGATGGCGTAGGGCACGCCGGGATCGGCGGGACCGGCGTTTAGTGTGTTGTTCGGTCCTTTGCGGTTCGTATGGCCGATTGGGTGAATCGGCGGGAAGTAGAGCGTGTCGAAACCCAGCTCCTGGATGTAATCGAGGCGATCGATGACATCGTCGAAGGTGCCGCTCTGGCCGTGGGCCCTTCCGGCCGAGCGAGGAAAGAGCTCGTACCAGGCGGCGTATCGCGCACGAACGCGATCGACGGTGACGGGCAGGGTCGCGCCGTACCAAACGCGCCGGGATTCTGGCAGCGCCGCTCGCATCAGCGCTGCCAGCTTCGGAGATGTCAGCAGCTCGACCGCTGCCGACTGTGACTCCGCCGCCGCGGCGACGTTCCAGATGTTGCGAATTGCTTCAATAACGGATTGGTCCGCAGTATCCGCCTGCTGGAGTTGGTGCAAACCCTCGGCAATCTCCAGATGGACATCGAGACCGGCAGTGAGTTTCTTGGTGATCTCTTCGGACCAGGTGCGAAAGTCGTCCTGAATGGCGCCGATGGTGTAGTCGTAGCGTGTGTTCTCATCGACCGTGAACGAGCCAGACCAGCGGTCGTTGTCGACAAAGGTCATGGAGACCGAGCTCCAGGTCGGGCGGTACGAGGGTTTGAAGAAGAGATCGGCAACGATCTTTTCGTGTCCGTCTCGGAAGATGTCGGCCGAAACGGTGATGGTGTCCCCCACCTCGCGTTTGATCGGATAGCGGCCATCTTCGATCTCGGGTTCGACATGCTCGATTCGGATACGGTCGTGGCTCGCTTGCTCGAGCGAGTACGTGCGGGATGCCGTTAGGAATGTCGGTTGGGCCACGACGCGGAACCTCCTGCCGAAATCGACCGCTGTCTGGAGCGGAACTGAACTTCGTTCAATTCTCCACCACTCCGGAGAGCGAGACCGGTTAGGATTCCGGCGCGGAGCGTCGGATTCCTCAGGAGGCGGCGCGTATTCGATATCGAGAGTCCAGGAGCTCGTGCGGATTGCCAGTGCCACATAAGAAGATTCAGCTCCTGCCTGGAACTCCATGGCCGCTCGGCGCGACCCTGCGCGATGGCGGCGTCAATTTTGCCGTCTATTCCGAGCATGCCGCCCATATGATGCTCGCGATTTTCGAGGGCGAGGACGATGAAACGGAGCGCGATGTCCCGCTGCCGGTTCGCACAGGCTCGATCTGGCATGGCTTTCTGCCGCATGCGGGATCAGGTTTGCGCTACGGGTTTCGAGCCTATGGGCCGTTCGAGCTATCGCGCGGATTGCGGTTCAACGCATCGAAACTCCTCCTCGACCCATATGCGCGCGCTATCTCGGGCCATCTCATCTGGGATGACACCGTTTTCGATTACCAACGCGAACACGGCGATCATATGGTTCGCAATATGGCCGATTCCTGCACCAGCGTTCCGCGTTCGGTGGTGGTCGATCCTGCATTCGACTGGCAAGGAGTCGAATCGCCACGCCGATCCCTGGCCGACACGGTGATCTACGAGGTTCATGTTGGTGGCGCCACCAAGCTCCATCCGGAGATCCCGGAAGAGCTGCGAGGCACGTTTGCCGGGTTCGGGCACCCGGTCATGCTGGATCATTTGCGGTCGCTCGGCGTCAGCGCGGTCGAGCTCCTGCCGGTCCATCACTTCCTGGATGACGAATTCCTGGTCGAAAAGGGTCTCAGAAACTATTGGGGTTACAACACGATCGGTTTTTTTGCCCCGATGAGCCGTTATTCCTCAAGTGGCGACAGCGGTGGGCAGGTTCGCGAATTCAAGGAGATGGTGCGCAGTCTGCATAGCGCCGGCATCGAGGTCATTCTCGATGTGGTTTACAACCACACGGCCGAAGGGGGCAAGGACGGTCCGACCCTGTCGTTTCGAGGCTTGGACAATCCTACCTACTATCGGAGACCGGTCGACCGCCCCGACGACTACGAGAATTTCAGCGGGACCGGCAATACCCTCAACACACAGCATCCGGCTGTCGTCGGGCTGGTCATGGATTCGCTGCGCTATTGGGTGCAGGAGATGCACGTCGACGGATTTCGGTTCGACCTGGCGACCTCCCTCGGGCGCGATGCCTTCGGATTCGACCCCTGGTCGCGGTTATTCACGGCGATGAATCAAGACCCACTATTGCGCGGAATCAAGCTGATCGCGGAACCGTGGGACCTTGGGCCGGAGGGTTATCAGGTCGGCCATTTCCCGAACAACATGAGCGAATGGAACGACCACTTTCGCGATACCACCCGCTCGTTCTGGCTCGGGCATCGCGCCACGCTGGGCGAGTTTGCCCTGCGCTTGACTGGCTCATCCGACCTCTTCGACCGTCCCGGGCGCGGTCCGCTCGCAACCATCAATTACGTGACCTGCCACGATGGTTTCGATCTGACCGACCTCGTTTCGTATAACAAGAAGCACAACGAAGCCAATGGGGAGAATAACCGCGACGGAAGCGACAACAACCTCGGATTCAATTTTGGCGTCGAGGGACCCAGCGACGATCCGGTGGTGCTCGATGGACGTTTTCAGGCGCGGCGGAATCTGCTGGCGACGGTGATGCTGAGTCACGGGGTTCCGATGATGCTGGGGGGGGACGAACTGTGCCAGACCCAGCAGGGGAACAACAATGCCTACTGCCAGGACAACGAGATCACCTGGTTCGATTGGTCGCTCGACGACCGTGAACGGGAGTTTCTCGACTACGTTCGTCATCTGATCGCGCTGCGCAACGAGTATCCGGCGCTCCGGCCGTTACGCTATATCGAATCAGAAATTCCGGTCCCCCACGAACCCGGGTTCGTCGGCTGGCGAGACGCCGATGGTTCGGAGCTCATGCCGGCGACGTGGGGACGGCAGGACCCACGGGTGCTGATGCTCACCATCGATCCTCCGCCGGGTCCCTCAGGACACGCAGGGGAATCGCTTTTGATGCTCTTCAATGCCACCAACGATCAGCACGTCTTTCGCATACCGAAGGTCGGAAAGCGCCGCCGGACCGATTGGCGGGTAGTGCTGGATACTTCTCAGGGGAACGGAATTTCGAATGTGGTGCTGCCGGGTGGGAAAGACGCTGAGATCCCCGGTTGCGCGATGTTGATGGCCGCGGCCCGCTAGACATATCGCGCGGTCTGGTACCATGGGTGGCTGCGAAATAAGGAGGTAGCCCGCGTGGCATCGACATTTTCATTCGATATCGTTTCGTCCTACGACCACCAGGAACTCAAGAACGCCGTCGATCAAACCCGGCGCGAAGTTGGGCAGCGATACGATCTCAAAGACACCAAGACCACCATCGACGAGGATCCGAAAAAACTGACCATCAACACCGATTCGGAGACTTCGTTGCAGGCTGTGCATGACATCCTCGAATCGAAGCTGATCCGCCGGGGGATTTCGCTCAAGATCCTCGATTACGGTACGGAAGAAGAGGCGAGCGGCGGTCGAGTCCGACAGGTCGTCACCCTGAAAGAGGGAATTTCGGACGATCTGGCCAAGCAGATCAACAAGCGGATTCGCGACGAGTTCAAGAAGGTCAATTCGCAGATTCAGGGCGACGCTGTCCGCGTGCAAGCCAAAAGCAAGGATGATCTCCAGGCCGTGATTACGGCCTTCCGTGATGCCGACTATCCGGTCGCGCTGCAATTCGTGAACTACAGGTAGGTCGTTGAGCTCGATTACGAAATCCAAAGACGCCACACGCTCATTCAATGTCGTCACCCTTGGCTGCGCCAAGAACCGGGTCGATTCCGAAGGGATGTCCACCCTCCTGCTGGAGCGCGGGTATGCCGAGCGGGAGGAGCCCGACGACGCCGATGTGGTAATCGTCAACACCTGCGGTTTCCTGGGCGCTGCGCGGGCCGAATCGATCGAAGCGCTGCAGGGTCTGGTCGATCAGCGCAGTCCGGGACAGTTCATCGTTGCGGCCGGTTGCTTACCGGCGCTACGCGATTACTCGCTCGATCTCCCGACCGGGGTGGACAAGGTTCTGACGACCCGCGAATGGTTCCGGATTGGCGACACGGTCGGTTCGCTTTTCGGCGAAGCGCCACAACCTCAGCTGGCCGGTTGCGATGGGCTGACGACGACCTTCACCCATCAGCACGCCGGTCCGTCGGCCTATGTGAAGATCGCTGATGGTTGCGACCATGCCTGCGCGTTTTGCACGATTCCGACCATCAAGGGCAAGCAGACGAGCAAGCGGCCCCTCCATATCATTCAGGAGATCGTCGATCTCGTTGCATTGGGATCGAAGGAAATCGTGCTGGTTTCGCAGGACACGATTCGTTACGGTTCCGATATTGGCATGAAAAACGGTATTGCCGATCTGATCGACATGATCGGCGAGCAAGTGCCGAACTTGCCCTGGTTGCGATTGCTTTATATCTATCCCAATCCCATCGTGCTCAAGATGATCGACGCGGTTGCGCGGCATGAGATGGCGGTCAACTACATCGATATGCCGTTGCAGCATGCGCACCCGGCGATGCTGAAGCGCATGTTGCGCCCGGCGAATCTCGATCTCACACGGCGTATCCTCGATCATGCGCGCAATACCCTGGACGATGTGGTGCTGCGCACCACGTTGATCACCGGGTTCCCGGGGGAGACCGACGAGGAGTTCGAGTATCTGCTCGATTTCGTCGAAGAGCAGCAATTCGACCATGTTGGCGTCTTCACCTACTCACCGGAACCGGGAACGGTCTCGTACGGTATGCCGGATCAGGTTCCCGCCGAGGTGGCCGAAGAGCGTCGCAACGCCATCATGGAGCTGCAACAGTCGATCTCACTCGCGCACAATCAGGCGCTCGAGGGCCAGACCTTGAGGGTGCTCGTCGAGAGTATCGGGGAGATCGAGGACGAAGCCGGGCGGACCTCGCCAGTTTCGGTAGGCCGAGCGTATCGTCATGCGCCGGAAGTCGATGGATTGGTTTTTATCGACGGTGAGCAACCGGTTGGCCAGTTCGTGGACGCGACCGTCTACGCTGGCACCGAATACGATCTGTGGGCGACCGCCGAGCCGGTCAGCCCGTAACGATCGGCGTCTCTTCGGGCCAGACCCGCTGAAACATCACCCACTGGTCGGGCGCATTGGAGATAGCATGCTCCATTGCGCCGACTACGCGCTTCATTGCGCGCTCGACATCGGCATCGCGATTGGCGGTTTTCTCGACGGTGAAGGACGGCTCGATCATGAGCGCGTGCCCATGTTGCTGCCGCACCGCGAAGATCGGCACGATCGTCGCGCCGGTGTCTCGCGCCAGGCGGGCGGCGCCAATTGGCAAGGTCGTCTCTTCGCCGAAGAACTCGATTCGTTGCCCGTTCAAAAAGAAATCCCGATCCGAGAGCAAGCACAAGACGTTTCCAGCGCGCAGATGAGCAATCGCTTCCCGCACACCGGACGACGACGCCTCGATCAACTGGAGGCGGTGCGCGAGCCGCAGAAACGACACGAACTCGAACGCGAAGCGGCTCGTCGTGCGCGCGGTCAGTGCCGCGATGGAGTACCCCTTGGCGGCTACCGCGCTTCCCATGGTGTCGAACGATCCCAGATGCGCGGTAAGGATGATGACGCCCTGTCCCCGCGCTGACGCCTCGGCCAGCACCTCCCAGTCACCATGGGGAAATGTCAGACTCGCCAACAACTCCTGCCTGCTCTGGTGCGGGCTGCGCAACAGCGTGGCGACATTGAGCGCATTTGTCTGAAAGATCGATCGGGTCGTACGGCGAACAACCGCGGATTCCTCAGATTGGTCGATGACGTGCGCGATATTCGACTCCACGTTTGCACGCCATTGGCGGGACGTGAGAAAGCTCAGATCGCCGATACGGAGAGCGATGAAGTTCTCGAACGCATCAGGGGTGAGCCGAGCAAGCCACGACAGCGCCGCGGCCAGGAATGCGGCTGCATAATAGGTGAGGTCCTTCCGCTGGCTCTTGCGAAATTCGATTCGCGGGAGATTCGATTTCGGGATTCGGCTCGCCCGTTGTGTTGGGAACGCGTCGTCGATCGGGGGCTCGCTCATTCGGCTGCCGGGTTCGCCTTCTCGGTTCGGCCATAGGTCAGGAACGCGTCGTAGACGACCGGAACACCCCGCACGATGCTGAGCACCACTGAGCCCCAAACGCAGACCCACCCTGCATACCGAAACGGCTTCCAACCGTAGAGATCGCCGAGCCAGGTTCCTGAAGCGTCACGCAGCTGGTAGCCCACCAATCCGCCCAGAAAGACGAACGCCAGCAGCTTCGCCCAGCCGTAGATCAAGCGCATGGGACGACCCGCCGTCAGCCATTGGGTGAGCGGGGATCGCATCATATTGTTTTCTCCGAACGCCGTCTTCCCCTCGCCGTATCCGATGGCCCGCAACGCATCGACCAGGAAACCCCGCGTCAGCATGAGCAAGGGAACCCAGATGGGAATGAGTCCGAGATCGGCATAGACCACCCAAAGCACGTTCTCGGCAATCCGGTCGCCGGCAATGTCGAACGCGGCGCCCAATGGGCCGGTTTCGTTGTAACGGCGTGCGACCCACCCATCCAACCCATCCAGCACAATCGCAACGCCGATGGCAATGGCCGCCACGGCGACGGCCTCGACCCCGCCGTGGTACAGCACATAAACCGCCACGAAAAGCAGGATCAGGCGTCCAACCGTAATCGCATTTGCCATCTCGCGACCTCAGCTCTCTGACGCTAAACGAGGAGGCCGGATTCGACCTCCTCGCGTGCATCTATTTCGAAGGCAATCTACCAGAGCTGGTCGATCACAGCCACCCAGGCTAACACCTGAATGACGCACATCGATGAAATGATGAACCGGGCGGCGAAGCGGTCTCGCTTCCACAGGAAAAAGCCGAGCACCGAACCAATCGCCAGCGCCATGAAGCTTCCGAACGGAATACGCCAAAGCGTCGAGCTCGAAACCCAGCGATCGACATCGCCTGAGGCGTTTACATGCCATGGAATGACGTCGGCCAGATCACCCATGCCGTACCAAACCGCACCGATCATCACCAAGAGGCTGACCACCGCCGCGCCAACGATCGCGGCGATACCGGTATCCGAAATCGCGGGCCGGGCGATCGATACGTTGGGCCGAGCCGCGCGAGTGCGTTGCCGCGGCCTTCGCCGCGGGGACAGTTCTTCATCGTAGACGGCCGCTCCGCCCCAGTCGGCCTCGACCGCTGGTTCGGCATACAGATCATATTGGCTGGCCGCTGAGGCCCGCTGCTGGGGGGCATCGTATGCCGGGTCGTAATACTGCTCCTCGACGAAGGTCTCTTCGGCGCCGCTGTACGGGTCCCGATAGGGATCCCGCTGCGAAGGGCGCGTCGTACGCGTCGGAACGCGATTGCTCAGTCGAGGCGGTTGCTGTCCTGAGGGCGCATACTGGCTGGGTGGCCGGGACGGCGAACCAGGCGCGTCGTAGTCGTCGTACAGCGGATCCGGATAGGCGTCGCGCCCAGATCTGGTCCGGCGTGTGCTCGACGACGGCTGAGGAGCCACCCGCCCCTGCGCGGAACCCGCCGTATCATCCCACTTGGGAATGTCGAAGTCGTCAAAATCGCCCGAATTGGATGGTGGTTTGCGGCTACTCACGTCTGCCTGCCTTACTCCTGCAACGACGGCGCGGGGGCGAGGTTGCGGTTCGTTGAGGATAGCATCTTCGGACGCGAGTAGCCGCCTTTTTCGCTATTCGCCAGCGACCGGGCTGGCGGCAACCGGCGTCGCGCCGGTTGCCTCGCCGTCATCCTGGGGTGCTGGAGTAGCGGCCGGCGCCGTGGGAGCATCGGCCGGCGGAACGAATTGCTGTGTGGCCGGGGTCGGCGTCGGTTTCACGCCTGAGATCTTCGCGGCTTCGCGCTGATCCGAAAGCCAACGATCGGATTCGGCCGACACTGCCTGAGTTATCTGATCGTCGGTCAGGGCGCGATCGTCGTCATGTTCGAGCACCTGAATGATGTGCCAGCCGAACTGTGTCTGCACAGGCTCGCTGATCTGACCGGGTTCGAGGGCAAAGGCTGCTTCTTCGAATGGCTGGACCATGACACCAGAGGTGAACCACCCGAGATCGCCGCCATTGGGAGCAGTGGAGGTGTCGATCGAATTTTCCTTGGCAAGCTCCTCGAATTTTTCCGGGTCGGTATCGAGCTCGTCCTTCAGCTTGTCGGCCAGCTCCTTGGTGCCAACCAGAATATGGCGTGCATGCACCTGCTCGGCCGATTGACCGATCTGCTGCTGGAAATAGCCATTCACCAGCTCACGCGCAAGCGCCGGTTTGGCGACCAGTCGGAAATAGTCGTCCCGGTTCATGTGGGTAAGATCGAAGATCTGATCGGAATAGCTGTCGAAGTTGGCAGTTGCGGTCTGGCGGACCTCGTCCTGGCTCGGCAGCGCGGTCGGTTCCGGCGACCCCATGACCGCCGGGCTGCCGCTGGCAGACGGCGTTGCCGCGCTGGGAGAGCCGTTTGTTTCGACCGCAACCGGCGTGCCTGCAATCGGCGATGCCGCGCCTGGGGACGCAGCCCCACTCGAGACTGGAGATGCTGCGACTGTGCCTT
>DASTFJ010000112.1:0-24299 GCA_035708745.1 Thermomicrobiales bacterium | reverse complement strand
GAAATCGACCGAGAAATACTGGTCGTCGTGATAAAGGTGTTGCAGCTCTTTGATCCAGCCGAAGCTGCTGTTGTTGGCATGCACGAAGACGATCGGCAGGTTCAACCGCGTGATCGTCTCCAGCTCGCCACAGGACATGCCAAAGCTGCCGTCTGTCGTGAAGCCGATTACCGGCGCATCCGGCCGCGCTTTGGCCGCTCCGACCACTGCCGGGATCGCATATCCGAGGCCGCCATGCGCGCGGGGAATGATGGTCGTCCGGCCTGGCCGCCGCAGCTGGTATTGGGCACCGAGGTATGGGGTCGGCGTGCCCGGATCGGCCACGATCAGCGCGTCATCCGGGAGCAGCTCGCGCAGCGCGGCGGTCACGACCTGCGGTTTGATCGGCACGTCGGTTTGCAACGCTTGCTGCCGGACATCCTCCCAATAGCGATCGGCAATCGCGACCAGACCGTCGATCCGCTCGCGATTACGAGCCCCCACCGACTTGGGATCGTCGATGGCGTCGAGCAGATCGATCAGGGTAAGGCCGGCGTCGCCCGCCAACGGCACGGCCAACTTGTAGTTGTTGCCGATCTCGAACGGCTCGACATCGATCTGGATGACTGCTGGTGGTTCGGAGATGTCCGGAACCGACCAATGATGGGTTGTGGTCGAATCGGTGCGGCTGCCGATGTAGACGATCAAATCGGCGTCTGAAACGACATCATTCGTGTATGCGCGCGCGCCGTTGCCGCCGACGATGCCAATCGAGACCGGACTCGTTTCGGCGATGCTCCCCTTGCCGTTGACCGAGGTGGCGACCGGGATATTCAGTGTTTCGGCGAAGCGGGTGAGCTCGTTCCAAGCGCGTCCGGTGACCACGCCGCCACCGGCGACGATGACCGGGCGCGCTGCCCGCTCGATGACCCGCGCTGCCTGTTCGACCAGCACCGGATCGGGTCGCGTGCGCACCACCGGCACGTGCGCCAGCTCCGGCACACCATAGACCGAGCGATCGTCGGTTTCACCTTCGAGCGAATCGGTCGGCAGGGACAGGTGAACGGCGCCCGGACGCCCGACGGTCGCCATGCGAATCGCCCGGCGCGTCATCTCGGCCATGGTCGATGACGAATTGATACGGGTATTCCATTTCGTGACCGGGCGGAAGAGCGATTCCTGATCGAGCTCGGTTAGCACGCCGCGCTGATGCTGCGAAACGGGCGTGTCTGAGGTCATGCAGAGCACGGGAATGGCCGATCCCTGGGCTTCAGCAACGCCCGGAAGGATATAGGTCGCGCCACCGCCACTTGGGCCTTCGCAAACGCCGAGCCGGCCCGATGCGCGGGCGTAGGCATCGGCCATGAAGGACGCCGAACGCTCGTCGCGCGTCATAATGTGCTCGATGCGGTCACGCCGCTGGTTGAACGCATCGTAGAGAGCCATGCCGGTATCGCCGGGTAGGCCAAATACATGCTCGATGCCACTTTCGACGAGAACGTCGACGAGAGCCCTTGCGCCTTGCATCGGGGTGGGTGTGATCCTTTCGCGGAAGCGAAGCGTGATTTAGAGACTATAGCAAGCGAAGACGCCCCGCGGCATCTCCTGACCGCCGCCTCGATTGCGGCGCTGGGAACCGCCGGCACAGAGCCGGCGACTACGCCGGGTGACGGCGGAGTCCGACGTAGAGATCGTTGACGTTGGTGCCGGTCGGTCCGGTGATCACCAATCCGCCGACCTGTTGAAAAAAGGTGGCACTGTCGTTGTTTGCCAGCGCCGCGTTTGGGTCGATGCCCAGCTCTCGGGCACGCTGGATCGTCTCGCGGCTGGCAATCGCGCCGGCACTGGGGAAATTGCCATCCTGGCCGTCGGTGGCCAAACTGCCGACCACCCACTGATCGTTCTCCAGCCGGTCGAGCTCGAGCGCGGCCACGAGCGCGAATTCCGTGTTGCGCCCGCCTGCACCGTCACCCTGCACCGTAACCGTCGTTTCTCCTCCGCTCCAGACCGCGTCGATATCGCCGCCGGTTTCCAGCAGCTCTTCGACCCAGGAGCGCGCCGCCTCCGACGCGTCGCCATCGAGCAAGAAATCCACCACGACTGTATCGACCCCGGCATCGCTGGAAGCTTCGCCGGCGAGCTGCATGGCCAGCTCGACATCGCCGACGATCTCGACAATGTCATCCGGGTAGTCCCACGCGGTCGATTCGGCGGCTGCTTCGTTCAGCACCGTTCTAACCGCCGACGAGACCGTTTCCCGCAGCCCGTAGAGATCGAGCACGGCCAGCGCGGCCGCGCCAGTGACCGCTGGTTCGACCGTAGGGCCGCTGGCAATGATCTGCGTATCGTTTCCCAGTACGTCGGACAGAATGAGGGTCGCAAACTGTCCGGCGGGCGAGCGCCGCCGGAATGCGCCACCTTTGACCTGGCTGAGCGGAATGCGCACGGTATTGAGATGCTGGATGGGGGCGCCCGCGTGGAGCAGCAGCTGCGTCAGCTCCGCGAAGTCGTCCAGGGTCAGCGGATCGCGGGGCGCTTCGAAGAGGGCTGAGCCGCCACCCGAGATGAGCGCGATGACCAGATCGTCGGAGCTCAATTCTTCGACGACTGCGACCAGAGCGCGGGTTGCGTCGATTCCGCGCTGATCGGGAATGGGGTGGCCAGCGCGGAAGACGGTCCAGCGCTCGTCGAGCGCGGAAGCGTCGGGTCCGTCGACGGTTAGCACATACCCACGCTGGAACCGGTCGCCGAACATGATCTGCGCGCCCTCGGCCATGCCGATCGCGGCCTTGCCGACGGCCATGACGACAACTTCGCCTCTGGCCGGGACCTCGACCGGATTGTTGAAGACGGGTTCACCGAACAAGGGAACGTCCTCATCAGGGCGAAACGCGGTAGCGCGGCTGGTCAACCGGCTCGGATCGAGCTGCACCAGCACCTTGCGGAACCATGATTCGATCTGTGCTTCGGGTGTCATCGAGGTGCTCCCCGGCGAACTTCGCCAAGCGCGCGAACCAACTCATCTGGAAGCGGGGACTCGAAAGTCTGCCGGCGGCCATCGGAGAGCCGCAAACCCAATCGCCAGGCATGCAGGAATTGTCGGCCCAGTCCGAGCGCCGGCCAGCTGCGATTGGCGTAGAGAGCGTCGGCCACCACTGGATGACCGATGAACGCGAGATGAACCCTGATCTGGTGCGTGCGGCCGGTTTCGATCTCGACATCGAGGTAGCTGGTGGCGTCGAATCGTTCCTCGACCGTGAAGTGGGTCACAGACGGCTTCCCCGAGGCCGTCACAGCCATCCGCTGCCGGTCGCCTGGATCGCGGCCGATCGGGGCGTCGATGGTCGCTTCGTTCGGTTCCACCACGCCGTGCACCAGCGCTTTGTAGCCCTTTTGCACGGAACCGTCGGCCCACTGATCGAGCAGGAGCTTCTGGCCGGCGGGCGTGCGGGCAATGACGATCAGGCCGGAGGTGTCTTTGTCGAGCCGGTGAACGATACCGGGGCGGTTTGTGCCGTTGATGGCGATTTCTGGATAGCGGAAAAGTAACCCATTGACCAGGGTGCCACCAGCATGCCCGGCCGCGGGATGCACCACCATCCCGGCGCGTTTGTCGATGACAGCGATATCGTCGTCTTCATAGACGATGGACAGGGGCAGATCTTCTGGGGCAATATCGTGCGGTTCGGGTTCTGGGATGGAGACCTCGATCGTTTGGCCGCCCGTCACCTTGATGGTGCGTTTGGTGCGCTCGAGTCCATCGACCAAGACACTGCCGGCGGCGATCAGTTGCTGGATGTAGGCGCGAGAGTAGTCGGTCAGCGCCGAGGCGAGATAGACATCGAGCCGCTCGCCGGTATGTTCGGCGCCGGGCTGGAGGAGGATGCGCTCAGAAATCTCGGTATCGTCGAGCTCGGATTGCACTTGCGTGGTGCGCGTGGTCATCGGGATGCGTGTTCGTCGGGCCGGGAGCCGGCGGGACGTTCGAGCAGCGAGAGCCCAATGAGGATGATCGCTCCGACGGTGATGGACGCGTCGGCCACATTGAACGAGGGCCACCGGCCGACGGAAACGAAGTCGGTGACGGTTTGATCTCCGATGCGGTCGATCAGATTGCCGGCCGCACCGCCAAGCACGAGTCCACTGGCGAACGCCCAGAGCGCCCCGCGCAGCGCAAGCACGACCAGCACGATGACCAGCGGCACGATCACGATACCGACCAGCAAGCCGGCGATGGTCGAGCTGTCACGTAACAGACCGAAGGCGACTCCGGCATTGGCGGTGTACCGCAGCTCGACGACGTCGCCAAGGATCTCGAGATGGGTTCGAGCGGCATTCGGACCGATCTCGAGCTCGATCGCCCACTTGCTCAGCGCATCCAACGCAATGACCGCAAGCGCCACCGCGGCAGCGAGGCCAAGCCAGCGGCCGGAGTCCTGGGCAAACAGCCCACGTTCGGTTTTCGAAGCGTGATGTGTGGACACTGCAACGTCCGCTCGATCGGCGGCTCCGCCGAGAATCGAAACGGCTCCATGGAACCAGCGCGTTCGCGCCGGTTTGGCATGGTAGCACACGCGCTGCGCGGGTCTATGCGGCGGCTATACTCGCCGGGCCGTTGTCCGGCGTCGGTCCATTGAGACGATTCGTCGTTTCCGTTTCAACAGGTTTCCCATGTCGAGCATCCGCCCGATTCGCATCGTCATCGCCGGAGGAGGTACCGGCGGTCATGTGCTTCCCGCCCTTTCGGTTATCGAAGAGCTGGAGCGGCGCGGGGTGCCAATGGAATTGCTCTGGATCGGGAGCAAGCATGGCATCGAAGGAAACGAGGCGCGCGCGCGTGGAATTCCGTTCCGCGCGGTATCGACCGGCAAGTTCCGGCGTTATCCCGATTTCAAGACGGTAACAGACGCGGTGCGGGTACCGCTCGGGGTGCCGCAGGCTTGGTGGATTCTGCGTGGGTTCCATCCGGATGTCATCTTCAGCACCGGCGGCTATGTTTCCACCCCGAGTGTGGTCGGAGGCACCCGCATTGCACCGGTGCTCAGTCATGAGCAAACCGCCATTCTGGGTCTGGCAACACGCGTGAATTCGCGGTTCGTCGATGTGCAGGCGCTGACCTTCGACTCGTCGCTGAAATACGCGAAGGACACGAGCAAAACCGTCGTGACCGGCAACCCGGTGCGGGCGTCCCTGAACGAGGGAGATCGGGCGAGTGGGTTGCAACGCTTCGGATTCCGAAGCGATCTTCCGGTGCTTTTCGTCACCGGTGGAGCACGCGGGGCTTCTCCGCTCAACGAGCGGATCGAAGCGATTCTGGACGATTTGCTGGAGCGCATGCAGATCCTTCATCAAACCGGCGCAAAGACCGACAACCCCGACTTCGAGCGGCTCTCGGACAAACAGCGGCGTCTGGCGGCGGAGATGCGGGATCGTTATTTCGTGGTCGAGCGGGTGCGTGAAGAGATGGCCGATATCTATGCCATGGCCGATTTGATGCTGGCGCGCGCCGGCGCGGGTACGGTGGCGGAGATCGCCTTCCTGGGGAAGGCGGCGATCCTGATTCCGTTGCCTGGGGCGGGCGGCCACGAGCAGCACCGCAACGCGGAAGCACTTTCCTCGCTCGATGGCGCGGTCGTCATCGACCAGGCTGAGGCATCACCGGAGCGATTGCGGGCAATGATATTGGATCTCTTGTCCAATCCAGCTCGACGCGCAACGATTGGCGCGAACGCGGCCAAAGCCGGACGTCCTGACGCCGCCGCCCGGCTAGCAGATCAACTCCTGGAGCTTGCCGAACGGCGCAGAAACCGCTAACAAAATTCATTCGCTATGGCAAGCCCCCATTCCCCGCGTAGTTGCCAGCCCTCCGTGGCTGTCATTGCCGTCCAAGGGCAGCCACGGAGGGCTGCAACTACGGAATCGGAAGAGCCGACGCCGCTCCACGGATTATCCGGACTACCCGACCGCTTCCTTGATCGCTTCGGCAAGGGTCGAAACACGCGTCACGGACAGGTCGCCGGGCATCGACTTGCTTCGCCGGCCGATCGAAGCGGGGATGATGGCGCGGGAGAATCCGAGGCGCCCTGCTTCGAGGAGACGACGGTCGAGCTGACTGACAGAGCGAACTTCACCGGAGAGGCCGACCTCGCCTATGACAACGGTGCGTGGATCGATCATGCGGTCCTTCAGTGACGACGCGATCGCAGTGGCAACGGCAAGATCGGCGCCGGGTTCGGAAATCCTCAGCCCGCCTACCGCGTTCGTGTAGACGTCCTGCTCGGACAGATTCAGACCAGCTCGCTTCTGGAGAACCGCGACCAGGAGCTGCAGCCGTCCCTGATCGAATCCGTTCGCGCTGCGCCGGGGGAGCCCATACACACTCGGTGATGTCAGCGCCTGCACCTCGACCAGAATGGGGCGACTTCCTTCCAGCGTGACCGTCACCGTCGAGCCGGCCGCATTCAGCGCCCGTTCCTGCAGAAATGCCTCGGAGGGGTTGCGCACTTCCTGCATGCCGGACTCGACCATCTCGAAAACGCCAACTTCATCGGTCGAGCCGAAGCGGTTCTTGACCGCGCGGAGGATGCGGAATTGCTGGAAACGCTCGCCTTCGAGATAGAGCACGGCGTCGACCATGTGCTCCAAGACCCGCGGTCCGGCGATATTCCCTTCTTTGGTGACGTGCCCGATGATGATGACCGGCACCATGCGCGGTTTGGCCCAGCGGATGAGCTGCGCGGTCGATTCGCGCACCTGGCCGACGCTGCCGGCCGATGTTTCCAGCTCGTCCACTGTCGTGGTCTGAATCGAGTCGACGATCAGCACCCGCGGATTGGTTTGCTCAGCCAGGGCGATGATCTCGGCCAGATTCGATTCGGAAACGACGAGCACGTGGTCGCCGGAAACGCCCAGGCGTTCGGCTCGAAGACGAATCTGATGGGTCGATTCCTCACCGCTGGCATAGAGACTCGGCGCGATGTCGATTCCGAGCAGTGCCGCCGCCTGCAACACCAGCGTCGATTTGCCGATGCCCGGGTCGCCGCCGACGAGGACGACCGAGCCCGGCACCAGCCCGCCGCCCAGGACTCGATCGAGCTCGCCGATGGACGTCTTGATGCGCTGGGACTCCGCTGCCTCGACGTCCGAGATTCGCTGCGCCTGGATGGACGGCGCGAGCAGCGGACGCGATCGCGATTTGGCGCCGGTTTGAGTTTTGGGCTCGATGGTTTCGACCATCGAGTTCCAGCTGTTGCAGTTGGGGCAGCGACCGAGGTAGGCCGGGCTGTGCGCCCCGCATTGCTGGCAGACATAGGTTGTGCTGCGTTTCGCCATGGGGTGAGTCTACCGAAATCCGAACAAATGGTCGAGTCGCTTACAGGCAGCGGGTTCTTGCCCGCGCATACGCCCCGGAATCGATTGTTTACGCGGGGGAGAACGAGAGAGGTTGCTCGGCTGCGATCGGCATGACAGAGTCGGGGACGGCCATTGCCGTCCCCGATCAACGCAATCGAAATGGAAACAGTCCCGAGCTACCCGACGATGGCGAGCTCCTGCACCGGCAGGGGAGAAAGCTTCAGCAGATCGTCTTCCACCTCGACGCGGATGGTCGTGTTGGAGGCGAAGCGGCTTTCCAGCAGCCCTTCGGCCAGGGGATCCTCGATCAGGTTTTGGATGATGCGGCGCAGCGGGCGCGCGCCATAGGTGTGGTCGTAGCCGCGCTCGGCCAGGAGATCCATCGCCTCGGTCGTAACTTCCAGCTGAATCTCTTGCTCGGCCAGCTGCGTGCGCACCCGGTGGAGCTCCAGCTCGACGATCTCACGGATCTGTTCCGCGGTCAGCGAATGGAAGACAATCGAGGCGTCGATTCGGTTCAGAAACTCCGGCCGGAACGACTGCTTCAGCTGGGTCATGACCTTTTCGCGCATCAGGTCGTAATCGCGCTGCTTGGACTTTTCCTCGTCCTGCGTGAATTCGAAGCCCATGCGCATCTCGCGTGAAATCTGATCGGCTCCGACGTTCGAGGTCATGATGATGATGGTGTTGCGGAAATCGACCCGGCGCCCCTTGGCATCGGAGAGATGGCCGTCCTCCATGATCTGCAAGAGCATGTTGAATGCTTCGGGGTGGGCTTTCTCGATCTCGTCCAGCAGGATGACCGAATACGACTTACGCCGCACGGCCTCGGTGAGCTGGCCGCCTTCCTCATACCCGACATAGCCTGGAGGTGCGCCGACCAGACGGGCGACGGCGTGCCGCTCCATGAACTCGGACATATCGATCTTGATGAGATGGTCTTCCGAGCCGAACATGAACTCGGCCAGCGCCTTGGCCAGCAAGGTCTTGCCGACGCCGGTAGGGCCCAGGAAGATGAAGGTGCCGATCGGTCGTTTCGGATCCTTGAGTCCGGCGCGGGCACGGCGGACAGCCTTGGCCATCGCCTCGATCGCTTCTTCCTGTCCGATGATGCGCTCGTGGAGCGCTTCCTCCATCTTGAGGAGCCGCTCGGATTCCTCGCCGGCGATGCGATAGACCGGGATGCCGGTCCACATCGACGCCACCTGGGCGATGTCCTCTTCGGTGACGTAGATCTCTTCCTCAGCCTGCTGATCGCGGAGCTCCTGCTCCTGATCGTCGATGCGGTCGCGCAGCTTGCGTTCCCGATCGCGCAGCTCAGCCGCGATCTCGAATTCCTGACTCTCGACCGCCGCCTCCAGCTCGCGCTGGAGTGAGGAAAGCCCCGCCAGGGCATCCTTCAGGGTGGGGGGCGCCACCGATTTCTGCATACGCACGCGCGAAGATGCTTCGTCGATCAGGTCGATCGCCTTGTCCGGCATGAATCGGTCGGTCACATAGCGAGCGGCCAGATTTGCTGCCGACTTGAGGGCTTCGTCACTAATCTTCAGTCGGTGGTGTTCTTCGTACAACGGCCGCACGCCCATCAGGATCTCGATGGTTTCGTCGATCGACGGTTCTTCGACGACCACCGGTTGGAAACGGCGCTCGAGTGCGGCGTCCCGTTCGATGTATTTGCGATATTCATCGAGGGTGGTCGCGCCAATCGTTTGCAGCTCCCCTCGGGAAAGTGCCGGCTTGAGGATATTGGCGGCGTCGACCGCGCCTTCAGCCGCGCCGGCGCCGACCAGGGTGTGGAGCTCATCGATAAAGATGATGCTGCCGGTTTCCTTGACCTCGCCGACGATCTTCTTCAGGCGCTCTTCGAATTCACCGCGATATTTCGTGCCGGCGACCAATGCGCCGATATCCAGCGCGACCAGGCGCTTGCCCTGCAACCGCTCCGGCACATCGCCATTGACGATCCGCTGAGCGAGCCCTTCCACGATAGCGGTCTTGCCGACACCGGGTTCGCCGATCAGAGCCGGATTGTTCTTGGTCCGCCGGGAAAGGATCTGCATCACCCGATCGATTTCCATCGAGCGGCCAACCAGCGGTCCCAGCTTGTCGTTGCGGGCGGCCTCGGTGAGATCGAAACCGAGGGCGTCCATATAGGGAGTTTTCGTCTGCGTTTTGGTCTGAGCCGAGCTGGCGCTCTGGTTCACCACCTGCATGACCTGCTGGCGGACCTTTTCCAGATTGACGCCCAGACTCTCCAGCACACCGGCGGCAATGCCCTCGCCCTCGCGGACCAGACCGAGCAACAGGTGCTCGGTGCCGATGTAGCTGTGATCGAGGCGGCGTGCCTCGTCGACCGCCAGCTCGATGACTTTCTTGGCTCGGGGTGTCAACCCGATCTCGCCGATGACAGCGCCCTCACCGCGGCCGATGATGAATTCGACCGCCGAACGCACTTTGGGCAGTTGCACGCCCATATTGGTCAAAACACGGGCGGCGACGCCCTCACCCTCACGCACCAAACCGAGAAGGAGATGCTCCGTACCGATGTAGGGATGATTGAAACGCTGCGCCTCTTCCTGGGCCAGGGAGAGGACTTTGCGCGCTCGTTCCGTGAATTTGTCGAAATTGCTTGCCATTCTCGGCTCTCCTGACGCCCCACCTTTTTAACCGCCTCGGCTAGAAGGCTGCGTCCCTGTGCTCCTAAAGCATACGGGATCGCGCGAAGAAGAGCCGCCTACCCTAACGGGGAGTTGTCATTCTTGTGCTGAGGGTCTATCTTCGGGATCGTTCTCCCCCTTTGGCTGTGGCCGTTTCTTTCGCGCATTCCTGAATCGCTCCGCCCGGAAGAGCGTTCGAATATGACCGCTGCGTTCCTTTTTGAGCTGGTCGAGCTCCGCGAGCAGCCTGCGTACCTCATCGTCGATGGCGATACTCCTTTTCTCTTCGACGATCAGCTGCTTTGTTACCCGTTGTTCTCGCTTGTCCAGTTCCTTGAGATGGATCAACGCCAACCGCGCTTCCAGGTCCCGCACGCGATGTCGATTGCCCTCGGCACGCGCTTGTACGATCTCCGTTTCGAGTCGTTCGATGTCCGCTCGTACAGGCAACTGACCAGGCAGCTCCGTCGATGCATCGGCAACTCGTGCTCTCGCGCTTTGCTCGACCATTTGCATAACCTGCTGGCGGACTTTCACCGCGTCGACGCCGAGGGACTCGAGAATTCCGACCGCGTGGCCTTCGATCTCACGTAGCAACCCAAGCAATACGTGCTCGGTGCCGATGTAGCTGTGGTCGAGGCGGCGTGCTTCGTCGACCGACAGTTCAATGACCTTCTTGGCCCGCGGTGTCAGGCCGACCTCGCCCATGACGGCGCCTTCTTCACGACCGATGATGGACTCGACCGCGGAGCGCGCTTCGGGTAGCTGCACGCCCATGTCTGTCAAGACACGGGCGGCGATGCCCTCACCCTCACGCACCAGGCCGAGAAGAAGGTGCTCTGTACCGATGTAGGGATGATTGAGGCGCTCCGACTCTTGTTGCGAGAGAGAAAGGACCTTGCGTGCTCGTGGGGTGAACTTGTCGAAGTTGCTGGTCAACGTGCGCACCTCGCTTCGAATCTCACGGGAAGCAGTCACCGAAATGAATCCGATCGCGCATCGGTGCCGGGACATTTCGGGCGCTTGTGGAGTTCGTGAGGAACTATTGCGCAGGGCTGGGAGAAACGCAATGGCCGGTGGGAGTTCCCACCGGCCATTGGCATGTTGTTGCAATTGTGCTAACGGGACTACGCCTCGGCGTCGGATCCCTCGACGGCGGCTACCACCGCATCTTCGGTGTCGCCATCGTCGTCGGAGATCCCGAGCGAAGCGGCGGCCTCGGCAAATGCGGCTGCCATGGCCGGCTCGTCCCGCCGGGTATTGGAGCTGCTGGCATCGGCAATGGCAGAAGCGAGCGTCTCCGGAGTTGCCTCCTCTTCCTCTTCTTCTTCCTCTTCGACGGCGTTGATGTCGATCCCTTCCGCTTCGAGCGCGGCGGCGATGTTGGTCACGATCTGATCGCGCTCGGCCAGGGCTTCCTCACCCAACGCGGCCGCCAGCTCTTCATCCGGCGTATCGAGCGCGCGGCGGAGGCTCAGGCCCATGCGGCGGCGCTCCGGATCGATGCGGATGATGCGCAGCAACAACTCCTCGCCCTCGTGCACGACCTGCTTCGGATGCGTGATGCGCGCATCGGTCAGCTCGGACACGTGGATCAGCCCCTCGATGCCATCGACGATGCGCGCGAACGCGCCGAAGTTGGCAAGCTGGGTGACGGTGCCGCGCACCAGCTGTCCGACCTCGTAATCCGAGGCGACCTGGCTCCAGGGCTCGGCCTGGGTGCGCTTGATGGAAAGGGCGATCTTCTTCTCCTGGGCATTGATACCCAGCACGTAGACCTCGACCTCCTGGCCGATCTTGAGCACTTCGCTTGGGTGGCGCACCCGACTCCAGCTGAGCTCGGAGAGGTGAACCAGTCCATCCGCGCCGCCGATGTCGACGAACGCGCCGAAGTCGCAGATGGAGGAAACGCGCCCCTGGCGAACCTCGCCCTCGCGCAGCTCCTCGATCAGCTTCTCCTTCATCTCGTCGCGCTTTTCCTGCATGGCCTGGCGCTCGGAGAGGATCAGCCGGTTGCGATGGCGGTTGATCTCGATGACTTTGAGGGGGAGGTGGGTGCCGATCATGCGGGCCATCTCGGCCTGCTTGCCTGCCTCGTCCCCACCGCGAATCTCGGTAACCTGCGATGCCGGCACGAACCCGCGCACGCCATCCAGATTCACCAGCAGGCCGCCCTTGTTGTAATTGACGACCTCGGCGTCGATGACGCCGTTCTCTTCGTAGATTTCCTGCAAACGCCGCCAGGATTTCTCCTGCCGAGCGCGGTCGATCGAAACGAC
Organism: Thermomicrobiales bacterium; assembly: GCA_035708745.1. Classification (GTDB taxonomy): domain Bacteria; phylum Chloroflexota; class Chloroflexia; order Thermomicrobiales; family UBA6265; genus JAMLHN01. Next base: position 12,031 of record DASTFJ010000112.1, on the reverse strand, counting down.
CGCATGGCCTTCCTGATTTTCAGGCTGGACGACGAAGATCAGCACCGTTTCACCGATCGAAAGCGCCTGCTTCTCACTGGAGGTCAGCGAGGAGAATTCTTTCGCCGGCACGATCCCTTCGGACTTCGATCCGATGTCGACCAGGATCTCATCCCGGTCCACCCGCATGATGGTCCCGTCCATGACGTCGCCGAACTTGAGGGTCCGGTACTCATTGCTGGGATCGTTGAGGTACTTTTCCATGAGCGAGACGGGTGCGGCGGATTGCACTCCCCCTTGCTCGGTAACGCTAGAAACTTCCATACACCTTCCTTGTGTTGAAACGTTGCAGACATCGAAAAACCGCGGGGCACAATGCGCCCGCGGACTCGTTGCCCACAATTCCAGTATAGCGCAGGTGGGAAGAGGGGCAATGGGCAATGGGCAATGGGGGCGACTGAGTCACGTGTCAATACGACTAGTAACTAGTAACGAGTTCCGCTCACCATTGCCTATTGCCTTTTGCCGATTGCCTCGTCAGCCCAATACCGCCTTCACAGCGTTCAGGCAGATCTCCATGTCGTCCGCATCGGCCCAGCCCATGTGGCCGATGCGGATGATCTTGTCAGCCAGGTGCGCCTGGCCGCCGGCGACGGTGACGCCGTGCTCGTCATGGAACTGGGCGATGACGGATTTCGCTGAACGTCCCTCGGGGAGATGCACCGCGGTGACGGTGTTCGATTCGAATCCGGGCTCGGCCACCAGCTCCAGTCCGATCTTCTCGATGCCTGCCCGTGTCTGTGCGCCTAGCGTGGCATGGCGCGCGTAAACGTTGTCCAGCCCTTCCTCCTCGATCATCTGGGCCGCGGCGTCGAGGGCGTAGTCCAGCGAGATGGGCGGTGTGGTGCTCGTGTGCCCGGCCGTGGCGAGATCACGCATGGGCCCGGCATCCCAGAAGAATTTGGGATACGTCGAGCGCTCGTAGGCGGCCCAGGCGCGCGGGCCGATCGCCGCGATCGTCACCCCCGGAGGGCACATCCATGCCTTTTGCGATCCGGAAAAGAGATAGTCGATATCCCACGCATCGAAATCGAGCGGCAACCCCGCCACCGACGAAACACCATCCACGAAGGTCAGCACGTCTCGCTCGCGTGCAACCGCGGCCAGCTGCGGGATTGGGTGGGTTACCCCGGTAGATGTCTCGTTATGGGTCAGAAAGACCGCCCGGGCGGACGGGTGCGCGTCCAGCGCCTCGCGCACCATTTCGGGATAGATGGCGCTGCCCCAGCGCAGATCGACGCGATGGACCGTCAGTCCGAGCTTGTCGGCAACATAGGCAAAGCGGTCGCCGAAAGCTCCAGCCACCATTGCGACGACTTCATCGCCAGGCGACAGGAAGTTGACGATCGCGATCTCCCATCCAGCCGAGCCCGATCCCGGCCAGACCAGCACGTCGGAATCGGTCTTGTGGATGCGTCGCAATCGCTCCAGCATGCCCCGATAGAAGGCAGAAAATTCTGCCCCCCGATGCGGGAGCATCTCCCCTTGCATGGCCGCGTAGACCTGCGGCGGCACCGGAGTAGGTCCGGGGAGGCGGAAATTGCTCTTCATTCACTCGCTCCTGGTTCTGGAAGTGGGTCGATCGTCCTGAGGGCCGCGGGTGTATCGAACAATATCAGTTCCGGCTGGATTTCCCGCTCGTCGATCTGCACGATGCCGATACCGAAATGCGCCGCCCAACGGCGATCGGTCGGCGAACCTGGATTGAAATAGCGGACGCCATCGACCTCCTCGATCATCGGAATATGGCTGTGGCCGTAGATCACAAAATCGACCGGGACTGGGAAGGCGGTCAACACCGTCTTGCGCGCGGAGGGCCCGCCGTGCCCATGTGCAATGCCGATGGTCCAGGGGCCCGGGGTCAGGACGATACGCTCCGGCAGCCTCGTCCAAAGCTCCATCGGCTCGTTGTTCCCGTGGACCGCAATGACCGGCGCGACCGCTTCCAGCCGATCGAGCACCGCCTGGCCGACGATATCGCCGGCGTGCACGATCAGATCGACCCCAAAACGCTGGTAGAGCTCGAGGATCTCAACTGGGAGCCGTCCGGCATCGCGCGTATGCAAATGCGTGTCAGAGATGACTCCGAGAGTAAGCGGCAGCTCGCGCTCGATGCGTTCGATCCGGCCGCGCAAAGGAGGAAATTTCCGGAGCGCGCGTTTCCGGACGCTCATCGCTCGTCGAGGATCGCGTAGATCACACCGCTGATGGCGGTGGTGAGCACGGTTCCGACCAGAACGCCCCAGATGTTAGCGTCGATACCCGGCACGATGGCCGCGGCCGCGCCGAAGACCAGGAAGCTCAGTACCCCGGACATGAGCCCAAACGTCAAACATGTGAGCGGAGCCGCCACGAACCCGAGCACTGGTTTCAAGAAGGCATTCAGCAACCCGAGCACCAACCCGAAAAAGAGAACGGCCGGCACACTGGAGTAGGTAATAATGCCACCCTGGAAGATCTCTCCTGCCACCAGCACCGCGACGCAGGCGGCCAGCATGTAGGCAACGAATCGACCAACCATCGAGCCTAGCGCCGCTCCCCGGGCAACGGGCCGTAGATCCCGAACCCGTCGAAGTGGTACGTCGCGCGCAGCGGATCGGTCGAATCCGGCATTTTGCCGTTCGCGACCTCGATTAGCGCGTCACGCATACGGGGCAGCAGCGCCGCCGGCATGATGTCAGCGTTATGCGAGGGATGGACATAGCGCAACGATGGCGCCAGCTCGGCCAGCAGCGCCATCGAGCGGATATACGCCTCCAGATCGGTGTCGTCGGAATAAGCGTAGAGGGGCCCAGGATACGCGGTGTCAGTCGAGAACAAGACGCCGTTCGCCTCGTCGAGCAGTGAGAGCAATCCCGGGGCATGACCGGGCGTATGCAGCGCCGTGATCGTGCGACCGCCGAGATCGAACGACTCACCGCCATCGAGCAACCGTGTTGGCGTCGACGGGCCAATGGTGATCGACTCGATGGAGCGCCCGGCCGGCAGCGGCCCCAGGAGCGATCCCTCGCCAAAAAACTCAGCGATATCGGCACATGAATACTCATGCGCCAGCTCGTGCGCTTCGGCGCGGTGGATGGCAATCTCGTCGAATTCGTGATTGCCGCCCACATGGTCCCAATGGGAATGGCTGTTGACCAGCAGAACGGGCAGATCGGTCAGGGTCTCGATTGCCGCCTTCATGCTCACCGCGCCGGTGCCGGTGTCGATCAGCAGCGCCCGCTCTTTTCCCACGATGAGGTAACTCAGTACGCGCTCTACCTGCAATGGCTCGAGCAACGCAAACACTCCCGACGACGGGTTCGAAATCGCGTACCAGTCGAGCGTGAGTGGCTGAGGCATTCGGGCGACGCATCCTCGAAAGAAAAGAGCCGGTCATGGAAAAGACCGGCTCGTGGACTATCCCATAGACCGATCGGCCCTGGCGGCCAATCGATGCGGTTCGATTAGCTGGCGGTGCGACGACGCCGGCGCTCGGCTTTGCGGCGCTTGGCGCGGTTTTCTTCCTGGGTGCTAATGAAACGCAGTCCGCGGCGATGCTCACGGATCACGCCTGAGCGCTCGATCCCCTTGGTGAAGCGGCGCAGAAGCTGATCGAACGATTCAGAATCGCGAAGTTCGACATGCATGCGGTGCTTGATCCCTGTCCTTTCGTAGAAAAACCTGCCGCAAACGAAAGAACGCGCAGCAGGCGACCGCTGGTAATACCAGCCTGGAAGTATAGCAGAAGATTTTGACCGGGGTCCGGGGTTCTGAGCCCTGTGCCCTGTGCCCTGTGCCCTGTGTCCTGTGCCCTGTGCCCTGTGCCCTGTGCCCTGTGCCCTGTGACATTGTCGATCGTAGCAGAGAGCGTCTCTGCTCTCTCGTGTCAAGGGTCCAGTGTCAAGTGTCAAGTGCTGACTGCTGACCGCTACAAAGCGTCTCAGGGCTCAGAGCCCAGGACTCAGGGCCCGGCAGCTACCACCATCCGTACGGAACATTCCGATACGGGTTGAGCTGCGGATAGCAACCGCTGTCGTGGAGCGCTTCGACCCGGGTGAAGAAGGCGTCGATCTCGACCCTGCTGAGCAACGCTCCGAAATCGTCGCTGTAGCCATCTCGCTGATCGAGAATCGCGGCCAGATCGGCGCGCAGCGGTTCGCTGATCGGCATCCCCGCGAACTGCCACATGACCGTGCGCAGCTTCGGCGCCTCGTTGAAGGTCAGGCCATGGTCGATTCCCCAACGCCGCCCGCCGGCATCGAGCAGGCAATGGCTCAGCTTGCGGTCGGCGTTGTTGGCAATATGGTCGAAGAGGACGATTCGCTCGTTCTCCAGGCAAAGGTCCCCCCAAAACTCATGCGGGTCGTGGACCTCCGCGGCCGGCTGCACATAGAGCTGCAGGCTGCCAGTGCCGTGCGGTCCCTGACGAATGACGGTCGGCGGCACCAACCCCCAGCCAAGCCGCTTGCTGAGCCGGTAGGCAGCCACTTCCCGGCGGAAGAGCGTGCCGCTGCGAAAATCGTGCAGTGGCGCCTCCCCCGAGCGCGGTTTGTAGACCGCCAATTGTTCGACGCTGTTCGGATCAGCCAGCGCCACTGCAAACGAATAGTTCGATCCCCACGGAATCAGCTTGGCCGCCGAGAACTCGGCCGTTTCCAGCAGCCGCAGCGCCTCGTCTTCACCGAGTGCGGGCGGCGACTGACCGGACTGGTCGTCCTGGGATCGGATTTCGAGGAAGAGGTCGGGCATGGAAACTATCGAGGGGAAGACAAGATGCGTTTTCGTCTCCGGATTCTAATCGGAGGCACTGATCGCTGGCGAATGAGCGCGCCTACGCGCCGCTCCCCCGGGTAGGATTCGGCAGACAAACGAAGCGATCGGGAAGGAGCGCGCGGATGCAGCTTGGACGAGTTCTCTTGGATGGAGAGTCGACCCCGCGGCGGGTAGTCATCGACAAAAAAGACTGGTATGCGTGGGAGGGCGATGACTGGCTCCATCCGGTCAAAGGTGTGAAGGTCGAGGGCGATGGGCATCTGGTGGCTCCGCTCGAACCGGGCAAGATCGTCTGCGTCGGCTTGAACTATCTCGATCACGTCACCGAGCGAGATCCGAACCGGAAGGTGCCCGACGAGCCAGTGCTGTTCATGAAACCGACGTCTTCCATCGTTGGACCCGGCGACACCATCACGATCGCGAACCCAGAGAATCAGACGGACTACGAGGCCGAGCTGGCACTGGTCGTCGGCAAAACGGCGCGCGATGTACCACGGGAGCATTGGCGCGAATATATCGCCGGATTTACCTGCGCCAACGATGTTTCCGACCGGACCCTGCAGAAGAAAGACGGTCAATGGGTGCGGGCCAAGGGCTTTCACACCTACTGTCCGGTGGGACCGTGGATCGAAACCGAGCTCGATCTCGATCAGGCGGTGGTGCAATCCCGGCTCAACGGCGAGCTGCGCCAGGATCAGGCCGTCTCGAGCATGCTCTTCCCGATTCCGTTGTTAGTCTCATATATCTCCGGAATCATGACTCTCGATCCCGGTGACCTCATCCTGACCGGCACGCCACACAACGTCGGTCCGATGCAACCCGGCGACACAATCGAGGTGAGTGTGTCGGGAATCGGCACACTCGCAAATCCGGTCGGCTAAAGGATCGCTCGCTCAGGAATCGAGTCCGCTGTACGCCGGGCGGCCATCATCGACAGCCTCGACTTCGAATTTCTCGAAGAGCGCATGAATTTCATTTCCTTCGACTCCCGACTCGATGGCCGCGGAGATCCCGTCGAACAAATTCTCGAGTCCCGAAGGGGTCAGCACGGTGAGATTGGTGGCCGGTTGGTCGGAGGCATTCCAGAAGGTGTGCGGGACCCGGCCCGCAACAAACACACATCCGCCTGAGGGTACCTTGCGCACTTCGCCGTCGACGTCGAACGTCACTTCCCCATCGAGCACGTAGAACGCTTCATCCCAGTTTTCGTGGATATGGGTTGATGGGCCTGACGTCCTGGGAGGCATCGTGAATTCGTAGAGCACCATCTGGCCTTTCGAGTGGATGCCCTCGACCTTCAGACGGACAGTTCCACCCGGACCGAGCTCGACCTGCCGCCCACCTCCTGGCTCCTGAATGAGTACAACCTTCCGTTGCCCGTCCATGTCCATGGGTCCTCCTGACTGCGCTGACAGAATACGGCCGGCGATTGCCCGCTAGAACCAGATCCAGGTGATTCCGGTGCCGCGATCGAGGAGCTTCTCGAATGCCTCGATCGTGATCACCGGCGGCATGCAGGTGAAGTGCTCGCAAAGATAGGCCGCTGGCTCGCCATTACGCAGCGGGCGGTACTCCAGAAAGGGCATACCGGCAATGGCGGCTTCGTTGCCATCGGCCGCGAGGCCAATGATCGAATTCGGGTTGTATCGGTCGAAATAGACCTTCTGGAATTCCCGGATCTTTTCGTCGCCGTCTTTCGCGGCAATCGCGATCTCCTGGGCGGACGCAAGGTACGACTCGATGCCGCAGAGCGCGTTGCTCAATCCCAGGGGCTGGCTGGCGGCCAGGGAAGCCAGGGGCCGCAAGATGGCTTCGGCCCGTTGCGCGTATGCCTCGTCCATCGTCATGTGGCCCAGCTCGATCAGCGCCAGCGCCATGACGGAGTTCCCCGATGGCACCGCGCCGTCCTGGATATCGCGCGGCCGGGTGACCAGCGCTTCGGCGTTTGCCGAGGCGTCGAAGAAGAGGCCGGTCGCTTCATCGGAAAATTCGTCGATGACTGTTTTGGTCAGGCGCACCGCCGCATCGAACCATTTCCGATCGAATGTGGTCTGGTAGAGCGCAAGAAAGGCATCGATCGCGTTGGCATAGTCATCGAGAAATGCGCTGGCACCGGGCACGCCATTGCGAACCGAGTGCAAACCGCCCGATTCGGGGAAGAGGGTCTGGAGCAGGAACTCACCGGCACGCACCGCGGCGTCGCTGAACGCGGGTTCGTCGAGGGCGATCCCCGCTTCGGCCATTGGGCGGATCATCATCCCATTCCAGGAAGCGATGATCTTCTCGTCGCGGCCGGGTTTGACGCGCTCATTCCGGGCTGCCAACAGAGCGTTCCGGATGGCCGGTATGCGGTTGGACACCTCATCGAGCTTGATGCCGGCTGTACGGGCAACCTCCTCATCCGATTTCCGGTCGGTCAGGATCGAGCGACCTTCGAAATTGCCACCCGGCTCGATGCCCCAGTAGAGCTTGGCGATGCGGGCATCTTCTTCGGAGAGGAGCGAGTCAATCTCTTCCGGGGTCCAGAGATAGAAGAGCCCTTCCTCGCCCTCCGTGTCGGCATCCAGCGTGGAATAGAAGCCGCCCTCGGGCGCGGTCATCTCCCGCAGGACCCAGTGCAAGGTGGCGCGGGCGATGCCGGCGTAGTGCGGATGGTCGAGTTGCCGGTACGCATCGAGATAGACCTGCGCGAGCTGGGCATTGTCATAGAGCATCTTTTCGAAGTGCGGCACCAGCCATTCGGCATCGACCGAATAGCGATGGAATCCGCCGCCGAGCTGGTCGTACATGCCACCGGCGGCCATCTGGTCGAGCGTCAGCTCGACCATGCGGATCGCGCGAGCGTCATTGCGCCGGCGCACGAATCGCAGCAGGAAATCGACGATCGACGGCTGCGGAAACTTCGGCGCATTGCCAAAACCGCCTGTGCGCCGGTCGAAGGATTGCTGGAAGGCATCCAGCGCTTCATCGAGCAGGTCTTCGTTCAGATCGGCCGCGCGGGGCACCCGGCTCGAGGCGGCATCGAGGAACTGCCGGACGTTGTTGGCGTTTTCCTCAACGTCCTCGCGCTTGTTCTCCCAGGCGTCGGCGACTGCTTCCAGCACCTGCCGGAAGGACGGCATCCCCTGCCGCGGCTGCGGCGGCCAGTAGGTGCCCCCGTAATAGGGCACCTGCTCGGGCGTGAGGAAGACGCTCATGGGCCAACCGCCGTGGCCGGTCAACGCCTGCACGGCGGTCATATAGATCGAGTCGATATCGGGCCGTTCCTCGCGGTCGACCTTGATGTTGACGAAATGCTCGTTCATGAAGGCCGCGGTGTCCGGGTCCTCGAACGACTCGTGGGCCATGACATGACACCAGTGGCAGGAGGAATAGCCGACGCTCAGGAAGATCGGCTTTTGCTCCTGCTTGGCGCGGTTCAGCGCTTCGTCACCCCAGGGATACCAATCGACCGGATTGTCCTTGTGCTGCAGCAGGTAGGGGCTGGAAGCGGAGGAGAGTCGGTTGGTCACAACATTGGCCTTTCGGTGGCGGCCGCGTCCATCGGCGACCGTCGAGCTATCAATTCTCGCATTGTGCCGGGTCCGGCACGTACCGAGTGGCGCTAACTGCCGGATACAATGCTGCGGCGATCCATGAGAATGAGAGGGACATGACGGGACCGGGATGAAGAGCGAACACGAATCGGCAGGCGAACGGACCGCGCTGGCGGGGGTGAAAATCGCCTTCGTTGGCAGCGGCGTCATGGGTGAGGCGATGCTCGCGGGCCTGCTCGTCCAGGGTCTGGTCGAGCCGTGGCAGATCGTTGCGTCGCATCCGCGAGCCGACCGGCGCGAGCAGCTCGTCGGCCGCTATGGCATCGGAGCGGCTGAATCGAATCTGGACGCCGCGCGGGATGCCGATCTGGTCGTCCTGACCGTCAAGCCGCAGGTGCTCGCGCCGGTCATGCGTCAGCTCGATGGGCATCTGCGCGAGGATCAAGTCGTCATTTCGGTCCTGGCTGGGACGACCTTTGCCAAATTGCAAAACGGACTCGATCACGATGCGCTGGTGCGGGTCATGCCGAACACGCCGGCGCAGATCGGTCAGGGCATGCTGGTCTGGACGTCGACCCCGACCGTCAATCCGGAACGGATGGCGCAGGTCAAGAGCCTGCTCGGTGCGCTCGGCAAGGAGCTTTGGGTCGAAACCGAAAAATATGTCGACATGGCCACGGCGCTTTCCGGCACTGGGCCGACGTATGTCTTCCTGATGATGGAGGCGTTGATCGATGCCGGAGTGCATATGGGCTTTCCGCGGCGCATTTCCGAAGAGATCGTGCTACAGACCGTTTCCGGCTCGGTCGAGTTCGCGCGGGACTCTGGCAAGCACATGGCCGAGCTGCGCAATATGGTGACCTCCCCGGGGGGCACCTCCGCCGAAGCGATCTACCAGATGGAAAAAGGCTCCCTGCGCACGATCTACTCCAAGGCCGTCTACGCGGCCTTCCAGCGCACCCAGGAACTCGCGAAAAACGAGTGATTCTGCAACATTCCGAGCGGCTTCGAGGGACCGCTCTCGTCGGCGCGGCCATCGACCAGTTCAGCGACAATGTCCAGGAACCGGCAGCAGTTCATCACAATGAAGGAGACAGCTCGATGTTTGTCGTCGCAGCGCGATTCATCGCGAAAGAAGGCTCAGGAGACCAGGTCGCAACACTTCTTGCCGAAATGACGCCATTTTCGAAAGCCGAGCCGGGATGCAGGACCTACATCGTCAACCGGTCGGTCGACGATCGGAATACGTTCCTGATCTACGAGCAGTACGTCGACGCCGCCGCCTTCGACGCGCACCGAGACAACCCCGATTTCCAGCGCATCATCATCGGCCAGGTTATGCCGCTCCTCGCCGGCCGTAGCCGCGAGATCTTCGATCTGGTAGCGGATTAGGAACTCGCGGGTCCGACCGACAAAACGATCCGCTTCACACGAAAGCTGGGCGAACCGAGAAACGACGGCGGATAGATCCGGCTGGTCGCATTATTACGTATAGTAGAAAGATCGCATATCGGCAACTAACCCAATCCAGCGTCCAGGAACATTCGAAGTCGTACGAGCGTCGCTCGAGACGGCTGTGACAACGGAATAGTCGAACTCGTAGCTTCGAAACACACGGCCGGACCCTCCTACCTTGCATTCGACAAAGGACCGGGCCATGAGATCGAGTTGCTTGCATCCAGCGTCGTCCGTTCGCGCCGCGACCCGGCGAACATTCCTCGTGTCAGCCGCGAGCGCGGCGGGCGGTTCGCTGCTATTCCCGGCCAGCAACGTGGGCTCCGCTACAGTCCGCGGCCAATCCAATGTTCCAGAGTTCGCCGAGCCGCCGGTCATCCGCAGCAAAGACGGCGTGCTGGAAGCCACCCTGGTCGCCCAACCGCAACAGTACACAGGGTTGGGCACGGTGACCTACGGCGGCACGGTGCCGGGACCGACGCTTCGGTTGTCGGCCGGAGATCTGCTCAAGATCAAGCTGATCAACCATCTCAGTGAAGACCCGAACGATGAGACGAGCGCAACGAATCTGCACGTGCATGGATTCCACGTCTCGCCGGTCGGTCACGGCGACAATGTCTTCCGTCACCTCATGCCGGGTGAGGAATGGGACTTCGCGTATCAGATTCCCGAGGACCATCCGTCCGGACTCTATTGGTATCACCCTCATCCGCATAAGTTGACCAATGGCCAGGTCGAAGGCGGTTTGGCTGGTGCAATCGTTATCGAGGGCGCCATCGACAAGCTTCCGCAGACGGACGGGGTGAAGGAACGCCTGCTCGTCATCCAGGGATTTCCAACGTCAGGGCATGTTGTCAACGGGCTAGTCGATCCAACCTTGCGGATTCGCCAAGGCGAATGGCAACGGTGGCGCGTTTTGAATGCCACCGGCGGCGTTTTCATGAATCTTCACCTCGACGGGCACGTATTGCATCGTATCAGTGCCGACGGGAATGTTTTGCCCCAGGTTGGCGATACCGATACGCTGTTGATGGCGCCGGCCGAACGGGCCGAGCTCCTGATTCAGGGCGGCGCGCCCAATACTGACGGGTATGCGCTCCGGTCCCTTTCCTGGTCTGGAAATCCGGTCGAATTTCAATTGGCAACGCTTCTGGTCGAAGCGGAAGGACTTGGTCCCGACGAGTCGGGCGCGGCCGGTGCACCGCTTGCTCCAGACCTCATTGGCAGCGTCGACCTGCGGGGAGCCGATCCCATTCAACGACGCGTGATCACGTTTCGATCCGGATTCAAGATTTCGCACAGCGAAGATGAAAGCGCCGGACAGCTCTTCGATCCAGAACGCGTCGATCAGTGGGTCGATCTGGGGACAACCGAGGAATGGGTGCTTCACAACGACACGAACTTCTGGCATCCCTTCCACATCCACGTGAACGACTTCCAGGTGATCTCCAGCAATGGCGAGGATCAGATGGAGCCGTTTGTCTATTACAAAGACACCTTGCCCCTGCCGCCGAAAATCGGCGATGTGCCCGGTGAGGTCGTGCTGCGGATTCCGTTCCTCGATTACGCCGGGAAGTTCGTCTATCACTGCCACATTCTGAGTCATGAAGATGCCGGCATGATGGGCGTGGTCGAAGTGGTTTATCCCATTGCGATCGGCGAAAACGGCTTCGATCCGGTAGCGATCGAGATCCTGGCGGAAACGAGCATCCGCTGGACCAATCGGGATACACAGTCTCATACCGTGACCGCCGACGACGGCTCGTTCGACTCCGCGGATATCGCTCCGGGGGACTCGTTCGTGCGCACATTCGACGAGCCCACAACCGTGTCGTACCACTGCAAAAACCATCCCAATCTCGAAGCGACAATCCGCGTCACCTAGCGATTTTCAGCCGGAGTGAGCGGCACATTCACTTGCGAAACAGGCGGGCCGGCCGGCCCAATCGACCCACTTTGGACCTACCACACAGGCCGGCAAGGAAGGAGTCCCTCGTGGACGGACAACGTATCGATCGATTCGCCCGGAGACTCGGGAGATCGACAACACGACGCGGCCTGTTGAGTACAGCAGGCAAAGCCACGGCGGTCGGAGTCGGCGCCTCGTTCGGCTCAGGCGCGCTCGGCACGAGCCTGATCGGCAGGAACCTCACCTTCGCCGCGCAGGGCGCAGAAGCAAATGTCACGATCATCGACTTTGGCTTCGACCCTGCCGATCTCTCCATCGAGCCAGGCACGACGGTCGT
>DASTFJ010000111.1:0-3821 GCA_035708745.1 Thermomicrobiales bacterium | reverse complement strand
GCCATTCTTCGCGACTTCAGGTGGGCGGCGATGAAGCCAATCTGTTGGGTGATCGGTTTGGTACAGGCGATGTTGGCGCTGCGGGTGTTCTCGCGAATGGCGCGCACAGCGGGGGGCGCTCAGATCGAGCCGGTTCGTCCTAGCGCAGTCTCCACATCGCGGGTTGCGGTGATTGTGCCGGTTCTGAATGAGGCCGAACGTATCGGCCCGTGCCTGCGCACATTGCGGGAACAATCGCTCTCGCCCGATCAGATCATCGTGGTCGATGGGGGCTCGTCCGACGCTACCCGTGACATCGTTCTGAGTCTTGCGTTCGGGGAGCGCCGCATCTTACTAATCGATGCCTCCCCAGTGCCCCCCTACATCAATGGAAAGGCGTACGGCCTTGCGTTTGGTCTTGCAGTAGCCCACGAGGCCGAATGGGTGCTCATCGTCGATGCGGATGTACGGCTTCGTCCGGACGCAGTTGCATCGATCGTGGCCCACGCGGAACGAACAGGGGTACGCGCGCTCAGTATCGCTACCAGCCAACGAATTCAGAGGCGCGGCCTCGCCGTCCTTCACCCAGCTATGTTGACGACGCTAGTCTATCGATTCGGCATTCCAGGAAGCGCCACCACCAGAGTTTCGGACGTACAAGCAAACGGTCAGTGTTTCCTGATCGAACGCGGGCTTCTCGATCGGGTTGGTGGGTTCGTTTCGGTACAGGATTCTGTCTGCGAGGACGTTACGCTGGCACGGTCGATAGCGGCGAGCGGAGAACCGGTCGGCTTCTATGAGGGTGGTGACCTGGTCGATGTCGATATGTATCGCGATGCCGTTGACGCCTGGAGAAACTGGCCGCGCTCTCTTCCAATGCGGGACCGATATGCCGGTAATGAAGCCGCTGTCGGGCTGGCCGAATGCCTGCTCGTTCAGGCTGCGCCCTTGTGGCTCTTTGTGCTGTCCCTGGTGAAGACCGGACCTCGAAACCGGTTCACCCAACTCCAGGCCGGGTTGCTGCTCGGACGCCTGGGGGTGACCGCCGGGACAGCGCGTGCCTATCCAAATCGACCATGGAGCTATTGGTTCTCCCCATTAGCCGATCTGCCGGTCGTTCTCGAAATTATTCGACGGTCCCGTCTCCGAGCTCACACCTGGCGTGGACGTACGATCGTCGCTGGAGAATAACGATGATCCGTTGGAACCGAATGTCGCTTGCCTGGATTCTGCTGCTGGCGCATCTCGGCGCGCTGGTCTTCGGCCTGGTTGGATTGTTGATCATGTTGCCGAACCCAGATCTGTGGGCAAGCGACCCACGCGCTGTCCAGGTTTTCGACTGGTCGATGGAACATGCTGGTCCAACCCATATCGTCTTCGGCGCGTTAGCGATGGCAGTGTTCGGAATCGTTGCGCTTGGCTGGAGGCGCACCGGAATTTTTGCCGCCGTGTCGATTTCGCTTTCACTCAGCTTCGAGTTATTTGGCACCGGTACTGGCTGGCCGTTTGGAAATTATGCGTACACCGATTTTCTCGGGACGAAGGTGATGGGCCGGGTACCGTGGACGATTCCACTCTCGTGGTTCTACATGGGCCTGGCATCCTTTCTCATCGGGGGCTGGCTTGCGCGCCGGCTCGCTCTGCGCAATCAGGGCATATGGAGCGTCCTGCTCGGCGCGTGGATGTTGACCGCATGGGATTTGGTGCTCGATCCAGCAATGGCGCATGAATCTTTACGCGTCCAATTCTGGATTTGGTACGAGCGGGGGCCGTACTTCGGAATGCCGATCAAGAACTTTGCCGGATGGGCGCTGACTGGACTGCTGTTCATGGCGGTCAGCCGCTGGCTGTGGCGGGGCGACGTTGTTCTAACTCCCGATAAGTTTCGATTTCCCGCGATCGTATTCGTCGCCAACGTCATTTTCGCGATGGTGATCAGTGGCGCGGTAGGTCTCTGGCAACCAATCCTCATCGCTATCGTCGTTGCGGGAGCGCCCTTTTTGGTTGCACGCGTTCAATGGCGGCCCGCTTTTGGTCGCCCGCATATGCGTTTGAGTGATGATCGATAACCCGGCCTGGCGAACGATTCGCATCGCCAGCAAGCGCGTCGTCGCCCGCGATCTGCATCTTCGGGTAGACGGGATCGAGCTTCTGCCATCCGAAGGTCCGGTCCTGCTGGTGGCGCGCCACTTTCATCATCTGTACGACGGATGCGCGGTTATGGCCACGGTGCCACGGCAGGTGCAGGTTCTGGTCGGACTGGACTGGGTCGAGCGTCCGATCGCACTGAAGGGCATGCAGTCGGCCTGTCGCGCGGCCGGATGGCCGGTCGTGTATCGCTCGACTGCGGGGATCGAACGATCGGTCTGGCTATCGGCGTTGCGCGAGGCGATGCGCCAATCGGTCGAAATTCTGCGGGATGGGAAGATCCTGTTGGTCTTCCCGGAGGGGTATCCGACGATCGATCCGCATCCGACCCCGAAGCGCAGGAGAGACGAGGTTCTTCCTTTCCATACCGGTTTTGTCCGAATCGCGCAGAACGCGCTCGATGCCGGCATTCCGGTGCGGACGGTTCCGGTCGGGTTTCGGTATGACGAGCGTCCTTACGGTTGGGATGTGATGATGCGCTTCGGACACGAACTTCCTATCGATCGATCTGGAGCACCAGCAAGGTTCGCTGAGACCGCGCGTCGCGCGATCATTGGGCTGTCGGACCTCGAAGTGGGAACTACCGAACAGACTTCAGCGCGCCCTTATTGACTTTGGCTACCAGCGAATAGGCCGTATCGACCATGTTGCCGACGTAGCACTTTCCGAGCCGGGCCAGCAGCCGATAGGCATCGAACGGATCGAAATCCTAGTCGCGCACGATCCGGGCAATGAGGTCGGCATCGGCAATGCGGGACGCTTTTGCTCCGCGGCGGTGAGTTTATCGACGAAGGCATCGACGGGATGGCTGGCAACCGTCTCGCCGAGCGCGACACGGGCGATTGGACCAGGATGCGGTCCGAAAGCGTAACGATACTTCCCATCTGGCTGGTGGATTTCGCGCGCGTCGGTTGTCCTTTTTGCGGTTGGCGATTCGCTCGAGGCAAACCTGCCGCGAAAACGAGCCGTCGATCAGCGGCTCACCATTCGGCGCCTCGATCCAGCGGCCAGATCGGCCGGGAAAGGTACTGAAACGGTAACCGAGAAAGTTCGGCGCCGGTGATGCCAGGACCTTCCACGAGCATGACCTGTGAGCTGATCGGTTCGAATGCGGCCCGGAAATGGCCTTTTCCTTTGAGCGCGACGAGCGATCGGGTGGTTGGCTCGATGCCGAAGGCCCGGAAGACGTTCAGATCGATTGGCGTTTCGGCCCGGCTGGTGACTAGCACCTCGATGCCCTGCACTTGGATTACCGCGGACGGACCGAGATCGACGGTCACCCCGGCCATCATCGGTCCTTCATTGACGAAGCGACCGTCAGACAGCAAGTGGACATACGCGTCGATCTCGATCGGGTCGCCATGCAGCCGGTCGGTCTTGCCGCCTAATGGCAGTCGGAGGGTGGAACCTGGTTCGGCGGCCATGCATTTTGCGACGGCATCTGGATCGCAAACGAGCGCGAGGGCGGCGTTTTGCGCGTGCTGGGCGAGCAGGAAACGCAGCAGCTCGACACTGTCGCCCGGACCGCCGGTCCAGGGATTGTCGCCAATATCGACCAGCACCAGCGGCTTGTCCCCGGATTTGCGGTTCTGGAGGACCGCGGCAGCTTCTTCGAACGTCGATACGCCGCCGAGAAATTGGTCGCGCAGCTCCCATGCTCGATCGGCAATCGTTTCGGCTGCCTCCAAGGCGAG
>DASTFJ010000110.1:0-2395 GCA_035708745.1 Thermomicrobiales bacterium | reverse complement strand
ATGGATCGGAGGCGTGCAGCCGGTCGCCGGCACCTAATCGAACGGTTCGCCGGCCGCGCGGTATACCGCGCGGCCGGCGTCCGCCCGTCTTTCACCCCGCGTAGTTGCAGCCCTCTGTGGCTGCTCTCCGGTCCCAACGGCAGCCACGGGAGGCTGCAACTTCGAAGTGGAGGATCGCTCTCGTTGTACCTGCCCAAGGCCAAGTCACGAGCGGCAAGAACCGTCCAGTTTCAAGTGTCCAATGTCCGGAGCGCCATCGAAAGCGGTTGCCCTGGACTCTCGACACTTGACACTGGACCACGCGTCCCGGAGCGCAGCGCATGAGCGGGTTCGGCGTCTATTTCGCCCGCCGGCTGCTGATCTTCGCGATCACCGTCTTCATCGCGGTGTCCGTGGTCTTCTTCGTGCCGCGCTGGCTGCCCGGCGATCCGCTGGCCGCGATCTACAACAAGATGGCCGCGGTCGGCGGCAGCATGGGCAGCGAAGAGCTGATCGCCGAATATCGCAGCCGGTTCGGGCTGGACAAGAGCGTGTTCGATCAGTACGTCTCGTTCTGGTGGCAGCTCTTCCACGGCGATCTTGGCTATTCGGTCGCCAGCTTTCCTACCCGCGTGTCGTTCATCCTGCGGCAGGCGGTTCCCTGGACTGTCGGCCTCCTCACCTTCACGACACTGGTGAGCTGGGTGGTGGGATCGCTGCTCGGCGCGATGGTCGGCTGGTCGGATGGCAAATCGCGCACGCTCAATACGATGGTGCCCATCGCGCTGGTGCTCTATACGACGCCGTACTACATCCTGGCGATCATGCTGGTCTTCCTGCTGGCCTATCGCTGGGCGGTCTTTCCTCTCTCTGGCGCCTATACCCTCGGCGCGGACAAGGAATGGTCGTGGGCCTTCTTCACGGACGTGCTGAGTCATGCCGCATTGCCGGCCCTCAGCATCATCCTGGTCTCGCTGGGGTGGTGGTTCCTCAGTATGCGCAGCCTGATCATCTCGGAACAGGGGCAGGATTACATTCTCTGGGCCGAAGCGCGGGGCCTCCCCAGACGGCGTATCTTCTGGGCGTATGCCTTCCGCAATGCGTTGCTGCCGCAAACTACCGGCCTGGCGCTCTCGTTCGGGCATATCGTCGGCGGCGCGCTGATTACTGAGGTGATTTTTGCCTATCCCGGTCTGGGCTATGTGATCTACACCGCGATTCGCAATCTCGATTTTCCGGTCATCCAGGGGAGTGTCTTGTTGCTCATCATTTCGGTGTCGCTCGCCAATCTGTTCATCGACCTGATCTATCCGTTGATCGACCCGCGCATTCGTTTCGGCGGAGATAGCTGATATGGCGACCGCGATCGAGATCGAGCCGGTTCAACCGGTCGTAGCCGTGGAACGGCGCAGCATCGTCTCGATGCTGCGCAGGAATCGGAAGTTCCTCTGGGGAAGCGTGGTCTTTTTCGGCATCTTGCTCGCCGCGCTGATCGGCGCGCAGTTCGTCGATGCCGCCATGCGGCGCACGGGCGCCTTCCCGCCCAAGATGGCGCCGACGTTCGACCCACCCGGACTCTGGATGGGAAGCACGACCCTGGGGCAGGGTGTCGCCATCCAATGGACGCAGGCGGTTCCGAATTCGATCCTGATCGGTTTGATCGCGGCAACGATCGGCACCACCGTGGGGGCGGTGATCGGACTGGCCGGCGGGTATTTCGGCGGCCGGGTCGATGCCGTGCTGCGCATCGTCGTCGATGTCTTTCTCTCGGTGCCGTCGCTCCTCTTTCTGATCCTGATCGCCTCGTTGTTGAAAGGCGTGAGCGTGGTGGAGATGGCGCTCATCATCGGAGCGTTTGCCTGGGCGTGGCCCGCGCGGGCAGTGCGCTCGCAAACCCTGAGCCTGAAAGAGCGCCCCTTCGTGCGGGTGGCGAAGCTCTCCGGCATGGGCGATCCGGAGATCATCCTGCGCGAGCTGCTGCCGCAATTGCTTCCCTGGCTGGGCGCGAACTTCCTCAATGCCTTCATTGCCGCCATTCTGGCCGAATCGGCGCTGTCGATCATCGGGCTCGGTCCGGCCACGGAGATCACCCTCGGCATCATGATCTATTGGGCGCTGAACTTCGGCGCGATGATCCAGAATCTCTGGTGGTGGTGGCTGACTCCCGTGATTACCCTGATGGCGCTTTTCCTCTCGCTCTACATCATCCATCTGGGTCTGGACGAAGTGGCCAACCCACGGTTGCGGCAGCAGAGCTGAGTCCGGAGTCCGGAGATGATCGTAGGCGCCGGCCCTGTGCCGGCGGTGCTGCCCGAATGAAGCGCATGCCCGGATCGCCATTCTCCTCGGCATGATTCCGTGCCACGTTTCCCCAGGTTGAAACCAGGGGCTCACAGAGCGAAGCCTCTCCGAGGCT
>DASTFJ010000109.1:0-2079 GCA_035708745.1 Thermomicrobiales bacterium | reverse complement strand
TGGCCGTTGCGGGCGGTAGCATAGCAAGCGCGGTTTCCAGAAACATTCATGGAGCGAGCAAACGCTTTACGCACGGCAAGGGGGCAGCATGTTCCAACCGATCATCGGACGAACGGTACGTGTGGGCGTATTAGGAGCTGGCCGCTGGGCGCAACGCGCACACCTGCCGGGCTGGACGCGAGACCCGCGTTGCGAAGTGGTAACGCTCTGCGATACGGCGCCGGATATGCTGGCCGAGTCCGCTGCCGAGTTCGGCATCGATGACACCACGGACAACTATCTCGAGGTAGTGAGCCGCGACGATATCGATGTGATCGATGTCTGCACGCCGAGCCACACGCACTACGAGCTCTCGATGGCCGCGCTGAACGCGGGCAAGCATGTGCTCTGTGAAAAACCGGTCGCCTACGACTTCCGCGAAACGCTGGGCGCGGCGGCCCTGGCGAAATCCAAAGGGCTCAAAACCAAGCTCGGTTTCACCTTCCGCTATTCCCCGGCCATGCAATACATGAAGGAAATGGTCGACCAGGGATTTTGCGGCACGCCCTATATCTACAACGCCTACGAGCAGAACTCACAGTGGATCAAGCCAGAAACGCCGCTGCGCCAGGTCGACCATGAAGCGGATCAATCGGTGATCCAGGTGTCGTCGCTGGAAGGCTATGGCGCGCCGGTGATCGATATCGGCCGCTGGATGACGGGCGCGGATATGACCGCCGTGGTCGGCACGCTGAAGAATTTCGTGCCCGAGCGCGTGGTGCGGGCCACCGGCACGATGATGCGGATGAACATCGACGACGGCGACATCTTCATCGCCGAGTTCGGCAACGGCGCGATCGGTTCGGTGCAGACGAGCTTCGTGACGGTGGGGAATTACCCGGGCATCGAAGTACGACTCTATGGGTCCGACGGCGCCATCATTACCCGTCTCGTCGAAGAGTTCGGTATCGCGGAGACGATCAAGATCGCCACCCCGGACGATGTCGAATTCAAGGAAGTCGAGGTGCCGCAGCGCTTCTATCCGGAAGGCGGCAGTCCGCGCGAAGCCTGGAACACGCTCTTCTATTCGAATTTGATCAAGGATTTCCTCAACGAGCTGATCACCGACACGCCCGTCAATCAGGGCAACTTCGAAGACGGGGCGGCTGTGCAGGAGATCATCAACGCGGTCGAGCAATCGCATCACAGCCGCGCCTGGGTGAATTTGCCGCTGCCGCAGTAGGGTCCGGAGAAGAGCGCAGGGTATGGCCTCCGTGCCATGCCGGGGGCGAAAATGACCGATTCGACAAACACCGACAACGGGCAGGCGTTCGACCGCTGGTTCGATGCGTTTCTGGACGATTACCTGAAACGTCGCCCGGTCAGCGCGACCTTCATGGGTGCGCACCAGTACGACCATGAGTTGCCCGACTTTTCCACTGAGGCCGATGGCGATCTGCTGACCAGTGCCAAGGGTCTGATTGCAAGCCTGGACGCGATCCCGGAGGAGGGGGCGTCCGAAGCGCAATCCCACGATCGCGCATTGGCGCGGGGCTTTCTGGAGATCCAGTTGTGGGAAGTTGGCTCGCCTTTTTTCCAGGCCGGGAATCCATCGCACCACACCGGCGAGGCGGCGTTCAGTGTCATTTCGCTCTTCCAGCGCGATGCCGAACCGCAGGACGACCGGGTCGACGCGGCAATCCAGCGGATGAGCAAGCTGCCGGCCTTTCTGCAAACCGCCCGGGAGCGAGTCGCGCAGGCGCCCCTGCCCTGGACAGAGCGCGCCATTCGGGAAGCCGATGCCGGCGCGGAGTATTTCGCCAATGGCATCCGCATCCTGGCGGACGAACGCGGGATCGAACGACCGGAATTTCTGAAGCAGGCAACGGTGGCGGCACAGGCATTCAGCGACCATGCCGACTGGTTGCGCAACGAGCTGGCCGCGCACCCCGTCCCCTTCGAGCCGGCGGGCGCGGACGCGTTCGATCGCTATCTGCAAAAGGGGCATTTCCTGCCAGCAGAGCAGAACACCCAATGGTGGCTCGACCACGCCCGCGCCCAGCTCATCCAGGCGACCGAAGAGATGAAGGAGCTGGCCAA
>DASTFJ010000108.1:0-33897 GCA_035708745.1 Thermomicrobiales bacterium | reverse complement strand
ATCGAAACCGCGGTCTTCGATGTCGCCGGTCACCGTGGCGCCGTCGGCTCGCGTCAGATCGCTATCGATCAGCATGACATCGTCGACCGACGAGCCGTTTTCGAGGGTCAGGGTGCCGCGCACGACGGTGACCGTACCCTTCACCGTCCCGGTGATGACCGCATCGCCTTTGGCGACGAAGAGGTTTTCTTCGATCGTGCCGGCGACCGTGATATTGCCGTTGATGACGGCGGCATTCTGGATCGTGTCCCCCGCGGCAACGGCGGTATCGCCGTTCACTTTCAGCAGCAGACTATCGTCCTCATCGGTGATCGTCGCGGAAACGACCGGATTGTCACCGCTGTCGCTGCTGCCCGCCGTCGGGGAAGCATCCTGCGCAAGCGCGGCCGCGGGGAGGAGAAAAAGGAACCCGAAGATGAACACCAGGAGTGCGACCGACCGTTTCATGGGAAACTCCTTGCGTACGTACACGACTTTCAGGCATTCTATCAGGTCAAATTTCAATCTGCATAGATGATGATGGAAGCCCCTGCGGCTGCGTTGTCCGTCGCAACCTGGCTGCACTGTCGCACCCCGCGGGAAATGACGGCATGCATTCCGTAGTATTACGAAGCCGCCACGCGGCTTCCGGCACGACGCATATCGACGATGGGACAAAGATGGAGCCGCTCGCGGCGCTCGGATTCAATGGTTTCTTGGTGATTACGCGGGATGGCATGCGCGATCGCCTGATGACCGCATGGGGTCAGCTCGTCGATATCGCCACTTATTTGCTGATCATCGCGATCATCTTCGTGATCGCTCGCTACATTGCCAAATTCATTCAGCGGCGGGTCTGGAAGCGGATTCAGATCGACGAGGTTACCCCAGCCACCGAATCGCTGGTCAACAACTCGATCGCGATTTTTTTGTATGCCCTCGCCTTTACCGTCATGCTGGCGTTTTTGGGGGCTTCCTGGTCGAGCCTCATTACCGTGTTCAGCGTGAGTACCCTGGCGGTGGTCTTCGGGTTGCAGGACTTGCTCAAGAGCATCATGGGCGGGGCGTTCTTGATCCTGGAGCGGCCCTACCAGGTAGGCGACCGCATCAAGGTGCGCGACAATGAAGGCGAGGTCACCGAGATCGGCGTGCGCACCACGACCCTGGTCACCGACGACAAGGCAACCGTCATTTTTCCGAACTCGCTGCACCTGGGCGAGCCGTTTCGGAACTTCGATCGCGACGCGAAGGTCTCCTCGGTCATTCGCATCATCGGGATCGATGGCGACTCGGTCACCGTTGGTCAAGCAATCCAACAGGCACTGGGCGTGGACCCGCCGATCACGGGTCAGGTCAGGCTGTCGACCAACGCCCAGCACAGCTGGGCCGAGCGCATGGTGCAAGTTGCCAGTCATCGCGGAATCGGTCGCGCGGAGCGACAGGAGATCGAAAATCCGGCTGCATTGCGCGCGCGGATCATGCTGGCGTCCGAACCTGATGTTTCGCGCGAAACCGAAGAGGAAGCCGTGCGCCGGTTGAAGGAAGCCTTTCCGAATGCCGTTGTGTCGATCCGCCGCAGCTCGCTCCTCACCGAAGAAGGGCGTGACGTTGACTGATCGAACGCCGGCGAAACGGGCACCCCGCGCTGCGCCGGTTGTGGCGCGGGTGCTGAGCTATAACGTCGGGAACGGTCTGGCGCCCGCCGACCGCCTGGTGCAATACCTCTACTATGCCGGGGCCGACATCATCGGATTGCAGGAGCTGGCCGGCGACCAGGCCGAGGCCATCGAACGGCAACTCTGCGCGGTCTATCCCTACCGGGTGCTGCATCCGGCCGGTTTCGCCGGCAAAGGACTCCTGAGCCGGTTTCCGATCGTGTCCAGCGAGCGGCACGTATTTGCCGATGGACGCCCCGATCTGAGCGCCCTGCTCGAGATTGGGGGACGGATCGTGCAGGTGGTCGTGGCCCACCCGCGCCCGCCAAAGGTGCGCATGTCGGGCGCGAGCTTCGATCCGGTCACGTTGCGGCAGATCCAGGAAGTCGCCAAGCTGGCGACCGACGGAGCGCCATCGCTGGTGCTCGGTGATTTCAATATGACCGACCGGCAGCCGGAACATCGCATCATGACGACAGCCGGTTTGATCGACGCGTTTCACGAAGTTGGCTCGTCGGTCCACAGCTTCCCCAAGCGCATCGGCAATCCGCATCGGTTCGGGCCGCGCACCCAGAACATCACCTTGCCGCCCGTGATCCGGATCGACTACATCTGGTACACCCGCGACTTCATCGCTCGCAGCGCCGGCATCGGCCGCGACGCCGGTTCCGATCATCTTCCCGTTGTCGCCGGCATCGATTGGCGGGATACGGGTTCGGGGTCCGGAGTCCGGGGGCCGGAGTAGGTTTTCAGCAGTCAGCACTGGATTGTTGACCCTGGACTCTTGACCCTTCTCTGGGCTCAATGATCCTCTGACGGGTTGCGATGACGACCGCGGCGAGGGGGGTGCGCGTGGGCATAGCCATCATGTTGATGCCAGACCGGGGTGACATCGCGCGGGTCGGACTTGAACAGCAGCTTCGGTATGGTGTAGAGCCGGGTGGCCGGTTGCTGGCAGACGGGGCAGATCTGGGCCGCCGATGCCTGGTCGATGGGCAGCTCGACTTCCAGCACGGCGCCGCAGTCGCGGCATTGGAAATCGTAGCGGGGCATCAGTCGCGCTCGGTCTTGGCGCACCCGGCGCAGACGCCCCAGACAGCCAGATGATCGACGCGCGGTTCGAACCCATACCGCTCGCGAATAGCCTTGCGCAGCGGCTCGACCGCCGCATCGTCCATTTCGATCATCCCATTGCAGCGCTGGCAGATCAGATGATGATGCCGGTGCATCGCCAGCAGCTCGTACACCCGCACGCCCCCGCCGAGATCGGTTTCCGACACGATCCCGGCATCCCGAAAACGCTCCAGAGTCCGATAGACCGTCGAACGATTCAGGGCCGAGCTCATCGGTCCGAGTCGTTGAAAAACCTCGTCGGCGGTCAGGTGATCCACCGCGTCCTGCAAGATCGACAGGATCATCAGCCGCTGCGGGGTCGCCCGTTGATCGGCGGAGCGGAGGATATGGATGAGATCGGAAGTCGAAGCCGGTATCGGGAGCATGGGAATCCTGTCGATCGACGGCGCGTGCTGCATTTTACGTCTCGAGGATCGGCGCGTTCTGGACGATGAGCCGTTGCGTTGCCGCCGGTGTCGGCATACTATGATCGTGTGCTAGATGCAAAGAGTTGCATCTGCGTCAATATGACAACAAGAGAGTCCGCATGTCAATGAGCCCCAGGATCACCCGTCGAGCGCTGCTCGGTCTTTCGGTTGTCGCGGTCGCGCCGGTGGGTTTGGCGCGCTGGCTTTCAGTTGACGCCCAGGAGGCCACCCCGGTCCCCAATTTGGGTTGGAGTGACGATCTGGCCGACAATGGCCTGCTGAATGTCGCGACGACCGTCGCGCCGATCAGCTCGATCGTGCGCAATATCGGCGGGGACCGCATAAACCTGCGCGGGATCGTGCCCGATGGCACCAATTCGCACACCTTCGAGCCGGCCCCGTCCGATGCGAAAATCCTCTCGAATGCCGATGTGCTGATCGCCAATGGGCTCGATCTCGAAGATCCCACGATCGAGCTGGCCAAGAACACCATGGCGGAGGGCGCCGAGATCTTCACCCTCGGGGACAAGACGATCGATCCGGGGCAATACGCCTACGACTTCTCGTTTCCGAAAGACGAGGGGCATCCCAACCCGCATCTGTGGACCAATGTCCCCTATGCCATGACCTACGCCAAGCTGGTCTCCGATGAGCTCTCGAAGCTCGATCCGGACAACACCGGGTACTACCAGGACAATCTCGACCGGTATACCGCCGCGCTGCAGGAGCTCGATGACGCTATTCACGCGACGGTCGATTCGATTCCGGAAGCGAACCGGCGGTTGCTGACCTATCACGATTCCTGGGCCTATTTCGCGCCCAACTACGGGATGACCGTGATCGGCGCGATCCAACCGTCGGACTTCTCCGAGCCATCGCCGCGGGAGGTGGCCGAGCTGATCGATCAGATCAAGGAGGAAAACCTTCCGGCGATCTTCGGTTCCGAAGTCTTTCCCAGCGATGTGCTGGAGCAGATTGCGGATGAGGCCGGAGCGGAATACGTGGACGATCTGCGGGATGACGAACCTCCGGGCGATCCGGGCGATCCCGACCATACCTTCATCGGCATGATGAAAAAGAATCTCCAGATCATGGCAGCCGCGCTGGGAGGCGATCCGTCGTTGATGGATAGCGTGAGCCCGGCCGATACCTGGGCGCCGTGAGGCGGATCGTCATGCAATCTCCGGCCATCGTGCTCGAAAACGTAAGCTGCGGATATCAACGCGGACATGTGCTGTCCGGTGTCGATCTGCGCATTCCGCACGGGCAGTTCGTCGGATTGATCGGGCCGAGCGGCGCCGGCAAAACGACCCTGCTGCGCACGATGGTTGGGCTGGTGCCGCGCGTCGAAGGCCGCGTCGAAGTCAGCGGACGCACGGTCACTCCCGGCGCTCCTCCGGTCGATGTCGGATATGTGCCGCAGGTCGGCATGATCGACTGGACCTTTCCGGTGACGGTCGAAAACGTCGTCGTGATGGGCAAGCAACGGCAGATGGGGTGGTTGCCCTGGGCGTCCCGGCAAGACAAGCGCGAGGTCGCCGCCATCCTCGACCGGCTCGGTATCGGCCAGCTTGCCGCGCGGCACATCCGCGATCTTTCCGGCGGTCAGCAGCAGCGCACCTTTTTGGCGCGGGCGTTGATCTCCAATCCGGAGATTCTGATTCTCGACGAGCCGACCGCCAGTGTCGACATTCGCACCCGCGACGAGATCCTGCATTTGTTGGCCGAGATCAACGACACCGGCATCACGATCGTCATCACGACCCACGAGCTCAATAGCCTGGCCGCGCATCTCCCATGGGTTGTTTGCGTCAATCACGGCATCGTTGCGCAGGGCTCCCCCGAGCGCATCTTCACCGGGGAGATCATGAGCCGCACGTTCGAGGCCGATATGCGTGTGATCCGCGATAGCGAAACGGGCAACCTGCTGGTGACCGAGGCGGGCTCGCATGGACCGTTCTCGCTGCGGAACGCCTCCACCCGGGAGGTCGCATGAGCTTTTTCACCGACCCGCTCGATTACGAGTTCTTCCGCCAGGGGCTGATCGTCGCCACTCTGGTCGGCGCTCTCTGCGGAGCGATGGGCGTTTTCATCGTCCTGCGCCGCATGAGCTATATCGGCCACGGGCTTTCGCACGCTGCCTTTGGTGGCGCCGTGGTCGGCTATCTGATGAACATCAGCTTCTTCATCGGCGCCGGTCTGTGGGCTTTCGTGGCGGCCATCCTGATCAATGCGGCCGGCCGCCGGCGCAATATCGGCGCCGACGCGGCCATCGGCATCGTCACCACCGCCTCCTTCGCCCTCGGTGTCGCGCTCATCAGCAAGAAACGCGCCTTCACCCGCAACTTCGAAGCGGCGCTCTTCGGCAACATCCTGGGCGTCTCCCGCGAAGACATCATGATCATCGGCGGGGTGTCCATCGCGGTCGGCCTGGCGATCTTCTTCTTCTACAAGCAACTGCTTTTCACGACCTTCGACGAAGAGATCGCCGCGGTTTCCGGCGTGCCGACTCGCTGGATCGAAA
Organism: Thermomicrobiales bacterium; assembly: GCA_035708745.1. Lineage (GTDB taxonomy): Bacteria > Chloroflexota > Chloroflexia > Thermomicrobiales > UBA6265 > JAMLHN01. The sequence continues at coordinate 28,198 of DASTFJ010000108.1, read as the reverse complement.
CCGGCTTCGCGCTGGCGCTGGCCGCGACCATCGTCGCGTCGATGAATATCGTTGGAGTAACGCTGATCGCCGCGGCCATTGTGATCCCGCCCTCGACCGCGCGGTTGCTGACCCACTCGTTCGGTCCGCTGCTGATCCTCTCGACGATCATCGGCGCGGCGACCGGATTCTTCGGCATGTTCGTCAGCTTCGAATACGACATCGCCTCCGGCGCCGCCATCGTGCTGCTCGGAACGGCGTTCTTCATGGCCGCCTACCTCGGCACCGGGATCTGGCATCATCTCCAGCCGCAGGAAGCATCCAATGCGCGCGAACCCGCATATGGCTCGTTGCAGCCACAACCACTCGATCTGGCGGTTTCCGCTTTTACCGAAACGAAACGCACCCCGCTCGACGCCATGACGACAGAAGGCCGCGCAGACTAGCGCGGCCCCCCTCTGTCATTTCGAGATTTCGAGAAATCTCTCTCGTTCTGCACAGGACGTAATTGCCGTATTCGGAATCCCGGTGATTGCCAGGGGATATCAGCCCAGCGTTTCAACGGTGCGAACGTGGGAGGGCTCCTGTGCCTGAGAACCAACCATTCGCGCGGAGCCGTCCCACCCTATTTCGTCAGATACGCGGCTGCCTCGGCGAGCCGGGCCGCGTACGCCCACTCGTTGTCGTACCAGGCGGCCACACTCAGGAAGCGATCGCCCATCACCTGCGTGATCGGCAGGTCGATGATCGAGGAATGGCTGTCCCCCACGATGCGTGACGAGGCCCATTCGTCTTCCAGCACGTCCATGACCCCCTGCAGCGGCTTCTTGCCGGCCGCTTCGCGGAAGGCGTCATTAGCGGCATCGACCGTCACCGGCTTCTCGGTGATCAAATTCAGCTCGGCAATGCTGCCAGTGCGCACCGGTACGCGATAGGCCTTGCCCGTGATGTTCAGACCGGGCCAGATGAATTGCAGCGCCCGCGCCGCGCCCGATGACGATGGAATGATGTTCTCGGCCGCGGCCCAGGAATCGCGCCGGTTCTTCATCGGTTGGTCGGTCAGCGATTGGGTGTTGGTGTAGGCGTGGATGGTCGAGAAGAGCCCTTCCTTTATCCCGAACGTGTCCAGCACCACCTTCACCATCGGCGCGAGGGCGTTGGTGGTGCAGCTCGCCATCGAGACGATCTGGTGTTTGGCGGGGTCGAACTCCTCCATATTGATTCCGGCCAGCAGGAAGACATCGGCATCGTCGCGCGTTTTGCTCGGGGCGCTCACCAGCACCCGTTTGGCCCCGCGGTCCAGATGCGCCTGCGCGCCGGCGCGGGTGGTGGCGCGGCCGGTGCAGTCGACCACCAGATCGACGCCCAAAGCCGACCAATCTGGGAGCTCCTTCGAGGAATCGATGTACTTGATCGAGCGGTTGCCCACCTTCAGCGTAGTTCCCTCGGCGCACACCGATTCCGGAAAGACGCCGTAGTTGGTGTCGACCTGGAAGAGCGCCGCCAGAGTGGGCAGGTCCTTGATATCCGAGATGGAAACCGGGCTGAAGAGGTCGTTCGCCAGCGCGATGCGCATGGCCGAGCGGCCGATTCGTCCGAATCCATGAATGCCGATGCCGGGCATGAGCGGGTTGGTCCTTCCTGTTACTTAGTCGAGAACGGGATCGAATGTCTCGATCGCGTCTTTGCCTCCGTAGATCGTCCACCAGGGTTTGGCGCCGGCAGCCACGGCATTGTTGACCGCCTGAATGTTCGCGACTCCCTGGGTCGAGAGCCACGCCTCGAGCGCGGCGAGTCCATCGCGTCCGAAGATGGGCACGCCATCCTGCCAGGTGGCGCGCCCGCAGAGCACTCCGGAGAAGTCGGCGCCCGATTCGGCGGCCAGCAGCAGGGTTTCGACGAATTGCTCGTTGCTGACGCCCGCGCTGAGATAGATGAATGGCTTGGTAGCCGCCTCGGATGCCTCTTTGAAAAGCCGCAGAGCATCCGCGCGGGTATAGGCTTCCTCCCCGGTGAACGACTGCGTTCCCGAGACGAACTTCATGTCGATCGGCACCTCGACCTTGAGGACATCGACCCCGTATTTGTCCTTGGAGAGTTCTTCCATCGCGCGGGTAACTGCTTCCGGCTTGGCCTTGGCCCAGTCGAGTCCGGAAACGCCGTCCCGATAGGTGATCGGCTCGAGGAAGAAGGGAATATCGAGCGCCACGCACTCGCTGCCGACCCGCTCGATAAAGGCGTGCTTGATCGTATTGATCGTTTCGTCATCGGCGGGATCGTAATAGAGCAGAATCTTGATGGCGTTAGCCCCGGCATCGACCAGCCGCCGCACACTCCAGTCGTCGAGCAGATCCGGCAGCCGTCCCTTCACCGTCGCGTCGTAGCCGGTCTTTTCGTAGGCAAGCAGCACCCCGGTATCTGGCGCTTTGGCCTTCAGGGCAAGCAGACCGAATTCCGGATCGATCAGGATCGCGCTGGCATAGGGGGTCAGGATCGAGACGACTGCCTTTTTGAAGGTGGCCAGGTCGTCCGCGGTGGCTTTGCCATCCTCCCGCGCCTTGCCGATCGACTTCTGCAGCGATCCACGCTGGTCCATGGCGGCGGCGGAAATGACGCCGGTTTCGTTGGCGCAGGCAGTAATGCCGTCGAATTTTCCACGCGCAATTCTGACCTTGGACACCGTTCCTCCCTTTGAATCGAATGATGCCGATCCATGTTCTTGCGTAGTTGCAGCCCTCTGTGGCTGTCGTAGGTCTGGAGCAGCCACAGAGGGCTGCAACTACGGTTACGAAGCGATCTAGCTCTTGCGGGTGCGCCCGCGCATATGCATCGGGCTGACCTGCCAGATGGTATCCGCATAGTCGCGAATGCTGCGATCCGAGGAGAAATAGCCCGAGCGGGCCGTATTCAGGATCGACATTCGCGTCCAGGCGGTCGGATCGCGGTAGACCGCTTCCGCGCTCCGCTGGCATTCCGCATACGAAGCGTAATCTGCCAGCACCATGAACTCATCATACCCAATGAGCTGATCGACGATGGGTTGCAATACACCCCGCTCATTCGGAGTGAAGACATTTTCAGCGATCATATCGATCGCCTGCTTGAGCTCCGGTGTCGATTCGTAGATCGCGCGTGGATCGTAGCCCTGCGCGCGCCGGGCGCGGACTTCTTCCTCGGTCATGCCGAAGGCAAAGAAATTCTCCGGGCCGACCAGCTCGCGAATGTCGATATTGGCGCCGTCCAGCGTGCCGACGGTGAGCGCCCCGTTCATGGCGAATTTCATATTGCCGGTGCCGGAGGCTTCCATGCCGGCCAGCGAGATTTGTTCCGAGATATCCGCCGCCGCATAGATCTTTTCGGCGAGGGTCACATTGAAATTCGGGGGAAAGGCGATGGTCAGCCGGTCGCGGGTGGACGGATCGCGGTTGATCACCTCCGCGATCGAATTGATCAGCTTGATGACCAGCTTGGCCGCCTCATACCCCGGCGCCGCCTTGCCGCCAAAGATGACGACCCGCGGGATGCCCGCGGCCTTGGGGTTTTCCTTCAACTGGTTGTAGAGCACGATGGTGTGTAACGCCTTGAGCAGCTGGCGCTTGTAGAGATGGATGCGCTTGACCAGCACATCGAAGATCGACGAGGTCGAAACCCCCACGCCGATGATGCGATGCAGCACAACCGAAAGATCGGCCTTGTTCGCCATCTTGATCCGATGCCACTCGGTCTGAAAATCCTGATCGTTGGCGTATTGCTCGATCTCGGCCAGCCGCGAAATATCGCCGATCCAGTCCTCGCCGATCTTCGAGCTGATCAGCTCGGCCAGGCGCGGATTCGCGAGCCCGATGAAACGGCGTGGCGTCACGCCGTTGGTGACATTGCCGAACTTCTTCGGCCACATCTCGGAAAAATCTTCGAGGGTCCGCTCCTTCAGCAGGCGCGATTGCAGCGGTGCCACGCCGTTGACCGAAAAGCTGCCCACCGTTGCCAGATGTGCCATGCGGACATGCGGTTGGTCGCCGTCGCCGACGATGCTCATGCGGGCCACCCGGTCTTCCTGGCCGGGCCAGAGCTTGCGCACGTCCTCGACGAAACGGCGATTGATCTCGTAGATGATCTCGAGATGGCGGGGGAGCAACTTGCCGAAGATATCGACCGGCCAGGTCTCGAGCGCTTCCGGCAGGAGCGTGTGGCAGGTATAGCCGAACATCTTCGAGGTGATATCCCAGGCAACGATCCAGGGAACATGCCGCTCGTCCATCAGGAAACGCATCAGCTCGGCGACGGCGACGCTGGGATGGGTGTCGTTGAGCTGGAAGACGATCCGCTTCGGGAGCTGCCGCAGATCGAAGCTGGCGGGCAGGAAACGGAACACATCCTGGATCGAGCAGGCGACGAAGAAGTATTGCTGCCGCAGCCGCAGCTCCTTGCCCTGAGGCGTCTGGTCGTTGGGGTACAGGACTTTCGAAATGACCTCGGAATCGATCTGCTGCTGCACCGCGCGGGCATAGTCGCCGGCATTGAAGATACGCAGGTCGAATTCCTCGGTGGCGCGGGCACGCCAGAGCCGCAGCGTATTGACCATGTTGGTGCGGTATCCCGGCACCAGGATGTTGTACGGCACACCGATGACCTGGCTCGATGGAATCCAGCGTACCTGGAATTGCCCAGTTTCATCGTAATACGATTCGGTGTGTCCCCCGAAGCCGACCCGATTGGCGAATTGCGGATGGACGATTTCCCAGGGGGATGAGCCGCTGGTCCAGGTATCGGGCTGTTCGACCTGCCAGCCGTTGACGAAGGTCTGGCGGAAGATGCCATAGTCATAGCGGATGCCGTATCCGATGGCCGGAATGTCGAGGGTCGCCAGCGAATCGAGAAAACAGGCGGCCAACCGGCCCAGTCCACCATTGCCGAGACCCGGTTCGACCTCGAGCTCGGCCAGCTCCTTCAGATCGAGCCCCAGTTTCTGTAACGACTCGGCCGCAATTTCGCCAAGGTCGGCATTCAGGAGCGCGTTGCCCAGTTGGCGGCCGGGCAAATACTCCGCCGAGAGATAGCAGACCGTCTTGGCGCCGGTGCGGGATTGAGAATGCAGACTATCCAGCCAGTCCTGCATCAGGTATCCGCGCACGGTCAGTGCGAGCGCCTGATAGTAGTCGAGCGGAGTCGCATAGAGCTCGACGCCGCGGTTGTACCGCAGGTTTTCGAGGAACTCCCGCGTAAACGACCGCACCGTTCGTTGGGGGCGGCTTTCGAATTGACGAAGACTGGGCATCGTGCGTCCTGGTGGTTCGTGCGGCCGGCTCGGCGACCTTGTTCGATGAGCGAGGCTTCGTTGCCGCCCTTGGTTATACGTGACGAGTTGCCAGTTTTCCCAGAAATCGGGCAGGGAGGGAACGTTTTTTCGTGAAATTGCCGGGATCGACAGGTGTCCCCAGTGTAGATGGATGCTCACACGGCCGGGCAGCAGGATGAGCGTTTCACTCGCAATGAGCTGGCGAGACTCGCTGCCAGCCCCACCCAGAAGTGCCAGGGACGATAGCGGAAGGAAACCGTGAATGCTCCTCCGGGAGCATCCACGGCGATCCCCTGGCCTTTCTTCATGACCGGTATTTCGACGCCATCGATCGAGGCGTGCCCTGATCCCAGATCGAGTTTCCGGACGACCATCCGTCCGGGATTTGCCCGCGTGCGGGCAATGTCGATGTGGCCGCCCTCGCCGGTAGCTCGGCAAGTCCCCCCGGAGGCCGACGTCGCGTATTGGTCGCCAACCTCGCGTTCGTAAATTGGGTAGTCATTCACGAGCTGACCTGTTTCATCTCTTCGGCGGGGTCGCCATCCGCGGGCAGAGCGCGCAAGGGTGGGGTCGTTTGCACTCGTTCGAAAGTCCATGACCGCCAGGCGTCCGCCGTTTTCAGTTCGAGGAGTAGCTCCAGCGCGATCAGCCAGCGGCGAATCCAGCGCCAGCTGGTCTCATTGGTCCGTCGATCGGGACGAGGCCGGACCCTCGGTGAATCTATCGCCCAGGTTGTGCGCGTGGCTTCCCCCAGCAAATCCGCTCACATGTGACGAAGAGGCCGAAGCCTTGCGCACCGTTCCGGATGCGCCGGTGCGCAATAATGCGGACGTCTGGATGCTCGGCGCTTGATACGCGAGTCGCCGAACGAGTGAGAAAAGGACATCGCGACGATGAACGTAGTACTGACCGGCGCGGCGGGTGTCATTGGAGGAGCGGTGCGGGAGCACCTCGGCGAGCGATACGACTTCGTTTCGATCACGCGCAAGCCCGCAGCGTTTTCGAACCTCGTGGCCGATATCGCCGATTTCGATGCGATCCTCCCGGCGTTCGAGGGAGCCGATGCAGTGGTGCACCTGGCGGCCTCGATCAGCGTGGACAGTCCATGGGACGCCGTGCTGCACGACAACCTGATCGGCACGTACAACGTCTATGAAGCCGCTCGGAGGGGAGGCGCGACGTGCATCGTCTTTGCCTCCTCGAATCACACGATCGGTGGCTACGAGCTGGATGGCGCGCCGCGCATCTATGCCCTCGACGATCCGCGTAGCTACGACCACCACGCGGAGATCCGGCCCGACTCGCTCTATGGCGTATCGAAGGTCTATGGAGAGGCGCTGGGCCGCTATTATCACGAAACCTATGGCATGCGGGTCTACAATCTCCGTATTGGCTCCGTACGTGGAGACAACGACCCAACTGCGGAAGGAGTCAGGGACGGATCGTTCTGGCTCGATCTGACCGACGCGCAGAAATACGAGCGAATGCGCTCGACCTGGCTCAGCCAGCGCGACTGCGCCGAGCTGATCGGTTGCTGCCTGGAAGCCACCACCGTACCCTGGGCCACCGTCTACGGCATTTCCGACAATCCGCGCCAATTCTGGGATCTGGAGCACGCCCGCCGGCTACTCGGCTACGCGCCCAAGGACAGCGCCCCCGAGCACCCGTAGCAGCACGCAGAATTTTGCAGTCAGCAGTCAGCACTTCACTCTTGACACTGGACCCTTGACTTTCTCAGGGCTCAGCTCTTGAGCTGCTCTACCACCGGCGCCAGGGTCTCGATCGCTTCGAGCGTGATTGGCGTCAGCACGATCTGGATATGGTCGATGCCTTCATCGTAGAAGGCGTCGATCCGTTCCGCGATCTCCGTCGTCGAGCCGGTGATCGGTCGTTGGCCCTTCGAGGGATACACCGATGGGCGGCTGGTGGCGCCGAGCACGCCGACCAGCAGCGCGACACTGTGCCCCAGGGTAGCCGGATCACGTCCGACCTCCTCGGCAATACGGTCGACGCGCGCTTTCACCTCGCGCAGCTTCAGCGGATCGTTCTCGAAATCCTCGAACCAGACATTCCAGGCATCGACGTACGGGAGCGTGGCCCGCAGCATCCGCTCGCCGATCGAGCCGATCAGCAACGGCAGCTCCCCCTTGCGCGGACCGTTCGGGGTCAGGATGCAGTCGGGCAGGTCGTACCACTCCCCATGGAAGTCGATTTCACCCTTGGCCAGCAGCGTGCGGATGATGGTAAACGCTTCCTCGAACCGGCCCACTCGGTGATCGAACGGAAAACCGAAGGGTTCGAAGTCGGGCACATTCCAACCGGCGCCGAGCCCGAGAATCAAGCGGCCGTCGCTGATCTCGTCGATCGTTGCGGCCTTTTTCGCGATGATGGCCGGATTGTGAAACGCCGTGCAGGCGACCAGCGGCGCAAGCTCGACCCGTTCGGTGGCTTCCCCCAGCGCGGCCAGTACCGACCAGGCTTCCCATGGGCCTTTGGGTTCGGCGCCGGGGGGCAGATAGAGCAGGTGATCGCCAACCCAAAGCGAATCGAAGCCGATCTGCTCAGCGAGCTGGGCCATCTGCCGCAGCTCGCTCCAGCGCACGACGCGCTCGGCCTCCGGCAGTTGCAGCCCGATCTTGCGCGGTCGAAGCGTCGTCACGGTTCATGTCTCCTCATTGTCGGTTACCGGTACATCTGACCGGTAGGATAGCGCCGTCCCAAACCGGAGCCGGAGCGCCGGGAGGTTGCGGCTACTATTCGCACGACCGCGAACGGTCAGCTAAGTGATTCGATAAGCGTCGATCGTCGTCTTGTTGCTGGATGCCTCCTGCCATGTCGTTCTCTGCTCCATCGATCCAGTCTTCGTTCATCGGGCGAGATGACGAGCTCGCCGCGCTCGAACAGCTCATTCTTCGCTCGAACAACCGTCTGGTGACCGTGACCGGACCGGGCGGCGTTGGGAAAACGCGCCTCGTGACCGAGCTGACCCGAAAGCTCCCGGAATCGTTCCCTGGCGGCGTCTGGATCGTCCCACTGGCGCATATCCGCCAGCCCGAGCTCGTGCTTGCCTCGATCGCGGCCGAGATCGGCATCCGCGATATCGACGCTGGCGAGACCCTCGACCGGATAGCGGAACGGCTCGGCGGAGAACCGACATTGCTGGCGCTCGACAATCTCGAGCAGGTCATCGACTGCGGCCCCATCATCGTCCAGATCTTGCAACGGGCGCCGGCGCTCACCCTCCTGACAACCAGCCGGCAGCCATTGCAACTGCAGGGCGAAACGGAATTCCCCCTCCGGCCACTCCGAACCGAATCGAACAGCCCCGACGAAACCCCGGCCGAACAGCTCTTTCTCCTGCGGGCCAGAGAGGCCAGCTACGGATTCGTGGCGACCGACGAGAATCGGGAAGCGATTCGCCAGATCTCGCAACGGCTGGGCGGCATCCCGCTGGCAATCGAGCTGGCGGCGTCCTGGGTCAAGGTGCTGCCGCCGCAACGGTTGAAGGAAAATCTCGACCGCCAGCTCGATGTGCTGGTGCGCGGGCCGCGCGACCTGCCCGAGCGGCAGCAAACCATGCGCTCGGCGATTGCCTGGAGCTATCGCCTGCTCACCAGCCAGGAACAATCGCTCTTTCGCCAGCTGGGTGTCTTTCAAGGCGGGTTCACGCTGGCCGATATCGAAGCGGTCACCGAGGGCCCGGAACGGGAAGCATGGTCCGAGCTCGACATGCTGGAGGCGCTGTCGTCGTTGGTGACCAAGAGTCTGGTGCAGGTATCCGACCAGCCGGTCGATTCGCGGCAGCCGGAATATACGGTGCTGGAGATCATCCGCGCGTTCGCGATGGAACAATTGGTCGAAGCGGGCGAGGTCACGGCCGCGCGCGACCGTCATTTGACCCATTTCACCCGACTGGCCGAAAAATGGACGCTCGATCTCGGCTCGGTCAAACGCGACCGGCGGCTCGCCCAGCTCGATCGGGAGTATCCAAATTTTCGGGTCGCGCTCGAATGGGCGCTCGAATCAGGGCAAACCGGCGCCGGCATGCGGCTGATCTCCGCCCTCTGGGTCTATTGGGACTGGCGCGGACTTCATGCCGAAGGCGCACGCTGGTGCGATCGGATGCTTGCGCTGGAGACGCCGGTCGAGCTGGAGATCCGGTCGAGCGCCCTCTATGCCGGCGCGGCGATTGCCTTCATGCAGGCGAACTACCCCCGGTCGCTGGAGCTGGCCGAGGAATGCCTGGACGTTGCCGAGCGCTCCGGTGACGATCGCAGTATCGGCCGCGCCCTGATCGCGCTCGGCAATTCGGCCTACGACCAGGGCAATCTGGACCGGGCCGAGACGGTCTACACGCGCTCGCTGGAAACGATCCGGCGAATCGACGAGCCGTCTGCACTGCAGGTCGCGCTGGTGAATCTCGGTTATGTGCGTTACCAGCAGGACCGATATTCGGACGCGCGCACGCTGTTCGAGGAAGCGATTGCCCAGGAAATTCATACCGGTCAGGGCGCGGGGTTCATTTGGGCGATGGTGGGGTTGGCTCAGGTCGACATGCGTCAATCGAGAGAACCGCATGCCGAAGAGCGGCTGCAATGGCTGATCGACCGCCAACGGGAAACCGATACCGGGCAGTTGGGCGCCGCGCTGGCCGTGCTGGCCGCGATGCGCCGCGCGCAAGGCCGGTATTCGGAAGCAGAGGCGCTGGCTCGGGAATCACTCGCCAATCGGGCGGCGCGGGACGAGCGGGCTTTCATCACCGATTCGCTGGCGGAGGTTGGCGCCATTGCGCTCGCCGCCGGAGCAGCCGAAACCGGTGTCGTTCTGTCGTCTGCGGCGGCCGCGCAACGCGCGCGGCTCGGCTATGGGCTGCCGGATCGAGAGCGGCTACTCCATCGCGAGCTGCTCGATCGCGTAAAGGCGTCCATGTCGCCGCCCGCCTTCGATGCGGCCTGGTCGCGTGGCGAACGCATGACGATGGCGGAAGCCATCGCCTTCGCCGGGGAACGGTCCGTCCCTGAGCCGCCTCCACCGCCGGAAAGAGCTCCGGCATCCGGTGAGCTTGCAATACTCACCCGGCGTGAGCGGGAGGTGCTGCGGCTCATCATGGACGGCAGAACAGACCGCGAGATCGCGCACGCATTGTCCATCAGCAGCGGCACCGCGAGTCGCCATGTGGCGAACATCCTCCACAAGCTCGATGTGCGCACCCGCTCGGCAGCGGCGGCCTGGGCAATCAGAAACGGATTGACATGACGAAATTGTCGTCGCGACGGTGGGAGATCTTTGCGCTCTTCCTTGTCGTTGTGTTGCTCGGGACCGGCTCCTCGCTGGCAGCGACGCCGGTTGCGTCACCCGTGGCGGCCGAGCTCGAGCCAGTGCTGCCGGATTACCAGCAAGTTTTCGCCGAGCACCTGGGCACGATGCCGGGTTACGAGCTCGAATTGACCCTGGACGAGAACCAGTCGACGATCGGCGGCACGATGGTCGTGACCTTTCCAAACGAAACCGGGATGACGATCGATGCCCTGCCATTCCGGCTCTACCCCAACGCGAGCTATTACGGCGAAGGCGGAATCTCGATCGATGGGATTGCGATAGCGGGCACTGTCGTCTCGCCGCGGTTCGACGATTCGGGTACGGTGCTCTTTGTCGATTTACCGCGACCGCTGGCGCCGGGTAATTCGATTGCCGTCTCTATCGATTTCACCACGGTCGTTCCTCAAAACGCCGGTGGCAGCTTTGGCATCCTCAATCACGATCTGACAAACGGGAAATTCGTGCTGGCCGACTGGTATCCCATCGTGGCCGGCTGGGACGAGACGGGTTGGCGGCTGGAACCGCCGACCGACCAGGGCGATCCGACCTTTTCGATGACCTCGGTCTACGATGTTCGTCTCGCTGTGCCCGCCGGCTATGACGTCATCGCATCGGGCGAAGAATCGCAGCAACGCGACGGCTCGGTGCACATCGAAAGCGGCCCGGTGCGCGAGTTCGCTATGGTGGCAGTTCAGCGTTTGCAGGTGATTTCCGGGCAAGCTGGCGACACTGCCATATCGGTTCATGTCGATCCGTTGCATGAGGCCAACGGCAGGCACATGTTGGATGTCGCGGTCAGCGCGCTCGCTTTTTACAACGACGCGTTCGGACCCTACCCATTCCGCGAGCTCGATATCGTCGAGACCAATCTGTCGCTGGCGTACGGCGTTTCCTGGTCCGGGATTCTCTTCATCAACCAGACCCAGCTCGATCTGGCTCCCGACAATCTGGCGACGCTCGATTTCACGATCTTCCATGAGATCGGCCATCAATGGTGGGGCGCCGCTATCGGGGCCAACTCGAACGACCACACCTATATGGTCGAAGGTTTGACCAACGCCACCGCGCTGTTGGCCCAGGCCGCCGTGCAAGGCCCCGATGCCGCGGCAACCTCACTCTATGCCTGGATAGTGACGCCCTATCTGAACTTGCTTGCCGGTTCGGGTGACGCCGTGGCAGATGTCTCGATCTTCGATCAACCCGCCACCGCGCCCTTGAGCACGCTGGCCTATGGCAAGGGCGGCCTCGGTTTTCTGGCGATCCGCAACCAGATCGGCAACGACGCCTTCATCGACGCCCTGGCTGCCTATGCCGATCGGTTCCGGCTCGGTATCGCCGAGCCAGCCGACCTGCGGGCCGCGTTCGAAGCGGCTTCGAGACAATCGCTGCAAGATCTTTGGACCTTTTGGTTCGATTCGGCCACGACGACCCCGGCCGATATCGAGGCGCTCGTGCCGCAGATCGTTGCGTCCCTTTGAGGGCGCCTATTTGTCGCCAGCCTGTTTCGCCTTGGTCGATTCGATGCCGGCGAGGCGATCCTCGTAGCGGGCAGCGATGAAAAGGAGCGAAGAGAGCCGGTTCAGATAGCGGATGATTTCCTGATTGTCGAGCTTGCCGATCGCCATCAGATCGACCGCTCTCCGCTCGGCCCGGCGCACGACCGTCCGCGCGACATCCAGCGCCGCACCGGGAATCGTGTCGCCCGGCAAGATGAAATGCGGCGGAAGCTCCACCCGTGAACCGAGCTCATCGGTGATCTGTTCCAGCCACGCGGTTCGATCGGCGCCGAAGTGATACGAATCGGGTCGGATCTCGTCGGTAAACGCCAGCTCGGCGAGAATGCGATAGAGATCGTGCTGGGCCCCCATCAACCAGCCGTTCAACTCGGAGCTGGTCGCGTGGGCCCGCCCATTGCCGATGCTGGAGGTGGCTTCGTCCAGCGTGCCGAGCACCTCGACGATCGGATCGTTCTTGCCAACGCGATCGCCGAGCAGATCGGTCGTGCCCTGGTCACCGGTTCCCGTGTAGTAGCGCATCGCTCTCTCCCAGTTCCGCGGTATCGCTCTGGTAGCATAGCGCGCATGCATCGACCGCTCGCCTCCACCGAATAGCCTCACATGGTCGCCAGCCGCTATCTGCCCAATCGATCGATCCCGACCGGCGTCATTCGGGTCGGCGTCATCGGAACCGGATTTGGCGACAGCGTGCATATTCCCGCATTGAAATCGATTCCGTACGTCGAGGTCGGGTGTGTCTGCTCGAAACGGGCCGACCGGGCGCACATGGTCGCGGCGCGACACAACATCCGCAAATCGACCAATGACTACCGCGAGCTGATCCGCGACGAGGATATCGACGCCGTGGTCATCGCTTCGCCGCCCAATTTGCATCACACCATGGCCTTTGCCGCGATCGAGGCCGGGAAGCACGTGCTTTGCGAGAAGCCGATGTCCCGCACGGTCGCCGAAGCGCGCGATCTGGTGCGGTTGGCAGAGCACGAGCGCGTAGTGGCAATGGTCAACCACGAATTCCGCTTCGAGCCGGCCCGCGCGCGGGCCAAGGAGCTGATCGCTTCCGGCTGGCTGGGCGAGCCGCATTCGGCCACCATCACGGTCTATCGCTCGACCCTGAACGATCCAAACGGCACGCCGTTCGACTGGCTGATGGACGAAACCAAAGGCGGCGGCATGCTCGGCGCGGCTGGCTCGCATTATCTGGACGCGCTGCGCTGGTGGTTCGGCGATGTCCGCTCCGTTGCCGGCACTTCCGGCACGATGGTGAAGCAGCGCCGCCTGGCCGATTCGAATGTGATGGGGACGGTGAGTGCGGACGACAATTTCGCCGTCATGTTGCGATTCATGAACGGGGCCATCGGCACCGTGGCCTATTCGGCGACGTCGCCATTCGAATTCGGCGAGCAGATCATCCTCTCCGGCTCCGAAGGCATGCTGATGATGACGGGCGACCGCAAACTCTACGGCGCCCGCCGCGGTCAGCCGCTGGGCGAGCTGCCGCTACCGGAACACTTGACTGCCGACGTTTCCCCGAATGACCATCCGCTGTACGGCCCGACCGGCCTGCTCCTGCGCATCTGGATCGGCGCCATCCGCACCGGCGAGGTCGTCGCTCCTTCTTTTCTCGACGGACTCAAGGTGCAAGAGCTGATGGACGGCGCCCAGCGCAGCGGCCAGCTGGGCCGCTGGGTCGAGGTCGAAAAAGGCCGCTTCGGGCACCGGTAGCAGCTCAAATTCCGATCAATCGATCAATCGATGGATGATACAATAGACCTCAGAGGAGAAAAGCCCAATGAGTGTTCTGACAAAACCCACCAATCGAATCAGCGCCACCGAGGCACGCGTACATTTTGGCGAGATTTATCGACGAGTGACCGAGAACGACGAAACCATCATCGTGGAGCGCAATGGCAAGCCCGGGTTAGTCATTCTCCCCATCGAGGAATACGAGGAGCTGCGGCAGCGGCAGACCGGAGAATACAAGCGTCCTGAATGGCTGGAGAATATCATCCGCATAGGCCAGGAATTCGCCGCCGAACGAGCGGGAAAGCCTCCTATCGATTGGCAGAAAATCATTGACGAAGGGAGAGAAGAACGGGATGCCCAGCTACTCGAGGGTATGTTTGGACGCGAACCTCATTGTGAGGATGCATGATCCGAGCGCCCTTGAGCATCAGAGTGTGCTCGACCTCTGGGAGCGATGCATAGCAAACAGAGTAGAGATCATCGCGCCCGCGCTGCTCCGGTACGAAGTCACGAACGCGTTATTTCGGTCCGCAGCAGCAGGTCTCGTCAGTGAAACCGAGGCAACGAGCATCATTCGATCGATGAATCAGCTGCCGATCAAATACTTTGATGGCGTTTCACTCAACGTTTCTGCTTTCGAGATTGCCCGCGCACTAAATCTCAAGGCAGCGTACGACGCGCATTATCTTGCGCTTTCCTTGCGAGAAGGCGCCGAGTTCTTCACTGTTGACAAGCGCCTTGTGGTGACGTCTCAGCCGAGCTATCCATTTGTTCACTATGTGATGGATCTCTGATTGCCGGCGTGGAACCGACAATCAGAGAACAAGGATGCGTCTGATTAGTCTGCGGCGCCGCGGGCTTCGACCTGGTCGGGGGTTGCGACTTGCAGCAGCAAGGTTGCGCGCGGGATGACCTTCCAGGTTGCGGCGACAGTAGCGGACCATTCCTCGAGCAATTGCTGGCCATGGGCGCTGCCAGTCAAGGCGACATGGCGCTCGATCAAGCCGCGCAGCTCGGCTTCGTCCGCGGCGCTGAGACCGCGCTCGACCAGTACCGACTCGCCGTTGATGTGCCTGTCGAATCCGCCGTCCGCATCGTAGACATAGGCGATGCCGTTGGTCATACCGGCGCCGAAGTTCCGGCCGGTCGGGCCAAGAACGGCGACGAGGCCGCCGGTCATATACTCGCAGCCGTGGTCGCCCACGCCTTCCACCACCGCGATGGCGCCGCTGTTACGAACGCCGAAGCGCTCGCCTGCCTTGCCTGCGATGTAGACCTCACCGCCCGTTGCCCCATAGAGAATGGTGTTGCCGGCGATGACCTGTGGTGTGTCGAACGCGGCATCCGTCCGCGGCTTGATGGCAATCGTGCCACCCGCCATCCCTTTGGCGACATAATCGTTGGCTTCCCCGGTGAGGGTGAGCTGCATCCCGTTGACGGTGAAGGCCCCGAAGCTCTGGCCGGCGCTTCCCGTGAACGACGCCCGGTATTTCGGTTCGCCGAGCTCGTAGAGCCCATGCGCCAGCGCGATCACCCCAGCCACCTGCGCGCCAACCGTGCGGTCCTTGGTGGTGATGGGCATGTGAACCGACACCGATTCGTGCCCGCGGATGGCGTCGCCATGTGCCGCCAGCACGCGGTCGTCGATCGTTTTGCGTTCATGAACGATGCTCATCGTCTTGCGGCGGACCTCTTCGGCAGCCGGTTCGGCGAAGAGCGAATCGAGCTCGAGCAGCTCGGCGCGTCCGGTCAGATCGGTGCGCTGCGCAAGCAGATCCGTGCGGCCGACGATCTCATCGATCGTGCGGACGCCAAGCGCCGCCAGCACCTCGCGCACGCCCTCGGCCAATAACGTGAAGTAGTTGGCGACCATCTCCGGCGTTCCGGCGAATTTCGCGCGCAGCTCTTCCTTTTGGGTGGCGATGCCGGTCGGGCAGGTGTTCAGATGACACTGGCGGGCCATATCGCACCCAAGCGCGATCAGCACCGAGGTGCCGAACCCGTATTCCTCGGCGCCGAGCATGGCCGCCATGACCACATCTTCCGGTGTCTTGATACCGCCATCGGTGCGGAGTCGCACGCGCGATCGCAGACCGTTCATCACCAGCGTTTGCTGAGTTTCGGCCAGACCGAGCTCCCAGGGGCAGCCGGCGTATTTGATCGAGGTTAGCGGGCTGGCGCCGGTGCCGCCGCTGTGCCCGCTGATCAGGATGTAATCGGCGCGTGCTTTGGCCACCCCGGCCGCAATCGTGCCGACCCCGGCCTCGGCCACTAGCTTGACCCCGATGGTCGCTCGCGGATTCACCTGGCGCAGGTCATAGATGAGCTGCGCGAGATCCTCGATCGAATAGATATCGTGATGGGGCGGTGGCGAGATCAGCGGCAGCCCCGGCACGGCATGCCGGACCCGAGCGATGAACTCCGTCACCTTGTGTCCGGGCAGCTGACCGCCCTCGCCGGGTTTCGAGCCCTGCGCCATCTTGATCTCGAGCTCTGAGGCTTTCGCCAGATAGCGCGCGGTGACGCCGAACCGCCCGGACGCGACTTGCTTGATCTTGCTGTGCGGTTCATCCGGGCCGGGCTCGTCGTACCAGTTCGGATCCTCGCCGCCTTCGCCCGAGTTGCTGCGGCCGCCGACCCGGTTCATGCCGATGGCGAGCGCGCGGTACGCTTCGGGGCTGAGTGCGCCGAGCGACATCGCCGTGACGACGAAACGGGAGGCGATCTCACCAACCGACTCGACATCCTCGATCGGCACCGGAGCGCCAAGCGGCTTCAGCGCCATCAAATCACGCACGGCCGTCAGCGGATGCGCGTTCACGATCTCGCGATACGCATCGTAGTCCGACTGCTGCGCCGATCCAGCGGCCGCCTGCAGTGCTTTCACTGCGGTCGGGTTGTATCCGTGCGCTTCGCCGTCCTTGCGGAAGCGGATGAAGCCGGGATCGGGCAGCTTCGCCATTGGCTGCGCATATGCCTCGCGGTGGCGAGCAATCAGATCGTGCTCGATCTCGGCCAGTCCCAGTCCGCCGAGGCGCGACGGGGTGCCGGTGAAGTAGGCATCGACCAGCGCCTGCGACAGGCCGATTGCTTCGAAGATCTGCGCCCCCCGGTAGCCGGTGGTGGTCGAGATGCCCATTTTCGAGGCAACCTTGAGCATGCCGTATTCGAGCATCTTGACGTAATTCGCTTGCAGCTCCGCTTCGGTCGCGTCTTCGTGTCCGCGCGTGCCGGCCAACGCGCTGGCAGCCCGCAGCGCCAGCCAGGGATGAACCGCGGCTGCGCTATAGCCGATCAGGCAGGCTAGCTGGTGGACATCCCAGACCTCCCCGGTCTCGCAGACAAGGTCGAATTTCATGCGCACACCGCGCCGGATCATCTCGTGATGCAACGCGCCGACTGCCAGGAGCATGGGAATGGCGACCTGATCGCGGTTGGCTCCCCGATCGGAGAGAACGATCACACTGGCGCCCTGGGCGATCTGCTCGGCCGCGGCTTCCATGAGCTGATCGAGCGCGGCGATGAGCGCTGCACCTTCGGCTGCGCCCTCTGCCGGTATCGGAAAGAGGGTGGAGAGCCTGACGCCCTTCAGCGTCCCCTTTTCGAGCGCCGAAAGCTCGTCGATCTGCGTTTCGGACAGGACGACTCCGTGCAAATGAATGAGCCGGGCAGCGCCTGGGTCGCTGGCGAGCAGATTGCCTCGCGGTCCGATATAGCTATCCAGCGCCATGACCTTCTTTTCGCGCAGCGAATCGATCGGCGGGTTGGTGACCTGCGCGAATCGCTGCCGGAAAAAGGCGGTCAGTGGCCGGACGCGCTCGGAGAGCACCGCCAGCGGTGCGTCGTCGCCCATCGACCAGGTCGGCTCCTTGCCCTCGCCGGCCATAGGGTTGACGATGAGCCGGCCGTCCTCACCGGAATAGCCATAGGAGCGTTGGACGGTAACCAGGTCGTCGACGGGGGTGTCGCTGTAGCGTTCGAAGTCGTCAGAAAGCTTGACGCGATTCTCGGCGAGCCAATCCTGCCAGGGTTCGAGGGACGCGACCTCGGCCTTGATGTCGTCATTGCGCAGCACCGTCTTGCGGGCGGTATCGACCACCACCATCTGACCCGGCCCGAGCCGGCCCTTTTCGACGATCGACGTCTGATCGACCTCGACCGTGCCGGCTTCTGAGCCGGCAATGAGCAAACCGTCACTGGTGATCGCATAGCGCATCGGCCGCAGACCGTTGCGGTCCAGCGTTGCGCCCGCAATGATGCCGTCCGAAAAGGCCATGGCGGCGGGGCCGTCCCACTGCTCCATGAGCCCGGCGTGGAAATCGTAAAAGGCGCGCCGCTCGGCCGGCATGTCGGGCAGCTGCTCCCACGGCTCCGGCACCATCATCATCAGCGCGTGCGGCAGCGATCGACTGCCGTGGGAGAGCAGCTCCACCACATTGTCGAAGCTGGCCGAGTCGGAACCGGTCAGGCTGACGACCGGCCGAAGCTGCTCGGCGTCGACGCCGTCGGCATACGACAGCTCGGGGGTGCGGGCGGTCATCCAGGTGCGATTGCCCTGAACGGTATTGATCTCGCCGTTGTGGGCGATATAGCGGAACGGTTGCGCCATTGCCCAGGTGGGCAGCGTGTTGGTGCTGTAGCGCTGATGGAAGAGGCCGATCGCGCTGGTGTACTCCGGCTGCTGCAGATCGACATAGAACGCCGCCAGATCTTCCGGCAGGCAGAAGCCTTTGTAGATGATGGTGCGGCAGGAACAGGACGCCACATAAACGTCCTGCATGCCGGCATCCGCGGACGCGCGCTCGACTGCCTTGCGGAAGAGCATCAGGGTGCGCTCGAAGGCAGCCTCGTCCTGACCGTCCGGGCGGCCGAGAAAGAGCTGCTCGATCTCCGGGCGCGTGTCCGAGGCGATCCGCCCCAAAACCGCCGTCTCCACCGGAACCGACCGCCAACCCAGCACCGAAAGCTCCAGCTTCCCGGCTTCGGCAGAAACCAGTGATTTCACAGACGAGGCTTCTTCGGCGTCATTTGGCAGGAAGATGGTGGCAACGCCGTATTCGCCCGGAGCGGCAGACGATCCGAATCCGGTCAACACGGGCATGAAGAGGTCGTGGGGAAGCTGCGTCAGGATACCCGCCCCGTCGCCGGTGCGCTCATCGGCGCCGACGCCGCCACGATGGGTCAGATTGACCAGCCCTCCCAACGCCAGCTCGACGATGCGTCTGGACGGATTCCCTTCGATATCGACCACCAGCCCAACACCGCAGCTATCGTGCTCGTAGGCGTTCTGGTAGAGCGGGAAGGTGGGCTGACCACTGACCGTTCGTTTCATGGGTCCACTCCGATACAGAGAGCGGTCACTCACGACCGCGGTACGTTTTGGCCGGTACGTATCCGGCGCACAAGTTGTTTGGAATGCGTTCTCGCGAGGAAACGAAAAACGAGGCCATCTCGGAATCTGCGGCGTCATTGCCGAAGCAAGTCTCGACCTCAGCCGGGCTGAACGGTGCCACGAGCGGTAACCCCAGTGTACGAAAGCGGAGACTATCTTCCTAGAGACGTGATGCAGTAAGATGACAAGAGGATTTTGTGCGCATCATCCAAAACAATTCGTCCATTTTCTCCATTTGGAATGAAAACGGCTGATCGTTCCAAGATAGCGCAACGTGTGGCGGAATCGTCCGCTGTAAATAATGCCTGTTCGGACAGCAATGCGATTGCCGGGTTTCATAGAGATGAGCGTGCTGGTGACATGTCGACTGCCACACCAGTACTTTGGACGGTCGGTCCAACGATGTGTCTGAAAGGAATTGCTGGAGTATGGGTGTCGTGGAAACCAGAACCGATCGAGCCGAGCTGACGGCCGGCGATGTGGTGGACCGGGTTCGCGCGGAAGAGCTAAGTCTGGTCGATCTGGTCTTTAGCGACATTACCGGCGGGGCGAAGGCGTTGACCATTCCGGCGGCGCTGGTCGAGCGGACCCTGGAACGGGGATACCGTTTCGATGGATCGGCGCTCACCGGTGGTCTGCGCAGTGTCGAGCTCGATCTCTATCTGGCGCCCGACCCAGCCACCTTCGCGGTGTTGACCCCCGGGCAGGCGGAAGAGCGCCGGGGGCGCCTCTGCTGCTCGGTATTGCGGCGCGACGGCCAGCCGTTCGATGGCGACCCGCGCTCCGCGCTTCAGCGGGTGATCGCGCGAGCGGCCGCCGAGGGTATCGACTATCGCGTCGGCATCGAGATGGAGTACTACCTGCTCAAAGGCGACTGGACGCAGCTCGCCATCGAGCGCGACAGTGCCGGCTATTTCGATTTTGGGGAAGACGCCGTCTCTCGTACCCGCGATTCCATCATTTCTTCGCTGGCGTCCACCGGTGTGGGACTCGGTGGGGCGCATCACGAAACCGGCCCGGGGCAGGAAGAGATCGATCTGCGGCCGACCGGGGCCCTGCATATGGCCGATCAACTCATCACCATCCGGCAGACGATTCGCACCGCCGCGCGGCAGCTCGGGTTGCGGGCGACATTCATGCCCAAGCCATTCACCGACGCCCCTGGGTCAGGTGTCCATGTGTTCCAGCAATTTCGGCAGATCGACCGCGGCGCCGATCTGCTCCGTGACGAGTTCGACGGACTCTCCCCAGCCGCGTTGCAGATCATCGGCGGCCAAATCGGTCACGCCGCCGCCATGTGCGCGGTGCTTTGCCCGACCGTGAATTCCTACAAGCGGCTCAATGCCGGGCATCGCGCGCCGCGCTATGCGAATTGGGCGCATGTGAGCCAGACCTCGATGATCCGGGTGCCGTCGGCGCCGGCCGGCGGCGCTTCATCGATCGAGCTGCGTTGCCAGGATGCGTTAGCGAACCCCTATCTGGCGCTGGCGGTCGCGCTTTCGGCCGCGCTCGATGGCATTGCGCAGGGCACAGAACCGCCCGATCCGCTGGATGAGTCGTTCAGCTCGTATGACGATGCCGGACTCGCGCGGATCGGCGTCCAACGGCTCCCGGGGACCCTCGGAGAAGCACTGGAAAGCTTCGCGCAGGACCAGGTGGTGCAGGATGCCCTCGGTTCCTATATCTCCGACCAGCTGCTCACCGTCAAACGGGCCGAATGGGAGGAATACCGTACGGTCGTGGGACCGTGGGAGCATCGCCGTTATGGCGATGCCTGATCGACCATGATCACCGTACGAGAGATTATCGATCAGGCATTGCCGGACGAGACCGCGGTGGTTGCCGGCGAGCTAGGTCTGACCGGTGAAGTAACCTGGGCGACCAGACCGCGGCCCAGTCCGCCGGCCTTTGGACATTTGAGCGGCGGCGAGCTGGTGTTGCTGACACCCAAAGCCCTGTCGTCGCTCGATGAGCGGCTCACCCTCGATGCCGCCATCCGGCAGCTCGCCGGTTTTGGCGTGTCGGCGGTAGGCTTTGCCGGCCGGCCCTCCGCGGCGGCGCGGTCCGCCGCTAATCTGGCCTCGATCCCATTGATCCAGCTGCCGCCCGATGCCGATCTGGCGCTGCTCGAACGCGAGTCATCGCATCTGGTGGCGGTCCGTCGCCGCGATGCCCAGCGACGGGGGAGCGAAACCAGCCGGCGGTTGATGGAGCTGGCGATCGCGGGAGAATCGCTGGCCGATCTGACGACGGCCTTGTCGGAGAGCGCGCAGCGGGATGTCTTCATCGTCGGGCGCGATGGCCGCCTGCTGGCGATGACCAGCCCCAGCGGTCAGGTGCCATCCAGCACCGTGATCATGCCGTTGTTGGAAGCCGGGCGCCCGCTCGAGCTCGAGTGGCTCAAGTCCAATCCCGGCGGCAGCATGGCCGAGCCGACCACGACCGTGCTTCCCTGGGATGGCGTGCAATACCGCGTGGTTTCTCCGATCCTGGGACGAGACGGCAATCTTGGCCTGCTCTCCATGCTCATCGGGAGCCCGGCCGCGACGCCGGAGGAACGGGCCCTGGCCTCACGCGGAGCGGCCGCCTCGGCGATCGTGCTGGCGCGCGAGCATGCGGCGGCAACCGCCCGGCAGGAGCTCGAGCTGAATGTGCTCGACGAAATCCTGGACGGTGCGCTGCGCAGCGAAATCTCGCTCATCCAGCAGGCACGGCGGCTGGGGCATGCTCTCGATCAGCCGCACGCCGCGCTGGTGGCGCGCTTCGATTCGGGAGGTGGGGCGCAACCACGGGTCAGCTTCGAGACAACGCGCAACGCGGTCGAATCGGCGCTCAACCGGCTCGACGCGACTGTGCTTTGGCGCATTCGCCATAACACGATCGAGATCGTGTGGAATCCGGCCCTGGTCGAATATGGCGCCGATTTCCCGGTGCGGCTGCAGCAGGAGCTCGTCCGGCAGGCGCGCGGTGGCGCGCCATCCACGATCTCCCTTGGAGTTGGCGTCGTCCATGCGGGGACGGCCGGTATCCGCCAGTCCCACCAGGAAGCCAAGCAGGCGCTCACCATGTCGCGCCGGCTCTATGGAACGGGCCAGGTGACCCGCTTCGAGGATCTGGGGATCTACCGGCTGCTCTTCGCAGCCCGCGACTTGCCGGAGCTGCGCAGCTTCCACGACGATGCCTTGACGGCGCTGATCGAATACGACCGGCAGCACGGAGCCGAGCTGTTGCGAACGCTCGGTGCCTTCTTTGCGGGCCGTTGTGGTCCCAAGGAAACGGCCGCGATCCTGGGCGTGCATCGCAACACGGTGCTTTACCGGCTCGAGCGTATTCGGGAGCTGACCGGATTCGATCTCGACGACGCCGACGTTCGATTGCGCTTGCAGCTGGCCTACTCAGTGCATATCGCCCTCTTCGCCGAACCGGCCGCGGTGATCGGGACCCGGGATTCGCGCACGGCATAGCGCCCGCTCGAGCGTCCCACTGGAGGGTGTACGCTGCCGGGCATTCAGAGCAATAGCGATTCCAGCGGGAGCGAGCGGGCGAGGTGAGCAAGGTGATGGTGGCAGTCCTGATCGGGGTGGCGCTGGTGATGGGTCTCTTCATGGCGGTCCAACCAGCCATCAATCTCGAGCTGCGCCGCTTCGTGGGAAGTCCCGCGCAGGCGGCCATGGTCTCCACGACGGTGTCGACGACCTCACTCGCGTTCTTCGTTTTCGTTATACAGCGAAAGCCGTGGCCGAGTTTGCACTCCGCCGTTTCCACTCCGTGGTGGATCTGGGTTGGGGGACTGCTCGGCGCCGCTTATGTCGCGATCAGCGTGGTGTTGATCTCGCGGCTGGGCGCGGCGTTTGCGTTCTCGCTGGTCGTGCTCGGGCAGATGGTCACCGCGCTCATACTCGACCGGTTCGGCTGGTTTGGGGTTCCGATCCACGATCTTTCGCCGGGCCGCTTGATCGGGGTCGCGCTCGTCATCTCCGGTGTCGTTCTGATTCGCGCGTTCTGAGGAGGATAGGTATGGAATCGGTTGCATACACCGTTGCCGAGGTCGAAGCCGCCCACGCGGCCCAGGACGACCGCTATCTGCAATTCCTGACCGTCCCCGAGATGAGCCTCGGTCTCTACAACCTCCCCGCCGGCGGAGAGGACCTGCAATCCCCTCACCTCGAAGACGAGATCTACTACATCGTCTCCGGCCGCGCTCGCCTATCCGCCGGCGACCAGGACTACCCGGCCGAACCCGGCTCGATCCTCTTCGTCGCCAAAAACATCCCCCACAAATTCCACGACATCGAGGAGGACCTGCACATCCTCGTCTTCTTTGCGCCAGCGCATACCGGGTAAAGTGAGCCCCTGACATGTCTTGACGTCGATCGGTCGAGGATGACATACCAATCAGCGTAAAGCATACTTGGGGCAATCAGATACGTGATTGAGGAAAAAGTATGCTAAAAAGCGACTATCAACCGGTCACCATGACAGTTCAGAGCCGTGGGCAGGTCACGCTACCGAAGCGGATGCGCAGGGCGATGAACCTCGAGCCAGGGGACACCGTCATCGCTGTTCCCGACGGTGATGGAACCTATCGGCTCGAACCCCTCAAGCGTATGTCGATGGACGAGATATTTGCGCGGTGGGGTGATCCGACCCCGACAACGGTCGAAGAAGTCGAGCGCCAGATTCAAGAAGCTCGGGAAGCGTATGCGGACGAGCTCGCTAAAGAATATGACGAGTGACGGCCTGCTCGACACGAATGTACTGGTTCACTTCTTGCTTAGGGATAACCGCACAGAAGAGTGTCGCGAGTTCCTGGCGCCAGTACAGACCGGCGAACGACGAGTTCGACTCGAAGTCTATGTCGTTCACGAACTCACTTTTGTCCTGGGCCGGGTGCGCAAGCAGATGACTCGGCCCGACATTGCCGACTACATCCGCCAAGTCATCTCCTGGCCAGGAATCGACTGCGACCAGGAGTTGCTGACTGGAACGTTGGAGCGATGGAAGCAGCCAGGCGTGGCCTTTGTCGACGCCCTCCTGGCAACGCAAGCGAGATTGAGCGAAGCCCGGATCTTTACGATCAATGCCAAAGACTTCAGGAATATTGGAGTCGAAGTTCCAGAGCCACTATGGAACTACCCCCCGTAGATTTCGAATCCGTCATCGACTGGCTCATATCCCAGCAACTCACGGGTTTCGGTCAATGAGAGCCGCTTGACCCGGTTGTTCGAGATGCCGTGGACCACGGCGAAATCGATGTCCTCGGCGTCGATGCAAAGCCGG
Organism: Thermomicrobiales bacterium; assembly: GCA_035708745.1. GTDB lineage: Bacteria > Chloroflexota > Chloroflexia > Thermomicrobiales > UBA6265 > JAMLHN01. Next base: position 3,672 of record DASTFJ010000108.1, on the reverse strand, counting down.
AAGAGCTGGTTCAGATCGCGTGGGCTGATATACGCCGAGAGCTCGTGCCGCCATTCCGGCTCGCCCAGTCCTGGCCGCTCATACGCGCCGATGCGCACGCAGATAGCTGAAAGCTCAGTCGTTGCCGCAAACATGCGGGCGGTCGCCTCGCCATAGCATTTCGAGACCGCGTACATGTTCATTGGCCACCAATACGCCCCAACTGGCGTTTCGTCATCCGGGGGATATCCCATCACCGACTGCACGCTGCTCGCGTAGACCACCCGGGTGCAGCCGGCATCGGCGGCCGCCTGGAAGATGTTGTAGGTCCCGTCGAAGTTGTTTGGCCGAAGCGAATCGTAATAGTCCGCTTGTGGGCTTGGATCGGCCGCCAGATGCAAAACGACATCGATCCCCTGAACAGCGTGCCGGCAGGCGTCCGGATCGGCAACGTTCAGCACCAGCGCTTCGACGCCCGGCAACAGATCGTGCACTCGCTCGTCCTTGTCGGACAGGCGAAAGTCATAGCGATCTTGCATCTCGGTTACGAACGCGCTTCCGATCCGCCCAGCGGCTCCGGTCACCAGCACGCGGGTTTTTTGAAGTTCCAATGCCATGCGCATCCCCTTCGATCTCGAGCGTCCACGCGGTTATTATCGCGAGCCACATGCGATTCGGCGTCATGCAAGCGGGACGGGGGATAGATGGCTGGAGAGACGATCGAAATCGAGCGGTTGACGTCGCTCTCAGAGCGCGATGCCGGCGAGCTATCGGAGCTGCTGGTGGCCATCGTGGAGCAGGGAGCGTCGGTTGGGTTTCTGCCGCCGCTCGAACCCGACATCGCGCGCACGTACTGGCTGCACGCGATCGAACCGGAGAACGTTGTTTTCCTGGTCGCCAAACGGGATGGCGCGATCGTCGGAACGGTCCAGCTCGAATGGAGTCCGAAGAAGAACGGGCGGCACCGGGCCGAGGTCAATAAGCTACTGGTCCACCCCAACGCCCAACGGCTGGGCATTGGCCGCAAGCTCATGGATCGGCTCGAAGCGCTTGCCGTCGAGAACGGTTGGACCACCCTTCATCTCGACACCCGCGAGGGCGACACCTCGAATGACTTCTACCAGTCGCAGGGCTGGGTGCAGGTCGGCGTCATCCCCCGCTGGGCCGAATCGGCAGACGGTTCCCTGGACGGCACGGTTTTTTATTACAAGCTGCTCTGACGCTGTCGTTCCAGGTCGGCCATCGCGAAGGGCGCCCACAGGGAGGCGCCCCTCGCGGAGATCTCGGCTGGGTCGAAGGCGACTTGCCTACGACGGAAACGAGCGGCCATGGCTGGCTGCCGTTCGATCGAGGTGTTAGCTGAATTACGCGACGCCGAGGTCGGTGACCATCTGGCGAATGCGATCGAGCGCCTTCTGCAGATTCTCCTCGGAATTGGCATAGGACAACCGCAGATACCCTTCGCCGTATTCGCCGAAGGCGGTGCCCGCAAGCGCGGCGACCCCATACTCCTGCAACAGCTTGTCGGCGAATTCCTTGCTCTTCAGCCCGGTGGCGGAAATGTTCGGGAAAACGTAGAACGCGCCTTTCGGGCGCAGGCAGCTGACGCCTGGAATATCGTTCAGGCCGTCGACCATCAGATCGCGCCGCTTCTCGAACGCGGCCACCATCGCCTTCACATCGTCCTGCGGTCCGGTCAACGCCTCGACCCCGGCGATTTGCACCGCCATCGAGGTGCAGGAGTTGCTATTGACCATCAGATTGCCGATGACCTTGGCGAACTCTTCCGGCATCGCGCCGTACCCCAGCCGCCAGCCGGTCATGGCATAGGTCTTGGAGAAGCCGTCCAGGATGATGGTGCGCTCTTTCATCCCCGGCATGGTCGCGATGGAAACATGCTCGCCCTCATAGAGAATCTCGGCATAGATCTCGTCAGCCAGCACGATCAAGTCGTTAGCGACGGCGAGTTCCGCAATCGCCTCGATCTCCTTGCGGTTCAGCACACCGCCGGTCGGATTCGCCGGGCTGTTGATGATGAGCAGCTTGGTCTTGTCGGTGATCAGCCCGGGCAGCTCGCTGACATCGAGCGCGAATCCGAACTTCTCCAGAATTGGCGACGGCACCGCCTTGGCGCCGGTGAAATTGATCATCGACTCGTAGATCGGGAACCCGGGATTCGGATAGATCGCCTCGTCGCCGGCTTCCAGCAGCGCCAGAATCGTGAAGAACATGATCGGCTTGCCACCGGGCGTCACCACGATGTTGTCGGGGGTGTAGCTGGTGCCGCGCGAGCTGTTGAGATAGTTGGCGATCGCCTCGCGCAATTGTGGCAATCCAGGCGCCGGCCCATAATGCGTCCAGCCGGAGCGCAACGCTTCCGCGCCGGCTTCGACGATGTTGGCTGGGGTATCGAAATCGGGTTCGCCGACTTCGAGATGGATCACATCCCGACCCTGCGCTTCGAGCGCCCGGGCGCGGACCAGCACCTCGAACGCCGTTTCGGTGCCAAGGCGAGACATTCTCGTCGCCAGTTGCATATCGTTCTCCTGCTCCTGCCCGCCGCGAGGGCACTCGAATTCGTATCGGGTGACTTGTAGCACAGTCGCGCCAGTTCGCAACCCCGAATCAGCCGTTATACTCGTCCAGCACCAGCGGAAAACTCGTGCGTTCGCATCCATATGGGAGGTGAGCCGCGCATCGAGCAAAGTAACGAACCGTCGAAGTCGAATCGGTTTTCGATCATCGAGGAGGATGTTTCGCAATGACGCTTCATCGACGCAAATTCATCGGACTTTCCGCCGCCGCGGCCGCCGCCGCGACCACCGGCATGAAATTTGGCTCTGCCTTCGCGCAGGACGCCACCCCGGAAGCCGGCACGCCGGCAGATCCGATGACCGCCTATGGTCCGGTGCAGGGCAGCAGCGCGTACAAGCTTGCCTTTATGCAGGTCTTTCCATCCAACGCCTTCTGGCAGCTGCTCAAGGAAGGAGTCGAGGCCCGCGCAACCGAAGACGGCGTGACCGTCGATGTCATCGCCCTGCCTGATGATGCCGGGGTTGCCGATCAGGTCTCCCAGATGGAAGACGCGGTCACGAAAGGCTACGACGGCATCATCATGGGAACCATCGATGCCGCCGGCATCGTGCAGGGCGTGGAAGCTGCCAACAGCGCCGGGATTCCCGTGATCGCGGTCGATACCGCGCCCGCCGGCGGCGAGCTTGTTTCGCTCATCCAGACCGACAATGTCGCGGCCTCGAAGCAGCAGGGTGAGTACATCGCCTCGCTGATCGGCAACAAGGGCAAAGTGCTCAACCTGCAAGGCGATATGGCGAATCAGACCGCCCAGGCTCGCAATGAAGGATTGCACGCGGCCCTCGACGCCTATCCCGATATCACGGTCATCGATCAGTCAGCGCACTGGAACCAGGACGAAGGGTTCACCATCACGGAGAACATTCTCACCTCCGATCCGGACATCGCCGCGATCGCCGGAGCGAACGATCCGCCGATCCTCGGCGCGCTGCAGGCCCTGGTGGCCGCCGGCCGCGACGATGTGGTGCTGGTCGGTTTCGATGCGATCCCGGATGTCGTCCAGGCGATCATCGACGGCTCGGTCGATGGCACCATGGCCCAGTTCCCGAAGGTGATGGGCACCGTGGGCGTCGATCTGATGGTTCGCCATCTGAACGGCGA
>DASTFJ010000107.1:0-5725 GCA_035708745.1 Thermomicrobiales bacterium | reverse complement strand
CAGATCCTGCAGCACTTCTTCAAGGACCCGGTCCTCCCCGAAAACGGCGTCGTCAAGGTCCCAACCCGCCCCGGCATGGGAATCGAGCTCGATCCGGGCAAGATCGATTCGGAACGCGAATTCACGGTCGACTAAACCTTGGACCCGGGGCGATCGTAGCAAAGGACGTCTCTGCCCCCTCGTGATCGGAGCGCAATGCGGCATTCGACGCTGGGATGTCGAGCTCTCGGGGCCACCTGTCGCCGCACCCCTGACGCGCGACCACTTGTCATACCCTACGGTGAATGGTTTACGGGGTGCGGTTCACTTTTCCGTAATTCCTCTGGGCCAGACACAGAGAGACAGGATAAATCGGAGCGAATTGGACAATTCTGTGTAAAACGGGCAAGTATCGTCCGCGACGGTGTCGCACTTGCGGAAATCTGAACCGCACCTGGTTTACGACCCGTCTTGACCGGCAGTCGAATTCCTCCTACAGTGACGCCAACTCCAACGGAGCAAATGGACAACGGCGCAATTTGCATTAAGGAGGAACATCCGAATGTCGGAACAGCACGCGGTGCAGCAGCTTGCCTTCGAAATCCAGTCGGGCAAGCTCAACCGCCGGGATCTTTTCAAGCGCGCCGCAGCGCTGGGAATCTCGGCCTCGGTGCTCGGCAGCGTCATGGCAACAGACGCCTTGCCGGCGATGGCGCAGGATCTGACCGAGGTCCCGCGCGAAAACACGCTCGTCGCCGTGCGCGGCGGCACGCAGGGAAAATTCACCGAGGGTGATCTCCTCTGGAATCCCTATCTCCCACTGGCCAACCACCAGCTTGCCGTGCAAATGGTCTACGAGCCACTGGCGGTCTATAGCGCCTTCACCGACTCCTTCACCTACTGGCTGGCCGAAAGCTACGAGTACAACGATGACTATTCGCAGCTAACCGTCAAGACCCGGCCGGGTATCACTTGGTCCGATGGCACGCCATTCACGGCTGAAGACGTGGCCTGGACGTTCAACAAGCTGGTCGAGGTCGGCCCGGCCGTCAAGTTCGGCGCCGATGTGCAAATCTCCCTCAAGGAAGCGACTGCGACCGACGACACCACCGTCGTCTTCGATTTCATCGAAGCGGCTCCGCGCTTCTTCGAGTTCATTTCCTACAAGTTCGACATCGGCTGCTTCATCACACCGAAGCACATTTTCGAGAACGAGGACTTCACCACCTTCTCGCACTACGATCCGGCCAAGGGCTACCCGGTGACCACCGCCCCCTGGAAAGTCGTCTATTCGGCCCCGGAGCAAAAGGTGCTCGACCGGCTCGATTCCTGGTGGGGCGATGCCGCCGGCGTCGGCAAGCTCCCCGAGCCGCTGCGCTATATCTACCTCCCCGACCCGGGCGAGCAAAACCTGGCCGCCGGCGTCATCTCCAATCAGTACGACATCTCCACCGGCCTGCAGCCCACCACATTCGAGACGGTCTTCAGCGGGAACGACAAAACCACGACCTGGACCGGTCGCGATGTGCCCTACGGCAATATCGACTGGTGGCCGCATTCGCTTTATGTGAACAACACGGTCGAGCCTTGGAGTGATCCCAATGTCCGCTGGGCGCTCAGCTACTACATCGACCGCGATCAAATAATCGAGTTCGCCTGGAATGGCGCCAGCCTGCCATCCACGCTCTTCCTGCCTGACTATCCCGGTCTGGCCCCGTACATGGAAGCCGCCCAGCCGCTCTTCGAAAAGTATCCCTACCTGGAGCACAATCCGGAAAAGGGCGATGCGCTCCTCACGGCCAAGGGTTGGACCAAAGACGGCGACAACTGGAAGGACGAAAACGGCAACGCGGTCAAGCTCGATATCCAGAGCTTCTTCGACTTCACGTCGGTCGGTCCGGTCATCGTCGAGCAGCTCAAGCAGAATGGCATCGATGCCACCTACTCCGAGCCGCCTGACTTCTTCGTGAACTTTGGCGCAGGCGAATACGTCGGCGCGCTTTTCGGACACGGCGGCAGTTACAGCTCGGATATCTACTATTCGATGCGCCTCTACCAAAGCGCATCGACCGAGATTCCCGGCGGTCACCTCGCCAACTTCTCACTCTGGAAGAATGACGAGTGGGACAAACTGACCGACCAGCTCTATGCCATCAGCCCGACCGAGACCGACAAGGTCATGGATATCTGGAATCAGGGCATCGAGCTCTGGTTGGCCGGCTATCCCGACATCCAGATCTCCCAGGGTATCCACCGCCTGCCGATGAACGAGACCTATTGGACCGGCTGGCCGACCCAGGACGACCCGTACATCAACCCGGCCCATTTCCACCTGACCTTCCAGATGGTCATGCACCGCCTTTCGGCGGCCGCCGCCTCGTAGCTCGGATGCGTTCAGGGCGGGAGCGAATTGCTCCGGCCCTGAGCGCCGAGACGATCGTAGCGGAGGGCGCCTCTGCCCTCTCCTGTCCAGTGCTGACCCCTGATTGCTGACTGCCAAAACATTCTGCGTGCCGCGTGCTGCATGCTAACTCGTAGGTAACCAGTTATGACCCTCTCTTATTTCCTCAGGCGCGTCGGCATGTTCCTCCTCGTCGTCTGGCTCGCGGCAACCGTGAACTTCTTCCTTCCCCGGTTCGGTGGGGGCGATCCGGTCCGGCAAAAGATCATGCAAAACGCCGCATCCGGTGGAGGCGTCCAGGGCGGCATGGACGCCATGGTCGCCGAGTACAACCACAAATTCGGGCTCGATACCCCCATGTGGAAGCAATACCTCAACTATCTTTGGGCGCTGCTCCATTTCGATTTCAATTACTCGATCATCAATTATCCAACTCGGGTGATCGACATCATCGGTCATGCACTCCCCTGGACCATGGGCCTGCTGATCACCACCACCTTCCTCTCCTGGATCATCGGGAGCATCCTGGGCGCTTTCATGGGCTGGCCGCGCTCGCCGAAATTCCTCGAATTCGTGATGCCGCCCCTGCTCTCGCTCAATGCGATTCCCTTTTTCCTGCTCGGTCTGATTCTGCTCTATCTCTTTGCCTTCCGCTTTCCCTGGTTTCCCACCACCGGCGGCTTCTATGCCGGCACCTTCCCTGACTGGAGTTTCGATTTCGCCTGGAATGTGCTGAAACACTCGATCCTGCCGGCGCTATCCATCATCCTGGTCTCGATCGGCGGATGGGCGCTCACCATGCGCTCGGTCATCATCACCACCACCGGCGAGGACTACGTCACCTTCGCCGACGCCAAGGGTCTCAAGAACCGCACCATCTTCATGCGCTATTCCGTGCGCAATGCGTTGTTGCCCCAGGCCACCGCGCTGGCGCTGGTGCTCGGCCAGATCATTGCTGGCACCGTGCTGGTGGAAGTGATCTTTTCCTATCCCGGCATCGGCAGCACCCTCTTCAACGCCATCCGCGGTTCCGACTACACCCTCATCCAGGGAATCGTCTTTTTCCTGATTCTGTCTATCGCCCTGGCAACTCTGATTCTCGACTTGATCTATCCTCTGATCGATCCGCGCATTACCTATACAAAGGCGTAATCCGTGAGTCTGGCACTCGGTCAGCAGACCGCTCCCACCACTGCACCCGTTGTCGTTCCCGTTCAGGCCGGCCGCGTGAGCCGCACCTGGGGATATCTCAAGCGCAACCGATCCTTGCTGGTCGGGCTTGGTTTGCTGGGGGCGCTGGCGCTTTTCGTCGTCATCGGTCACTTGACGGTCGATGTTGGCGATGCGGCCCCTATGTCGGCCGGGAGTCTCGATTCACCCTCGCGGGCCCTGCCGTTCGGCAGTGACAAGCAAGGACGCAATCTCTACGCCGTCATGGTCGAAGGCACCCCGCTCACGCTTCGCCTCGGATTGATCGCCGGGGTAGTCGGTCTGGTCGTTGGCGCCCTCGTCGGGTTCGTCGCCGGGTATTACGGCGGACCGGTCGATGCGGTGCTGCGGGTGATCATCGATGTCGGGCTCACCATTCCCGCGTTGCTCATCCTGGTCGTGCTCGCCATGCGCAACAGCAGCGGCATGACCGTCAACCAGATGACCTTCGCCATATCGTGCCTCGCCTGGCTCTATCCAGCCCGCATCGTGCGCGCCCAGGTGATGACCCTGAAGGAACGCGGGTATGTGCAGATCGCCAAGCTCTCCGGCATGACCGGGCGCGAGGTGATCTACAAGGAGCTCTTGCCCAATCTGCTGCCCTATTTGGTCGCTGGACTGGTCGGCTCGATCTCCGCCGCGGTGCTGGCAGCCATCGGGCTGGAAATGCTGGGTCTCGGTCCCTTCGAAGCCCCTACCCTCGGGATGACCCTCTACTGGGTCAATTACAACGCCGCCATCATCAACGGCTGGTGGTGGTGGTGGGTCCCGCCCATCGTCATCATCGCGGTCCTCTTCACTGGGCTCTTCCTCACCGCCGTCGGTCTCGACGAGCTCGCCAACCCGCGCCTGCGCAACCGCGTGTAGGATCAGTCGATGGTGGGGACATTTCCCAGTGTTAGAGCGAGGTGCAGAATAGTCGAGACGTGGCTCCCTCCCCCTCCATCATCCCGAGCGAAGTCGAAGGAATCTCCTCACAGCAGCGAGTCTCTCCCCAGCGATCATAGCGAAGGGCCGCCATGCCCTTCGTACCGGGGCGTTTCGGGTCAAGCGAAGGTCGGAATCAACCTCCGGCAATTACCCCTGCCAATGTAGGTCGGCCTGGCTGATAAATCTCCTGTTGCCTGATACACTGGGGATAACATAAAAAAAGCATGTCTGGCTGAGTGGTGCCTTTCGATCAGTTGGTGTTCCCGCGGGGATGTCCCAGCAAAGTCAGGCGCTCGAGGTCAGCATCGAAAACGGATCCGAACACAACGGTCGAAGTTCTGTCGTTCGTTCCTGCCTTCATCGAGGAGCTTCCCATGTCCGATCCTCGGCTCGATTCTTCTCCATCCAGGGGCGTGAAAGCATCCCGCCGTTTGTTGCTCAAAGGAGCGCTGCTCGCCGTTGGCGCGGCGACGGTCGCTGAAATCGCGTTCGACCATGCCGAATCGGCGCGGCGCGGATATAGCGGGCCGCCCTTCTTCCCGACCATTACGCCTACGAACACACCAACATTTACGCCGACCAACACTCCAACTGACACCCCGACCAAAACCCCAACGAATACGCCGACCAATACCCCGGTGATACCAACGAACACGCCAACTGATACACCGACCAATACGCCGGTGATACCAACGAATACGCCAACGGACACGCCGACCAATACCCCGGTGATACCAACGAACACGCCAACGGATACGCCGACCAATACGCCGGAGATACCGACGAACACTCCGACCGATACACCGACGAACACACCTGTGTGAGTGCTGCGGCGACGCGCGTCAATCCGTGGTGGCGTGCGCTCGTTCGAGATGCTGGACGATCACATCGGTCATGACGCCGAGCAGCGCGAGCTGCTCGCCAGTCAGCACGTCGTCCAGCGACTGGCGGATCGCACATCCCAACACCTCGCGGGCGGCAAGCGCCCGGGCGTTGCCTTCAGCGGTCAACCAGATCAGCAAGCTGCGCGCATCGTCCGGGCAGACCGAGCGCTCGATCAATCCTCGCGCCTCCATCCGCCGGAGCTGGTGCGACAACCGGCTCTTCTCCCAGGCGAGCCCGCACCGTAGCTCGAACGTATGGAGCTGCGCCTCCGGCGTGTCCAACAAGGCGATGAGCACCGCCGCATCCGCCTCGGAGAGACCG
>DASTFJ010000106.1:0-15436 GCA_035708745.1 Thermomicrobiales bacterium | reverse complement strand
CTACCAGATCACGATCCGGTCTTCGGGCGCGATGTACTCCGGACTGCCTGGTTGGATCTCCGGGAACGCCTCGTAGAAGGCGTCCATGTTTTCCGACGGCACGGTCGCCCGTGCGATCGCGGGCCCGTGCGGATCGGACTGCACCAGGGTTTGCAGGTATTCCGGCCGAATCTTTTCACGCCAGGTCTGGGCAGCGGCGATGAAGAAACGCTGCGCCTGGCTGAGACCGTCGATCTCGCCCGGGTCGCCGTTCTGCTGCAGCGCCAGCTGCAAGGCATCCCATGCGGTTTGCAGACCGCCCATATCGGCGACATTCTCGGTGACGGTCAACTGGCCATCGACGAAGACGCCAGGCAGCACCTCGATCTTGTTGTACTCGGCCACTACCTCATCGTTGAGCTTCTGGAAGTTGGCCAGATCTTCGTCGGTCCACCAGTTGCTGTAGTTGCCGTCCTTGTCGAACTGCGAACCCTGAAGATCGAAGCCATGGGTGATCTCGTGACCGATCACATAGCCGATGGCACCGTAGTTGGAGGCGGGGTCGGCATCCGGATCGTAGAAGGGTGGTTGCAGAATAGCGGCCGGGAAGGTGATGTCGTTGTTCGAGGGATCGTAGCCGGCATTCACCGTCTGCGGCGACATCCACCACTCGCTCCGGTCGACCGGTTGGCCGTATTTGGCCATTTCGTGCTGGGCCTGGGCGATCAGTGAGTCATTGACCGTCGCGTAATACGAATCGCCAACGGTGTAGTTCTCGTAGGTCTCCCATTTGTCGGGATAGCCGACTTTGACCTTCATGCCATCGAGCTTCTCGAGCGCCTTGGCTTTGGTTTCGTCGCTCATCCAGGTGTTGTTCTGGATCCGCACCCGGAACGCGGCGATCAGATTGGCAACCAGCGCCTCGATGTCGGCCTTGGCCTGCGGGGAGAAGTAGTCGGATACGTAGAGCTGGCCCATGGCATCGGGCAGCAGGGTGTTCACAGCAGTAAGGGTGTATTCCTCGACGGTGCGCTGCTCCGCCACGCCGTAGAGCACCTGCTGGAAGCCGAAGCGGATATCGCGCACATCCTGGCTCAGATAGGGCGAGCCATTCATCATCACCTGCAGCGACAGGTAGTCCTTGATCGTTTGCAGATCGGTGGCTCCCAGGAGAGCGGCCAGGTTTTCCATCAGGCGCACTTCGGTGTCGACGAGGGTGGACGAGCCGTCGACTGTGGCGCCCGCGGTGGTCAGGTACTGTTGCCAGTCGAGCGCGGGATAGAGGGTTTGCATATCGTCGAGGGTGGTCGGGTGATAGTAGTTCGCCACGTCCTGCGCCTCGATCGGGGTGATCATGTCAGCGGCCAATGACGCTTCGAAATCGTAGGCGGCCTGCGCGGCGGCGGTGGCATCGGCTTCGGACATGCCGGTCAGCATGAAGAGCTGAGCGGCGGCGGCCTGGTAGGCTTCGCGCGCGGCAATGTTGCTTTCCGAATCCTCGGTGTAATACGTCACATCGGGCAGTCCCAGCGCCGGACCGGCCAGCCAGGCGGTGGTCATGGAGCTATCGGCGGCATCCGCGCCGGGGCCGACATTGAAGAAATCGGGGATGCCGGCGAAGTCGCTGGTCGCCATCTTCTGATGCATGTCTTCGAGCGAGATGATGGACGCGATCACATCGAGCTGGGGTTGCAGCGGGCCGATGCCGGCCGCATTGCGGGCCTCCAGATCGATCCCCTGTTTGTAGAACTCGACCGCTTTCCATTGGTCTGAGCCGTCCTGCAGGGTGTTGTCTTGCAACAGCTTGTCGAGCTGGGCGAACTGCTGCCGATCGGTCAGCTCGGAGAGTGCATCGAAGACGCCAAACGACGAAGAGTCACCCGGAATCTCGGTGCGGGCCAGCCAACCGCCGTTGGCGTACTGATAGAAATCCTGCGCCGGATCGACCGAGAGATCCATATCGGCGATTTGGACACCGTGCGTAGCCGCGGTGGGACTGCCAACCGGGCTGGCAGCCGGGCTGCTAACTGGGCTGCCAACCGGCGATTGCGCCAGCGCGGCGGAGGCGCTTGTGAGCGCGAGCAGCAGGGCAACGAGCAACGTGCCAAAGCGATGGAATCGACGCATGTGCGAGGCCTCCGGCGACATTCGAGCGAAAAAGCGACTATTTGCGAACCGATGGCTGCAATGGTACCCGACGGGAGTTCGGAGTTCGGAGGCGCGCGTCGTGCAGGGGCGCCGCTGTGCCATTTCGTGTCAGATGTTCCGCGCTGCTCCGGGCCCGGGACTCCAGGGTACATGTGACCGGGGGCGGTCCGCTTGGACCGCCCCCGGTGCTGAACGTCATCGAGGATAACGCCAGATTAGTCGTCCGGGTTCGTGTAATCGTCGATGTACCAGTGCCCGTCGACTTCCTTCAGGTAGAACAAGGTCGGACCCTCGCCGGACGAATCGTCGGCCTGGTTGTCACCCACGATGATCACCGCCACGCGACCGTCCGGCAGCAGAACCATATCCTGGAATTCGGTGATGACCGTGCGTTCGTCTTCGGCAATCGCCTTGGGCGTCGCCAGCGAGTCGTAGAGCTCCTGGTCGACCGCGCCGGCGCCGCCGATGAGGCGGCCAAGCGCCTCATCGGTATAGGCGGCCATGGTCAACAGAGTGTTGCCGGTGTTCAGGCAGGCGACATTGACGATCATGGATTGCTCGACTGCATCGCGGGTGGCATCGTCGACCGGATCGCCGGCTGGCAGCTCGACGGACGGAGTGGCCGCTGGCGAAGCGATTTCCGCCGCCGGGCTGGCAGCATACATAGCGACTTCCTCGTAGGACGGCGGTGTCAGCGTGCAGAGCGATGGATCCGGTGAGATCGGGGTGGCGTCCTGCGCGGCCACCGGTACGCTGAGCGCCAGCACGCTCAGCATGAGTGCAAGCAACGGGGCAAAGACGAATCGTTTCATAGCCAGCCTTTCTTCGAAACGGTGAATCGTCGATCCTGGGGAGGATGGACAGGGCTCTAACTCTGACATCGCGCCGCCACCCTGGCAACTTTCAGCAGGCATTCCTTGTCGTCCGCTGAAACAGTTTGACACGATTTTGGACCATTTCTCCGGACAGCCAAGGCCGATTGGCGCTTTTCTCACGATGAAACTACAGCGAATTGCGGATGCAATTCATTCCTACGTACTCCATGATGTAAGGAATCGCCACTGTCTGGCGAGGCGTACGGAAGGAGGGTTCGATGAGGCTCTGCATCCGCGCGGTCATGGTGACCGTGCTCGCGCTCTGTTCCATTGGCACAGCACCCTGGACAGCCGTCGCCCAGGGCAACGTAAACGGGACGGTCTACACCAGCCCCACCTTCGGTTATCAGCTCCAATGGAGTGAACCGTGGTTCTTCGTGGAGGAGGTTCCAGAGGCAGGGGCAGATACGATCATTCTGTCCGATGGTACATCTCAGGCGGTCTTTTCCTTCAATTTCATCCCGAGCGCAAGCGCTCCAGAGATCCTGGATGTCGTGCTCGGCACCCTGGACACCGGAGTCACGAATGTGCAACCGGTGCTCGATGCCCAGGGCGTACCACTGGGAGGGGGAGACGAAACGCGCGCATGGTCGGTCATCTCCGCCACCCAGCAGCTTCCTGATGGAACCTCGGTCGATTTCGTGCAGTACTTCGATATTCGCACGCTATCCGGCGGCGTCGTCTTGCTCATGAGCGCCAGCGCGGCGTCCTACTACTACGACGAGAGTTTCCTGCAAACCTGGAAGGATCTGGCCGACACGGCGCTGGTGACCGAAGCGCCGGGACCGCCCATCGCGACCGAGGTCCCGACCACCACGCTGGCGCCAACGGTTCCGGCCGCCCCGACGGCTCCTGCCCAGCCAACGATACCGGCGTCTCCGGCTGGAGCGGGTGAATCCGCCCCTGCGTTTGCGGCCGGTCCCTGGCGCATTGCGGCACGCGCGGTCGATCGGGGTGAGACCATCGATTATCTCGGTCTGGGATTTGTCGATGGCAGCCAGTGGGTGGTGGTCTATGCCGATGTCACCAACTGGTCTGCGGCTGACGCGACCCTCGATGTTGCCACGGTGACGCTCGCAACCGCGGCCGGTCCCATATCACCCGAGCTGACCGGCACGCAATCCGCCGCGGCCGCGTTGGGTCTGGAGCCCGCGGATGGCAGCAGCGTGACGATTCCCGCCGGTAGCGGCGCGCGCCTGGCGCTCGTTTATTCCGTTCCCCTGTCCGAAAGCGAGTTCATTCTGGAACTGGACGGTATGCAGCTCCCGCTGGCGGACGCGGTTGGCCGCCAACTGGACGTCACCGATCTTTCCACGATCGAGGCGCCGCCGCAGCTTGTTTCCGGAACATTGCGCTCGGTGCCAGACGATGGCAGCGGGCAGCCTGGATTCCTGGTCGACACTGGCAATGGCGAGGTCCCGATTCATCTCGCGGGGATCGACTTCACGGAGCAGGCCGGGTGTACGCCGATCGTCGGAGACACGGTCGACTTCTCGCTCGAATTTGGCTCTGGTCCGGTCTGGTTGGAAACCGATCCTGCCATCACGGAACCCGATACCTACTATGTCTGGTTGGAAGATGACCAGGGCTGGAGTTTGCTCAATGAACGCCTGATCGCCAACGGGTTGGCGTTCGAAGGCGACCTGCCGGAAGCCGCACGCTTTGGCGCCTGGCTGGAACAAGCCGAGAGCATCGCGCGTTCCAGTAAGACAGGCATCTGGCAGCTCTGCGCCTGACGATCCGCGCTTCCCTCCTGGGGAGATGCGGTCAGGCTAGAGAACAAGATTCGCGAACACGCGGCCGGAAACCCTCCGGCCGCGTGCTTCCATGGGAGATCACATGACGTTCGTCCGCTCACGCACTGTTCGGAATCTGACAATTGTTCTCACCACATTGCTGACCGCATTCGCCTATCCCCTGATCGGTAGCGCCCAAACCCCGACCAGCACCACGTATGTGAGCGAGCAATTCGGCTACCAGATCACCTGGCCGGACACCTGGTCTCTGGAAACGACCGGATCGGAAGCGGGCGCGTTCGACATGGTGATGCTGAAAAACGGCGATGCCACCGCCACTATCGTCATTACGCGACCGGGCGATACCCCGCTGAGCGATATCGTCGGGTTCATGATCGACGGGCCTGATTCTGGCGCGCCCGCCTTTGTACCCGGTATGACGGCCAACGACGGCGATGGCAATCCCATCGAGGGCGAAACCGCCGAACGCGCCTGGCTGGCCCAAAACGGCAACCTGGCCGGAGAGGATGTGGACGGGTTTACGCAATTTCGGTATGGCGAGGTGCGGCGGCTCGAAGGCGATCTGGGGGTCGGGCTTTCGCTGGCGATGCCAGCCACCAGTTTCGATGGCGATATCGCGCCTTACTCGGCGCTCCTGGACGGAGTGACCAAGATGGGCACGATCGCGTCGCCAGTTGCCAGTCGGGCCGGAAGCCAAAAGAACGACGGATAGCTGGATCTCCAGCGCCACTCGAATGAGTTGCTACCCTCGCAATGCCTGGAGGGCACGTCCGTTATCGACCTGCGGCCGATCGCAGGGCACAGCGTCCCCGCGCTACGATCGTAGTGCGGACATCACCCAGCGTTACGGGCGGCGGGGAGCGATCTGGCTATTGGCGATGATTCCGGCAAGCGCTGCCAGTGCGAGACCGGCGAAGAGAAGCTGGAAGCGGCCGGTATCGCCGGGAACGGGATCGGACGCGAAGACGATCGCCAGCACGGTCGCCCCAGCCACGCTCCCCAAATAGCGCGAGGTCGAATAGACCCCGGCCGCCGCGCCGGTCTTGTCCATCGGCGCGGCTTCCACCGCCGAGGTTTGCACCGGCGCGCTCTGCACGCCCAGGCCAATGCCCATCACGGCCAGCGCGAGCCCGATCGGCCAAAGCCGCGCGGCGTCCAGCACGCCGGCGAGCATCCCGATACCGAGTAGCAGCCCGAACGCGCCAGCGACCGCCGGCAGCCAGCGACCTCGCTGGTCGCTGATGCGTCCACCCAGCAATCCCCAGATCGCCGACAGCGCGGACATGGCCGCCAGGGTCAGGCCGATCGTGCGCTCGTTGTCGCCGCGCACATGGTCCATGAACAACGGCAGCGCCAGCAAGGTGGTGTACATCACGAAATTGCTCAGCGCGATCGAGGCGCACGACGCCGAAAACGCGGATTCGGCGAAGAGCCGCATCTCCACCACCGGATGCGCCCGGCGCAGCTCCCAACGGATGAAGAGGCCACCCAGCACCAGCGATGCCGCCAGCGCGGCGAAGGCGAGTACGAATCGGTCCAACCGGATCATGGTCGGGATGGCGATGAAGGCGGCCAGCGCGAGTCCGAACAGCAGCGAGCCCACCCAGTCGAACGCGCTACGGCCGGACGCTGCTGCCGGCGTGGCGGGAAGCGCCCGCGCATTCAACCAGAGCGCCAGCGCAACGATCGGCACATTCACCCAAAAGATCGCGCGCCAATCGAAGGCATGCACCAGCACCCCGCCCACCGGCGGGCCAATGGCGGCGGCCATGGCCGTCATCATGCCGACCACCCCGAAGGCCGTCGCCCGTCGCTCACGCGGGATCGCCTGGCGCACCATGGCCGCACCGTTCGGAAAGGTCAGCGCCCCGGCCACGGCCTGCATCGTGCGAAAAAGGACCAGGACGGCCAGATTCGGCGCGAGCGCGCACGCCGCCGAGGCGAGCCCGAACCAGAGCAGCCCGAGCAGATAGACTCGCCGCCGTCCGAAGAGATCGCCGATGCGCCCGCCGATCGGTTGCCCGACCGCCATCGCGACCAGATAGAGTGTGATCAGCCAGGCAGTCTGCGAGACCGATACACCGAGATCTTCCTGAACATTCGGCAGCGCAACCGCGATCATGGTGGAGTTGAGCGGCGCCAGGGTGGTGCCCAACCCGATCGCCAGCAGCAACCAGCGCTCCGAGGTGGGAGCGCTGGTTGTCTCCTGGGGTTCTATCCGGTCGACGGTTGCCTTTCCCATCAGGAGAACAGCGTTACCTCACCGGCGGTTCCATCGACCTGGATCAGTTGCCCGGTCTCGATGCGGCTCGTCACGCCGCGCACGCCGACCACCGCCGGGATGCCATATTCCCGCGCAACGATGGCGCAGTGGCTCAGGGGGCCGCCCGTTTCGGTAACGACCGCCGACGCGACCCCGAAGAGTGGAGTCCAGGACGGGCTCGTGGTAACCGTGACCAGAACGTGCCCAACCGGAATCGCGGCTGCCTCGTCCAGGGAACGGGCAACAAAGGCCGGGGCGGAGATCTGACCCCGCGAACCGGCATAGCCACGCAATGGGCCGGAATCGTCCGAGGCGGGTGGCGCCCAACCGAAGAACCGGCTCATCGCTCGGGTCACCGGATTATCAGGCGGCGGCCCGGCGGGAGGGGCGCCGATAAAGGGTGGAGGCACCTCCTGCCAGGAGGCTTCGTAGGACGCGCATCGCTCGGCTACGATGGCGCGCGCTTCGAACCGCTCGCCGGCCAGAAGCGCCCGGACCTCGTCGACATGCAGGAAGAAGATCTGGCCGGCATGATCGAGCAAGCCGTGGTACGCCAGTTGACGACCGAGGGCCAGGAATGCGAGCCGCACCGCGCTCAGGGTCTGTTGATCGATATAGAAATTGTGCTCTTCCTGCAAGAAGCTGCCTTCGCGTCCCATTGCGAGCAGGGCTTCGAACTGCTGGCGCATCGGCTCCGGATAGCTTGCCAGCCGCTCCCGCGTCGCGGCAATGGCTTCCTCGGCGCGCCGGGCCTGCTCGGCCCGCGCGACCCGGTTGTCACCACCAGTTTCGAGATACGAGCGCAGGGTGGCGTAGAGCGGGGCCGGATCCTCCAGCCAGGTGGGGAGCACGAAGTCGAACATGCTTTGCGTCAACCCGTACTCGGCCAGGTAGGCGTCGATCCGATCGAGCAGCTCCTGCCCTCCGGGGGTTGCTTGCAAGGCGGAGGCGAGCTCGGAGGGCGGTGTTTCCAGCACCAGCGAGGCCACCCCCAGCTCGCGCGCCGCGGCGGCGAGATCGGTAATGGCAATCCCATTCGCCACACTTTTCGTTTGCGCTCCGGTGAGCATGAGGTGCGCATCGACCTCCGGACCCGCGACGTCGGCCAGGAACTCGTCGAAGAGCTGGATGCTCACCAGCATCGGAAATGCGATCCGGAAATGGATCGTCCAGGCCTCGCGGCAGATCGCGAGCAGGGCATCCACCCGAGAGGGATCGAGGGGAGCGGCCGGGTCGAGCTCGCGGGCTTCGGCGAGGGAGGCCAGCAGCTCGCGCAAACGGGGCAGGTGCTCATCCTGCCAGCGCTGGCCCATTTGCTCCACTGCCAGCCGCAAGCCGGCTTCGGCTCGCTCGTTCAGCTCGCGGGCCTCTTCGTCCGATCCCGGTATGGCGGGAATGAGGCACTCATACTGGTAGTTATTGCGATAGCGATGCTGGAAGTCAACGATAGGAGCCCCGATCTCGTGCGCCGCGGTGCGATAGCCATACCCGAACGCCAGGGGATGTACTGACTGGAAGAGCGGCGAGACGGGGCCCGGAAAGTGCATCGGGTCGAGCATGAATGTTCGGTTCTGGTCGGCCGGATCGTCGAGCGCATAGCGGGGATCGACCGCCGGGGCAATGTTGGATGAGGTCATGCTGCGGTGCTCCTGAGCTCAATGAATGGGTGAAATGCAAGCAACGAGCCGTGGGTCAAACGTGCGCGGAACAGGTGGTGATGGGGCGGGCCTGGAAGAGAACGACGGCGCCATCGGCAATACCTCCTTCGATATCGAGTGGTCGTCCAAACTGCCGCTCGAGCTGGGTGATCATGCGGCCGATCTGGCGAGCATGCTCATGGGAAAGGGCCGGCTGCGCGGCCATGAATCGGGGAACCTTGACCTCGGCCACTCCTACGCCATCGGCGGCGGCGATGACCATCGTCTCCTTGGAGCCGATCTGATAATCCTCGATCTCGCCATCAGGGCTGAGCACGATGTAGTCCGGCACCACCAATCCGGCGACGATCGCCTCGCCCAGACCATAGGAGGCGGAGATGATGATGCGCGGAGCGCAGAGATTGATCGGATCGACGGAAAAGGCGACGAACGACACATCGGAGCGCACCAGCTGCTGCACCACCACCGCCATCGCCGCCGTATCGAGCGCCGCGCCGCCGCGCCGGCGGTAGTCGACACTTCGCTCACTCCAGAGTGAGGCCCAACAGCGCTTGATGGCAGCTTCGACCGCATCAGGACGGTTCTCGACCGCCAGCGCGGTATCGTGCAAACCCGCGAACGAAAACGCCGGGGAGTCTTCCGTGGTGGCCGAAGACCGGACCGCCAGGACAGCGCCGGCGCCGATCCCGGCGAGCTCGGCGGCAATCGCGCCGGCGATTTCGAGGGGAATTGGAGCAGCGGTTATGCGCTCCCGGATGATGGGGAGCTCCGCATCGCTCACCATGCTGGCGCGGTCGGGGATACCGAGCTGCCGGGCATGCAATCGGTACGCCTCGGTCGTGACCGCGAACGCCGCCGGCACCGGCGCCTCCAGCGCGCGCAATCGGCTCAGACTGGCAGCCTTCCCGCCGATCCGTTCGGTGAGATGGGATCCGCCATCGAGTGAGCAGACGTAGGGCGAGACGAGCATGGACGCAGTCGGTTCATCGATCTATCTACGCAGCGATTCCTTAACATTGTTTCGCACATGCTCCGGAAACGCAAGTGATATGACGACTCATCACTTATTGTCTCTGATCCGGACAGCGTAGCGCGCACCTCGCCGCTGTGTTGTTCGAATTGGTCGTTGACGCCGGATAGCGGGCTGCGCGCCCTATCCCGCGGCGTCGCACCAGCGCAGGAGACGGTGCTCGACGAGGGCGAGTCCGAAATCGCAGAGCTTGCCGACGACCGCCAGCAGAATGATGCTGAGCACGATCACATCGGCCCGGCCGCTGTTCTGCCCGTCGATCAGCAGGAACCCAAGCCCGCGTGAGGCGCCGATCAGCTCGGCCGCCACCAGGAAGAGCCACGCCTGCGCCAAACCGAGCCGCATGCCGGTCATCAGCGATGGCACGGATGCCGGCAGAATGACATGCCAGGCCAGCGAATGGCGTTTGAAGCCATACGCCTTGGCGGCTTCGATCAATTTGCGGTCGACCTGCTCGATCCCGCTCACCAGATTCGCGTAGATGGGAAAAAACGCACCGATGGCGATCAGCATGATCTTCGGCTGCTCGCCGATGCCCAACCAGAGGACGAACAGCGGCACCCAGGCCAGCGACGGAATGGTGCGGAACGCCTGCATGGCCGGATCGATAATCTTGCGCGCGACCGACCAGAGGCCAACCACCAGCCCGAGCAGAATGGCGATCAGCGCGCCCCAGGCAAACCCGCGCACCACCCGCTCGAAGCTCACCCGGATATTGAGCCAGAAGAGATCGGCATCCCAGAGCTGCACCCCGGCCCGCCAGACATCGATCGGCGCCGGTAGCTGGCTGCGGCTATAGACGCCCATCTCCACCACCAGCTGCCAGACGATCAGCAGCGCCACCGGCACCACCGCCGCCAGGCCGATGCGCTTTAGCAGCTCGCCACCACGCAGCGATGGACGACCGACGGAAATCGATCGCCCCTCCGCGGCCGGTAGACTCAAACGTTCGATCACGAGTTGCCCCCTCGTAACGAGTCCGGGGTCCTGAGTCCGGAGTCCGGAGAATAAAATGACTCCGGCCCCCGGACCCAAAACTCCGGACCCGTCTCTATCCCGCCGGCGTTGCCTCAGAAGCTGCGCCCTGGGCCGCGACCACCTGCTCGATAAACGTCGTGTTGTACAGCTCGGCCAGCGCCTTGTTCACATCAGCGCCTGGCTGGAGCTGGCTCTCGGCTTCGAAGATCGGGATGATCTGCTCCAGCACCTCGGTCTGAATCGGGCCCGGAACTGGATCGATATTCAAATTGGTCCGCTCCAGCAGCTCCTTGGCGGCAACCTCTTCGGACAGCTCGGCATCGCGCGCCAGAATGGCGATGGTCTCGTCCGGGTTGTCGATGATCCACTGCCGCGCCCGCTCGTATTGCGCCAGGACGCGGGTCACGTAGTCCGGATGGTCTTCGATGAACTCGGTGCGGGCGTTCAGGAAACCCCAGCTGTTGAAATCGATATTGCGATAGAGCAACTTGGAGCCATGCTCCAGCTCGGTCTGCGCCATATACGGATCGAGCCCCGACCATGCATCCACATCGCCGTTCTCCAGCGCGGTCCGGCCATCGGCGTGCTGCACATTGACGACTTCGACATCGCTGCCGCTCAAACCAAACTCATTCAGCGTGCGCAGCAGGAAGAAATAGGGATCGGTGCCCTTGGTGGCCGCGATCTTCTTGCCCTTCAGCTCTTCGACCGAGGTAACCTCGGAATCGGCCGGGATGACCAGCGCGGTCCATTCCGGTTGGGAATAGAGGTAGACCGCCTGGATGCCGGAGCCATTGGCCTTGGCCAGCAGTGCGGCCGCCCCGGCGGTGGAACCGAAATCGACCGCGTCGGAGCGCAGATATTCATTGGCCTTGTTGCTGCCGGCACTCCAGACCCATTCGACTTCGACCCCATCGGCCGCCAAATCTTCCTCGATCCAGCCCTTGTCCTTCAGCACCAAACTGCTGGGGTTGTAGAAGGCATAGTCGAGCACGATCTTGTCCGGCGCGTCCTGCGCGCCGGCACGTTCGAAGCGGGGAACGATCCCCAGCGCGCCAAGTCCGAGGGCGCCCGCGCCCAGCAAAGAAAAACGTCGTCGATTCATGAACGGTAGAGCTCCTTCAATGGGTGAAATGCCCATTTCTGCGTCGTTGCAGCCCTCGGTGGCTGCTTTCTGGGTGACAACGGCAGCCACGGAGGGCTGCAACTACGGATTCGGGTGACAACGGCAGCCACGGAGGGCTGCAACTACGGAATTCATTTGGCGATCGTCGCTTCATGAAGAGTCCGGGTCAGTCCGCGGCGGTGGCCGCCACCTCCGCCGCGGACTCTGTACAGGTGTCGAAACCGAAATGGCGGAGAATGCGCGAGCGCAGCGCCGCCAGATGAACATCTCCCCGTTCCCGCGGGCGTGGTGTGTCGATGCGAATTTCTTCCACGATGCTGCCGGGCCGCGCGCTCATGACCACGATGCGGTCAGCCAGATGCAGCGCTTCGTCGATATCGTGGGTGACCATGACGACCGTCGAGCCGATGGAGCCGCAGACATCGTTCACCAGGTCCTGCATTTGCAGGCGGGTAAGGGCATCGAGCGCAGCGAAGGGCTCGTCCAGCAGAATGACCTGCGGACCGCCGATCAGCGCCCGGGCAAGCGCGACCCGCTGGGCCATCCCGCCCGAGAGCTGGTTGGGATAGTGCTGTTCGAATCCGGTCAATCCGACCTTGGCCAGCAGCACCCGCGGATCGGGTTTGCCGCGCAACCGGCGCGCTCCCACCGCAACATTGGCGTCGACTTTCTTCCAGGGGAAGAGACGCGGCTCCTGAAAGACGATGGCGCAGCGGGGATCGACCGAATCGACCGTGCGCTCGCCGATGGAGATCGAACCCTGGGTTGGGGTTTCCAGACCGCCGATGAGCCGCAGCAGGGTCGATTTGCCGCAACCGCTCGGTCCCACGATCACCACGAACTCGCCGGGAGCGATCTCGAGGGACACGGGCTGGAGGGCCTGGGTGGTATTCCCACGTTTGCCGAAGGTTTTCGAAATGCCGCGGATTTGCAACTGTTCGGGCACGAAAAAACCCTTCATTCCGGGAAATGCATTCCAAGGAAGTGAAGGGTCGATGACGCCGCGGGAGCGGCGGGCGACACCTCATCTTCCAGTTCGATCACTGCCGGAGTTAGCACCTGCCGCACTGGCGGTTGGTTGCTGGGGGTTCAACGGGCCGGTCCCTTGCCCCCTCTGGATGAGTGCGCTCTTCGGTTGTCGCTCGCAATTTATCAGTACTTCATGCGGAAGTCAAGAATTACGAATGCCTATTGCTCATTACCAGTTCTTGCACGATTCCCGACTCGCCGCGTATGCTGAAACGCAACAGGGGGAGTAACCACTTGCTTCCGCAGGGGATCCGGTCGTCATTACGTGCCTCCGTTGGCGCCGGTCGGATCATCGAGAGATAAGCCTCTTTCGCCCGGTAAGACCCTGATCGATCCGATAGACGGACCGGTCGGGGCGTTTTGTTTTCCGGCGGTCCGCAAGGAGGCACCTCATGCTCGACACCCTTCTCGAGCTTTTCGAACGCGACAAGAAATCGTCCACCAAACGCTCCGGTGGCCTGCGCGGCCGGCTCGCCTCAGCGCTGGATGGTGAGCGCGACGACGATCGCCGGCACAGCGAGCGACGCTACGACGATCGCGACCGGTACGGCGATCGCGACGACGACCGCCGCTATGACGCTCGTGATCGGCGCTACGACCGGGATGACGACGATCGCCGCCATGACGATCGCGACGATGACGATTACCGATCTTCGAACCGCAAGAAGAAACGCGAATTCGACTTCCTGGACTTCGGCGACTGAGCCACGACGATTCTGATTCGTCGTTGGCCGTCATCTGCCGCGGCGGTCACCCGCTGATCGCCGCGCACGGCGCCGGAAGCTTCACGGCACGCTGCCATCCCCACCTTCCGCGTCGGTGCAGACCTCGGTATCTGCACCGACGCGGACAACGGGTCGCGGTGGCCGTCGTGACGATTCCGGGCCAGGTTCCTGGAGGGTCTCCCCTATGTTGATGGACTATCTGCCCTGGATCGGCTTTCTGGCCTTCATCCTGGGCATGCTCGCGCTCGATCTGGGCGTGTTTCACCGTGAAGCCCACGCCATCACCCGGCGTGAAGCGCTGATCTGGAGTTGTATCTGGATCGGGCTTGCCCTGATCTTCAATGCCGGCGTCTACCTGACGAAGGGGACCGAGTCCGGTATCGAATGGACGACCGGCTATCTGCTCGAATATTCGCTCAGCATCGACAACGTCTTTGTCATGCTTCTGATCTTCTCGACGTTCCTCGTACCGCCCATCTACCAGCACCGGGTGCTCTTCTGGGGCATTCTCGGCGCGGTGGTGATGCGCGGCATTCTGATCGGCTTCGCCGGCATTCTGCTGGACCGCCTGCACTGGATGATCTACGTCTTCGGGGCGTTCCTGATCTTCACCGGCTATCGCTTCCTGCGCGGAGGCGACCATGTGGCCGATGTGGCCGACAACCGGTTGGTGCATTTCGCCAAGCGGTTCATGCCGGTTACGGAGAAGTACGAGGGCCAGTCATTCTTCACCAAACGGAATGGCGTGCGTTACATGACGCCGCTCTTTCTGGTGCTGCTGTTGATCGAAAGCACCGATCTGATCTTTGCGGTCGATTCGATTCCGGCGATCTATGCGGTGACCGACGATCCGTTCATCGTCTTTACCTCGAACGCCTTTGCCATTCTGGGGCTGCGTTCGCTCTTCTTCGTAATGGCGGGCTATCTCTCCGGTCTGGCCTATCTCAAACCGGCGCTGGCCGCCATCATGGCCTTCGTCGGCACCAAGATGGTGCTGATCGATGTCGCCAAGATTCCGCCGGTGCTGAGCCTCGGGGTTATCGCCGGCATTCTGACGATTGCAATTCTCGCGTCATGGCGGGTCAAGACCAGCGAGCCGGCCAACCCCGGCAATCACGACCCGGCGGACGCCGCTCGGCCCCCCTCTCCGCTGCCCGGCGGGTGATCGCCGGCGCCAGCATGCAACGACGGCCGCCATCTCCGGCGGCCGTCGTCTGCCTGGCTGGTTCGAGCGTTACTACTCCGAAACCGGCAGATCTCCGTTTTCGGCGCTCTGCTGATCGCGCAGCTTGCTGGCCGCAAGCAGCGCCGCGGCCCCGAGGGCGGCCGCGCCGAGCAACCCGCTGCCGGTTTGCCCGGTTCCCGATCCGGTCGCTGGCAAGGTCGTCACCGGGGCTTCCGGAGTCGGCCTGGGCGGCTTGGGATGGTGGTGATGGTGGTGGTGGTCGCAGCAGTGCCACGAGCACGATCCGTCATCGCAGCAGCAGGTGTGCTCCGGGCAGCCTTTGTCGTCGATGCAGAGCACCGGATACACACAAACCCCGTCTTCGCAGGTCCCACCGGCATCGCAATTCTCATCGATGCAGCACTGGGCGCAGACATTGTTCGACTGGCCGTAGCAGCAGACAAGCCCGTCGCAGCAATCGACCTGCGGAGGGGCGTCAGCCCCAGTGACTCCGAGAAGTCCGCAGGTTTCGCCCATGCTCTTGCAGCAATCGGTCACCGGGGCGCAGACACCCGAATCGCAGATCTCGCAATCGCCGCAGTCGCTGTCCGCGCAGCACTCGGCGCAGTAACTGGTCTCGCCGACGATGCAGCACATTGGCCCAACGCAGCAGTCCAGCTGCGAATCGGCACAGGGTTGCAAT
>DASTFJ010000105.1:0-6638 GCA_035708745.1 Thermomicrobiales bacterium | reverse complement strand
CTGAAAACTCCTTGACGCATCTCCAAAACTTCCTGACAATGTGCCCATCCACCACGCGCGGGCAAGGCGCGTATCCAAATCAGCGACGAGGCGGCGCTACCGGCGCAGATTTTGCTCGATGTGCAATGAAAGGAGCCTTTCACCCCGGGGTTCATCCGCGGCTCTGACGATCAGCGCCGCCGGCAGTTCATCAAACAGAGGGAGCACCAACACAATGTCGAACGAACGAGACCTGCTTCGATTGCTCGCCAGTGTCGAGCGCAAATCGCTCTCCCGCCGCCAGCTGATCCAACGTGGTTCGGCCATTGGCCTGGGCGCCACCGCCTTCGCCGGCGCTCTCGGCGCGGTCGGAGGCCCGCGGGCGCTCCAGGCGCGCGCCCTGGCCGCCACCCTGCAAGGCACGCCGACGGCCGGCACCAAAGGCGGCAAATTGACCATCGCCACCATTGGCGAGGCCACCACGCTCGACGAGCACCAGAACACCACCGGCATCACGCTGGAAACCACCTCGCCGATCTACGAAACCCTGATGGCCTATGACGACAAATTCCAGCCTCAGCCGATGCTGGCCGAGTCGGTCACGCCGGCGGAAGACGGCCTCAGCTGGACCATCAAGCTGCGCCAGGGGGTTCCCTTCCACAACGGGGAAGAGATGAAAGCCGCCGACGTGAAAGCGTCGCTCGACCGCTGGGGTCAGCTTTCCGGGGTCGGCAAGCGACTCTACGAAGCCGCCAGCGGCGTGGAAGCCACCGACGATTACACCGTTGCGGTCAACCTCACCAAGCCGTTCGGCATCCTGCCGATCGCCCTGTCGAACAATTCGCAGAATTGCTCGATCTATCCCAAATCGGTCATCGACGCCGGCACCCTGGAGCCCAACGAAGCCGTCATCGGCACCGGCCCGTACAAGATGACCGAGCGTAAGGCCGATGCCTATCTGCGCATGGAGCGCTTCGACGACTATGCCGCGCTGGAAGGCGGTCCGGTCGGCTACGGCGGCACCAAGTATGCCTACGCCGATATGATCGAGTTCGTGCCGGTGCCCGATATGGCCGCGCGCGTGGCCGGCCTGCAGGCGGGCGACTACCTGATGACCATGACCGGCGCTATCAGCAACGATAACTACGAGGTGCTCAAGGACTATCCCGGTCTGGTCACCGAGGTCAATACCCCGACCGAATGGCCGGTCTTCTTCCTCAACTGGAAGTCGGAGCTGATGGCCAATCTCGCCATGCGCGAGGCGATCCAGGCGTGTCTCGATATGGAGCCGCTGATGCAATCGGCCTACGGCTCGTCCGACTTCTACGCGCTCAATCCGGGGCTCATGATGAAGCAAACCGCCTGGTACACCGAGGCCGGCGGCGACCGCTACAACATGAAGAACCCGGATCTGGCCAAGCAGAAGCTGGAAGAAGCCGGCTACGACGGCACCCCCATCCGCTTCATGTCCACCCAGGAATATGGCTACATGTACGCCACCTCCACCCCGGCGGTGCAGCAGCTGGAAGCCATTGGGCTCAAGATCGACCATCAGGTGATCGACTGGGCCACGGTGGTGGAACGGCGCGCCAAACCGGAAGAGTGGGAGATGTTCGTGACCGGGCACGGTTTCGTGCCCGACCCGTCGCAGGTGTCCTATGTCGGGCAGATGAACATCTATCCCGGTTGGTGGAGCGATCCGGATAGCCTGGAGTTGTCCAACGAGCTGCTGTCGCTCTCTTCCTTCGAAGAACGCATGCCGGTCTGGGAGCAGATTCAGGGCAACGCCTATACGCAGATCCCGGCCCTCAAGATCGGTGACGGCGCCACCATCAGCTCCCGCTCCGATACGATCGGCGGCTGGGTGAGCCAGTTCGAAGAGGGCTTCATCTACTGGAATATGTGGATCAACCAGTAGATATCAGCGGACAACACCCGGCTCTGCCGGGTGTTGTCACGTGCTCGCAGGAGCGGACGTTCGTGTCCGCTCCTGCGCTACGATGCGCAACAGACCGAGTCGCCGGCCTGGCTGGTACAGATGAACGCAGAACAAGGACGGGCCAAGAGTGGGCGCCTATATTCTCCGCCGGCTGATAATGCTGATTCCGGTCATGCTGATCGTCGGTATCGTCGTTTTCATGCTCGTCCATATCACCCCCGGCGATCCCGCCGCGGTGATGTTGGGCGATCGCGCCACTGGCGAGCAGATCGACCAGCTGCGCCAGGCAATGGGGCTGGATGAACCGTTGCCAGTGCAGTTCGTCGATTGGTTCAGCCACGCCTTGCGGCTCGATTTTGGCGATTCGTTCTTTCTCGATATGCCGGTTACCCAGGCGCTGCGTGAACGCGCGCAGCCAACCCTCCTGCTCACCAGCTACGCGCTCTTTTTCGAGATCATCATCGGCGTTCCCGCCGGGGTGATCGCCGCTATCAAGCGCAATTCGATTCTCGACCGCGCGCTGATGGTGCTCTCGATCGCCGGGGCGGCCATCCCAACGTTCTTCCTCGGGATCGTGCTGATCCTGATCTTCGCTGTCCGGCTCAAATGGGTGCCGAGCGGTGGCTATGTGCCCATACAGGAAGACCCAGCAGCCCACTTCAAATCGATGATTCTCCCGGCCTTCACCCTCGGCTTCTCCGCCGCGGGGTTGCTGGCCCGGCTGGTGCGCTCGTCGATGCTCGATGTCATGCGCGACGACTACATCCGTACCGCCATGGCCAAAGGGCTGAAATTCCGCAAGGTCATCACCGGCCATGCGCTGCGCAATGCGCTCATTCCGGCGGTCACCGTGGTCGGTTATTCGCTCGGCGCGCTGCTGGGCGGCGCGGTCGTGACCGAAACCGTCTTCACCATTCCGGGCATGGGCCGCCTGGTGGTGCAGAGCATCGCTCGACGCGACTATCCGCTGATCCAGGGAGCGGTTATGCTGACGGCCGCAATCTACGTGCTCGTCAACTTACTGGTCGATATCCTGTACGTCTATATCGATCCCCGGATTCGCTATGGTAGTTGAGACCCCGATCGATTCGACCCAGAGCATCGAGGAGATGGGGCAAACCATCTCCGCCCTCGACCGGCGTCCCGAGCGACGCTGGCTGACGTCGCTCAAGGGCAACAGGTTCGCGCTGGCTGCGGCAATCGTCATCGTGATCCTAGTGGTCATGGCCGTGCTCGCGCCCTGGATCGCACCCAAGGATCCGAAATTCATCGATCCGTCGCTCCGCCTGTTGTCGCCGGGGGCGGGACATCGCTTTGGCACCGATGAATTCGGGCGCGATGTGCTCAGCCGGGTGATCTATGGCGCGCGCGTCTCGCTGCTGATCGGCGCCGGCGTCACCCTCTTTTCGGCCATCATCGGGGCAGTGCTCGGGCTCGTCTCCGGCTACTATGCCCGCTTCGACACCCCGATCATGCGCCTCATGGACGGCATGATGGCCTTTCCCAGCATCCTGCTCGCCATCGCCATCATGGCCAGCCTCGGCCCCAGCACGCGCAATGTCTTCATCGCGCTGACCGTGGTGTATGTCCCCACCATCGCCCGTCTGGTGCGCGGTTCCACCCTGGTGCTCAAACAGCAACCGTTCGTGGAATCGGCCCGTTCCATCGGGATGCGCGATCATTCCATCCTGGCAAAATACGTCTTCCCGAACGCGCTGTCGCCGCTGATCGTGCAATGCACCTTCGTGCTCGCGTTCGCCATCATCTCGGAAGCGTCGCTCTCGTTTCTCGGCGCGGGTGTGCCGCCGGACGAGCCCTCCTGGGGCAACATGCTGCGGGACGGTCAGAAGCTGATTCAGCGCGCCTGGTGGATGGCGATCTTCCCGGGCATCTTCCTGGTCATCACCGTGCTCGCCTTCAATATCCTCGGCGACGGTCTGCGCGACGCGCTCGACCCCCGCGCCCGGGAACGGTAAAGGCGCGATTTCGGTAGGGGCGTACGGGCCGCTGTGCCACCCATCTCCACGCGCGGCTCAGCGATCGAACACGACGTAATCGAAATAGAGGTCGTCGAAGACGGCGCGGTCGGTGAAGGTTTTCCAGGCGGCGGCGGTGACATCGTCCGGTTTGGGTGGGGTGTCGGTATCGGTCTGGAAGACCCGGCCGGACGCTTTTTCCTCCAGCGCGGTCTTGATCGCCGGGAGGGGATGCACCCATTCCGCTTTTTCCAGGGCCCATTTGTTGACCGCGGTGATCATGGCGGAGAACTCGCCGGCGGCCGAACCACTTGCCATCCAGGAGAGATTTGGCCAGGGATCGGATTCCTTGCCGGCCAGGGTGGCATTATGACTGCCGTGATGCCCGACCTTGTAGAGCACGGTGCGGCCGAAGAGATCGCGGGTGGTCACCTCGGCGCCGTCGACGGTCCATTTCAAGTCGGCCCAGGAAACCCAATTGCCCCGTTGGGCATCGCCGACGAAGAGCAGCACCTTCTTCGTTTGCGGCAGCTCGAAGGCGAGGACCAGACTGGTGTTGTTGGTGCCCTGGGCCATGGCCAGCGCCTGATCGGCAGCGGCCAGCAGCCAGTCGGTATCGATCCGGCGGAAGGGGGCATCGTCCGCCACTTCGGCGCTGTCGCGCCGGGTCTCCCCCTCATCGCCGTGACCGTAGTGCGCGGTGAAGAAGGGATTCCCCCCGGAGCGCGCTTCCTCGAGCGGCAGACCGAAGCGATGGGCAAAGGGCGATTCCCCACCGGACTCCGATAATGCGGCCGCGCCGAGCGAAAACCCGTGCGGGCGGTCGTCCGGGAAGCCTTCCGCGCCTTTCGGATCCTCGTCCTCGATCAGCGCTTCGCTGTAGGGCGGTCCCAGCACATAGACCTTGACCGCCGTACCCGGCAGCGTGAGCGGTCCATCGCCGGGATAGCAATAGCGCACGCCACGGGCGGCGGCGGCTTTGTCCTTGAGCAGCTTCAACCCCTGTTTGTTGACCGACTCGCTGGGGCTGGCCGCGCCGAAGCGCGCTTCCGGTGTGGGGAAGTCCTCGGACTCCTCGCCGGTTTCCAGCCCGAGCAGCAGATCGATTTGCTGCACCTCGGGATTTCCCTCGCCCAGCGCCAGCGCCAGCCGGTTGCGCGCGCCGATCACTCCGAGCAGCTGGTCGTGATTGGCCTTGCGCAGGCGGATCGCCAGCGGATCGTCCGGTTTCTCGGTCCAGGCCAGCCAGGTTTCGTCGATGGCGAGACTGGCGAAGTAGGGATCGCGTTTTTTCCAGATGGCGTTGAGATGATCCTGGTGTTCGTGGGTGGCGATGGCGAGATCGAGCCGGTCGCCACACGCCTCGCGCAGGTGCGTCACGATCTCGTTCGCGTTCTTGCCATGCAGGAACTCGGTCGATTGCGAGCCGGGTTTGTAGCCGCAATCGATGAGCACGTAGACGGGGTCGTCGCCGGACGAAAGAGGTCCCTCCACTCCGCTTCGCTCCGGTCGGGACGACGAAATGCGGGGCAGCGCCAGCAGGAAGCAATCGCCGTGACCGATGCGGTACATCCGGACCGCGATGCCATCCTGGGGTGGAATGAGCTTCGGCATCAGATTGCCTCCCTTCCGGCGCGGTGCAGCATCGCGAAGGGTTCGGTCACCCGTGCCGGCGCCCGCAGACTGCGCGCGATGCCGGCGGTATAGGCGTCTCCCACCACCCCGGCCATCGCGGGTTCACCGGGCACGTCACTATCGCCGGTGAGGAAGCGGCGCATGCGCTCCAGCGCGCTATCGTCGCTGATGGCGCCGCGGGTGCGGATCACGCGCCGGACCGTGCCGGTGGTCGGATCGATCAGGGCGGTGCAGCCGGCGCGGAAGATGAAATCGGGGGCGGCGGCTTCCTTGCTCATGGGATTCGCTGGATCGTCCCGCGCCTTTTGCTCTTCCGGGTCGAAATAGCCGCGGCGGCGCTGGGTCATCTCCATGACCAGATCGGTGCGAATGCCGCCATCGAGGGTGCGGCGCAGAGCCGGCCGGACGGAATGCACCTCGACCGCCGGTTCGTTTCCGCTGCGATAGACCGTGGGTGGCGCTTCGGCATCGACCGTGACCAGTCCGAAAAGCCTGGCGTAATCGCGGCTGTAGGCGTCGCCGTCGTGCAGCCATTTCCAGAGGGCGATGCGCAGGCTGCGCAGCTCTTTCCAGACGGCATAGCGGTCGCGGTCCAGGGTCCAGCTCTGCCCGGCCTCGGTGACGAAGCGTTTCATGCGCGGGGTGAGCTCGCGCGCGCGGCGACCGATCCCCTCGGTTTCGTCGTCCATCAGCTCGTCGCCGCTGGGCCAGGCGAGGGCGTCGATGCCGAGACTGCGCACCCCGGCAGGATAGATCCCCCACTCGCGGAAGCTCTCGATGAAGACCACCCGGAAGCCGCTCTTGTCGTCCGGGGCGTAATCGAGATCGGCGGTGATCAGTCCCCGCAGAAAATCGCCATAGGTGATATCGACCGGCGGGCAGTAGTCGATGGCGCGAATGCACATCTGCAAGACCCGGTCGGCCGCCCAGGCAGCTTCGGCGGCGAGGCGCGCGGTCAGATCGGGATGGATATCCCCTTCCGGCAACGTGCCGGTGCCCTGCGTGGCGATGCGGTAGAGATCGGCGCTGCGGGCGCGGTAGATGCGCAGGAACGCCTTGAAGACCGCCGCCACCAGGATGGCGCCCCGATCGTGCGGCTCGAAGGTATG
>DASTFJ010000104.1:0-7113 GCA_035708745.1 Thermomicrobiales bacterium | reverse complement strand
TGATTGGTCGTCGCGCAGATGCCCCACGTTTGGGTGCTCCCTTCCACATTGGAATAGAGTCCCTGGCATCCGTCATTGCAGGCGAAATCCGACAACTCATTTGTCTCGAAGCAGCCGCCATTGATCGGTTCGTGGCCGATGGTGCAGCAGGCGCCACCGATGCAGGACGGATTTCCATCGGAACACGGCGTGCCGTACGGGGCGTACGCGACGATGCATTCGCCGGTGGCCGGGTCGCACGATCCTCCGAGGCGGCACTGGTCGACCGGCGCCGGGCACTCGATCGATGCGCCAGCCACGCAGACGCTGTTCTCGCAAACCTCGGGGCGACACAGGTCGCCGGTGTTGCAGTGAGAGCTGTCACAGCAATTGCCGGTCACACGCAGATCGACGCAGGCTCCGGCACAGCAGGTGACGCCTTCCGCGCAGCCGCCCAGTTCGCAGCACGCGCCCGCGACGATCGTGTCTCCGCAGCAGAAGTGGGTGCTGGCATCGAAGGGAATGCCAGCACAACACGCTTCGCCTGGGACACAACCGGCGGCGCCGCAGCAGACGGTGCCCGCCGAGCAGCACGTTCCGCTGGAGTCGCACCAGTTTTCCAGGGGGCAGCAGAGTTCTTCGCCGTAACAGATGCCGAAGCAGCAAGCGCTATCACAGCACTGCGCATCGGCCGGACAGCAGTCCGATCCGCAGTTGCCGGCACCATTCGGGCAGACACAGGCGAATCCGTCCCAGGTTTGAATGCCAGGACAAGTGACCGGTTTCGGGGTAGGGGTTGGACGGCGAGCAGCCTCACTATCCGAAACCGTCACGCCGGTGGCGACTGCGCCCCCCAAGCCGAGCAATCCGCCCAGGACCCGCCGCCGATTGCTACCGGATGCCATTGAGCGCGCGACGGCATCGAACCAACGATCGTCCATATGAGGAACCTCCATAGAAGCTGGCGGCATAGTGGCGTGGGGACTCCCGAGTCCTCAGGTTTCTCTTGGATACTTGCAGGATAGCAAACAGATGAATCCGCTGCTCATTGAAGCGAGCAGGGACGTCCCGCCTGGATCGAATCCTCTGCCCCGTTCTCCCTTGCGATCAGAGCGTGTTCGAGCGGCAGACCGTCGGGGGACAGTGGCCCCGCGGACTGCGACGCCGTTGCAGCCCGGCATGACGCGAACGTCCTCTCATTTCTTCTGGGGGCCGAAGACCGGGGACCGAGCGAATGAGGCAGTCGATGCCAGGGCCGGCCACCGTGACCGCTTCGGGGTGACCGACCGGTCGAAATTGTGTGTGGCGCTACACCTTGTTCGGATCGACGGCGTACTCCCACCAGTTGTTGCTGATGCCGTCGGTTTCGCCGGTGAAATGAGGGAGGTGGGAGAACCACCAGAGGTGGTGGGCGCGCATGTCGCCGCCGCCCCAGTCGCTGGTGGTCATGGTTTTGCCCTGGTGGGGGAGTTCGGGGTAGGTGTACCAGTCGTCGCAATAGCTGGTGACCGGGGTTTTGTTGCCCCAATCGTAGTCCTTGACGCTGTTAGGTGCGTAGTGCATCCAGCCGCATTGGGCGTCGCCAGGGTTTTGCTTTTCGTATTGGGTGAAGAGTTTCCACATGTCCTGTTTCTTGCCCCGGCGCTTGTACAGTTCCGTCATGATCGATTCGGTGCGGTGACCGAAGTTTTCCAGCATGCAGTCGACGCCGCGCTCCATGTTGAAACCCATCATGACGAAGCGCCGCTCGAAGCGGTCGGTGTTCTTGATGGCGGGGGCGTTGCACCAGAAGGCGTCGGGCCCGCCCATGATCGATTCGTATTCGCCGGCGTAGGGGAATGAGAAGAACCAGACTTCGTCGAACTCGCCATTGGTGAAGCGGTTTTGCAGGTCGAATTGCTCGATGCGGGCGTGGTAGTCGAGATAATCGGGGTCGTGGGCTTTGCGCTTGCCGCGCATGACTTCGACATAGTCATCCGGGGTGTAGGCGAAACCGTCGGTTTTGGGTGGGAAGAGATCGGCGTCGATGCGCTCGACGATCTCGTAGTTCAGATAGCCGCCGCTGACTTTTTTCAGGTCGTCGATATAGCCCCGGGCGAGCTCGTCTGGATCGTGCCATTTGAAGAGGTCGGTCAGGCGCTTGTTGCCCTCGGAGGGAACGGGTGGATCGATGACGATCATGAGGACCTTGGGACGGACGGGGAGGATCTGGTCCTGCTTGGCATCGGCGTCCGGAAGGGGTTCGGTGCTGGTGGGGCCAGGTGAGCTCGGCGGGAGCGGATTTGTTTGCTTGGTCGAAGGCCGAAAAAGCCGCTTGATACGATCGATCATCCGAGTCCTCCCTGCTGCCGATCGTGGTGTTCGAGGAATTCTCTGGGCCGGACTATTTGGACCCCTTCGAGCCCGGGATCTCCGGCACATGCCAGAATGTCGTCGTCGCCAGAAATCAGAAATGGGACAGCGCCTGCCATGGCTGCTGTGAGATACATCTGGTCTTTCGGATCACGGCATTGGACAGCGATCTCGAATGAGGAATCGACGATGACACGATCTTCGTCTCGAAGCTGATCGAGAACTACCGCGATGACCGACTCGGAGAATGCATATCGGGTTTTGAACGCCGGCCGTGCGAGAACTCGTTGGTATTCGGCAAAAATCTCTTCGGATGCAACCAATCGGAGGCGTCCGGCGCGCCACAGGTCGATGATTTCGAACGGGGCGCCGCTTTCCGAGATCAAGCCGCTAAAGAGAACGTTGGTGTCAACGACCGCCCGAACCAGCGAGCTTTTCCTCATACATCTCCCGCCGGACCTCTTCGACGATTTCCGTTACTGCTTGGTAGATCTCATCGGGTGTTTTGTCGCGGTTGCGTTCTCGGAGGTCGTCGATTGCCTGCCATGCCCGCTCGCGGGTATACGCTTGATATTCCGCCACTGAGAGAAGCACTGCGACCGTCTTTCCGTTTTCCTCGATCTCGATGGGCCCTTCGGTCCGCTCAAGCTCGCGGATGACATCGGTCAACCGAGTATCGGATGTTGTAAATGGAATCGTTCGTGCCATGATGACGCTCCAGGATGGCCGCGTATCTTGCCATGCGGCTGGTTTCAGTATACCGGTGTGCAGTTGCCGCCCCATGAGCGGACTCCAACCGGTTGTGCTGCCATGCGATTCGTAATGATGGAAGAGAGCAGTGCACCGATGAAAACGATACCGAGCGGGAGTGGAATTCAGTGGGAGCCGGTCTCCCTCGATGCGGCGCGGGAGGCGCGCGAGCGCACCCAGGAGATCGCGGTGCGCACGCCGCTGGTTCGCTTCGATTATGACACCGAGGCGGAGATTTACCTGAAGCTGGAATTGTTGCAGCCGATCCGGGCGTTCAAGTTGCGCGGGGCGGCAAATGCGATGCTGGCGGCTGGACGAGAGGCGCTGGCCGAGGGAGTCTGGACCAGCAGCGCCGGAAATATGGCGCAGGGGGTGTGCTATGCGGCGCGCGAGCTGGGTATTCCGGCGGTGGTTTATATGCCCGATACCGCGCCGCAGGCGAAGATCGACAATGTGAAACGGTACGGTGGCGAAGTACGCATGCTGCCGGTGGTGGAGTGGATCGAGGTGTTTCGCGACCGGCGCAATCCGGGGGCGAGCGGGGTGTATATCCATCCCTATAGCGATCCGCTGGTGATGGCGGGGAATGCAGTCATCGGATTGGAGCTGATCGAGGATTTGCCCGAGGCCGATGCGGTGATCGTGCCGTGGGGTGGGGGCGGATTGTGCTGCGGGATTGCGTCGGCGGTGAAGGCGCTGAAGCCGGAGTGCAAGGTGTATGCGGCCGAGGTCGATACTGGCGCGCCGCTGGCGGCGGCGTTCGAAGCGGGGACGTTGGTGGATGTGCCGTTCACACCGAGCTTCGTGGATGGCATCAGCTCGCCGTTCGTGAATGAGGAGATGTGGGCGCTGGCGCAGGAATTGGTGGATGGCTCGCTGGTGGTGAGCCGGGCGCAAATCGCGGATGCGTTGCGGCTGATCGTGGAGCGGAATCGGGTGGTGCCGGAGGGCGCCGGCGCGACCGGGGTGGCTGCGGCGCTGGCCGGGATGGCTGGAACGGGGAAGGTGGCGTGCATCGTGTCAGGCGGGAATGTCGATCTGAACGTCTTGATGACGATTCTCGAGGGCGGTGTGCCGGAATAGTGCAATAGGTGGTACCATACGTTCCGAGGTACCTCCATGAAAAAGACCACAGTCTATCTCTCCGACGAACAGACGATGTACATCGAGGACCGCGCACCTGAGATTGGATCGAGCGAGGCGGATGTGATTCGGTGCGCCATCGATCAACTGGCCGTCGCGCAACCAGTTGCTCGCAAGCGCCCTCGATCCTTTGGAGCATTCCCTCGTGACACCGTGCGAGGGCGCGACTTCGAGGAGTGGCTTGCTGCGAATTGGGAGCGCGATTGGTAGTTTTCGATACGTCCGCACAGGAATCTACGATGCACAAGACGACCGTTTACCTTTCCGCCGAGCAAAAGCAACGTATCAAGGTGGTTGCACGCAAGTCCGGGACCTCCGAAGCTGAGGTGATTCGCGCCGCTGTGGACTCGTACACTGAAGAGAAGGGCTCCGAGCCGCTCTGGCCGAAGTCAGCCGGCATCGCCCGAAGCGGGCGAGTGCAGTCAGAGAACCTCGACGAATGGCTGGCCGAGAACTGGCAGCGCGATTGGTAGTTCTCGATACGTCGGCGCTCGTCGCATTTCTTGATAGCGGTGATCGGTGGAATGCGGAAGTCACTGCCGCGCTTCGCCCGCATGCCGGTTCCCTGGTGGTTCCGGCGGCCATCCTAGCCGAGATCTCCTATTTCATCGGGCGCGACCTTGGACAGACCGCGCTGCAGGTTTTTGTCCAGGACATTGTGACCGGCGCCTACGAACTCGACTGTGGGCAGCAGGATTGGCCGCGCGTACGTCAGCTTGTCGAACGCTACGCCGATCTGCCTTTGGGTCTCGCCGACGCTGCGGTGATCGCCTGCGCTGAGCGATTGAATGTCGCCGTCGTTACACTGGACTATCGGCATTTCGGTACGGTTGCAGGTGAAGGCACTATTCGCATCGTTTCCCTGGATTCTTGAAGCTGACCTTAGTGGCAGTGCACATCCACCGATACCTTCTCGGGATGCGAATTCGCTAACCCATCCAACCATTCGGCGGCTTCGTCGGTGACCTGGTCGAGTGAGAGATTTCGCCCGGCGGTCCAGTTTGGGTCGTCTGGTCCGGTTCGGACACGCTCCGCGGTTTTGCCGAACTCGACCCGTTCGGGCAGTGGGAAATTGAAGCCCAGGATCTCCACCTGCGCTTCGACCGCGCCGAACCAGCGGCACGATCTCGTTGATTCACCGATGGCCGCGGCAAGGGTCGCCACTATCGCCAGCCAGTCGATGAGACTCTCCCTGGTGCCGACCAGCCGCCAATCATCGAGCGACTCGCGGAGATACGCGGCTGCCATCGCATGTTCTCCACAGTCGCAACTTATGAGTCCGAGGAACTCGCGGGCGATTGCCAGGCCAAACGCGTCGTCTGAGCGACCGAAACGCATGGCGGCATCGCTGAAATATCCTCTCGCCTGTAGGAGATGTCCGTGGCGGCGAGCCAGGATACCGCGGCTAACGCAGGCTGATGCGGAATTGTCGAAGCGGTCTCCGGGATCCGTCCCCCATTCCTCGACTTCCGTCAGGATCCGGTTGGCCCGCTCGTCATCCCCGGCGTCGATCGCAAATTCGGCCAGTTTGGTGAGTGCAAAGGTGATCTCCCGGCGATCGCCCCGTTCCCGCGCGATCGCAAGCGCCTTGTGCAAATGCAAAGTCCCCAATTCGGGGTTACCTAGACTGTGTTCGAGGAAACTCAGCGATTCCAGCGCGGCAGAAAGGAGCACCGGCGGTGGGTCCGGTGCGTTCGTCAATGCTTGTTGGAGCCATTCGCGGCCCTCGATGCGAGGACCGCGCAGCCCCCAGAGATACGAGAGCGCCTGGGCAAGGCGGAGTCGTTCGATTCCGCCGGTCCATGCAAGCGCAATGCGGAAGTTCGGCAACTCGCGCTCCTTGCGATCCAGCGATCGGGTGGCCGCCGCGCGTACTCCGATATCGAACGTCTCCGCGAGCGCCAAGTACCAGGCCGCGTGTGCCTGACGTACCGATTCCTCCTCGCCAGTGGCGTCCAGTTGCTCCAAACCGAACTCCCGGATCGTCTCGAGCATTCCGAAGCGGGCGTCGCCGTCGGGTTGCTCGGTCTGCCAAACCAATCCGCGCTCGACGAGCACAGCGATTCGGTCGA
Source organism: Thermomicrobiales bacterium (assembly GCA_035708745.1). Lineage (GTDB taxonomy): Bacteria > Chloroflexota > Chloroflexia > Thermomicrobiales > UBA6265 > JAMLHN01. The sequence goes on along the minus strand of DASTFJ010000104.1, from coordinate 817 downwards.
GATGAGCGGTGGAGGGAACGGCGCCGGCCGCTTCGAAACCGTCCGCCGTCAATACCGCTTCGGCGGCTTCCAGCGTGAAGCCTCCGGAGAAGACGGCAAGTCGCCGGAACGCGGTCTGCTCCTCTGGTGCGAGCAGGTCGTAGCTCCAGGCAATGGCAGCGCGCATCGTCTGCAACCGCTCGGGCAGGTCACGCGCGCCGCCGATAAGCAGTGGTAAACGCCGTTCCATCCGCGCCAGGAGCGCCGCTGGTGGCAGCAGAGGAACGCGGGCCGCCGCCAGTTCGATGGCAAGGGGCAAACCATCTAATCGATGGCAGATTTCCACGATAGTGGGAGCGTTGACCTCGGTCAGCGAGAAACGGGGTTGCACCATTTGCGCCCGGTCGAGAAAGAGCGTCACCGCGTCTGCCGCCGCTACCTCTGCCAGCGAGGTCGACGCTTCCCTAGTTGGCAAGCAGAGCACGGGAACCGGGAAAAGATGCTCGCCGGAGATTCGAAGCGGTCCCCGGCTAGTAACCATGATCTTGAGCTCGGGATTCGCGTCGAGCAGCACGGCTACATCGGTGGCTGCCTCGAGTACTTGTTCCATGTTATCGAGCACCAACAGGATTGCCCGGTTTTCCAGAAATCCGTTTATGCGCTCGATCAACGGGGAGGCGCCGGACTCCAGCACGCCGAGCGCATGAGCGATGGTGGGGATGACCAGACTCGGGTCGCGCACCGGCGCCAGCGCGACAAAGGTCACGCCACCAGCAAAGGCAGGCGCTGCCTCGCGAGCGACCGCGAGGGCGAGTCGCGTCTTGCCGACACCGCCGGG
>DASTFJ010000103.1:0-74898 GCA_035708745.1 Thermomicrobiales bacterium | reverse complement strand
TTCGGCGCCGATCGCACGGCATGGACTCCGCGCCATGCCGTGCGATCGGCGACGGGTGCGGTCTAACGGACGCCGGTCACGACCAGGACGATCAGCACCGCGGAGGCGATCAGGCGATAGACGACGAACACACCGGTCGAGGACGTTTGTAGATATCGCAGCAAGAAGCGAATGGCGATAAATCCCGAAATGGCGGAGGTTGCCATACCGGCCAGGATGCGGCCGACCTCGCCGCCCGTTGGATCGGCTTGCAGCAGGTCCGCCACGCCCTTGAGCCCAGCACCGGCGATCAGGGGGATTCCGAGCAGAAAGGAGAAGCGCGCGGCGTCGGCGCGCTTGAAATCGCGAAAGAGCCCAGCGGTGAGGGTAACGCCCGAGCGGGAGGTGCCCGGCATCAGGGCAATCGCCTGGGCGATGCCAATAACGAGCGCGTCGGGCAAGCGGACCGAGCGTAGAGCTCGGCTCTCACGACCAAAACGATCGGCGAGCCAAAGCAACACGCCGAAGACCGCCAGCAGAATTGCAATCACCACGATTGCGCGGTCCTGATTGGTTTCCGGATGGAAGATATCGTCGATCTTCGATTCGAACGCCAACCCGATGACCGCACCCGGAATCGAACCGATGATCAACAGCAGACCCAGTCGAGCGTAAAAGGTGTCGTCATCTTCCTTCGGGGCGCCCGGTTTCAGCAACGCGGCCCGTTTGCGCAGAATGGTGGGAACGGCTCTCACCATCTCCAGCAGGTCGTGCCAGAAGTAGGCAAACACCGCCAGCAGAGTGCCAAGGTGCAGCGCCGCATCGAAAGCGACTCCGGGCGACTCCCAACCGAAAAGCCAGGGAACGATGATGAGGTGCCCCGAGGAGGAGATCGGCAAAAATTCGGTCAGTCCCTGGGTCAGACCCAGGACGATTGCTTCGAGCCAGCTCATAGATGACTATGAGTCCAGCGAGGCGCTCGCCGCCGGGCGATTGCCAGGGAAACGATCGGATTGCTCGGCGGCTGGTTCGATGTCCTCACCAAATTCAGCCTGCTCGACCTGTCGGAGAGAAATATGCATCCGGCTCCATTCGAACAATCCCCAGATCGTAACTGGCAACCAGAGCATGACGTGCATAAGAACCCCGTACGAAAGCGCGAGCTCGCGCGAGAGACCCAGCGCGCCATTCAGCACCAGGATGACCGCCGCTTCGTACGGCCCAACATAGCCGGGAGATGACGGCACGAGCGTGGCGAGGTTGGCGATGCCAGTGGTCAGCAGCGTTTCCGGCACGCCCATGACCTCCGCGATTTGCCCTCCGAAGGCGCGGGCGACCATCCAATAGGCCGAGGCCTCGAACCCCCAGGCGACCAATGACGAGACGCTGACGACCGCGAGCTCTCGCCAGCGATGAAAGATGCCGAGCCCGGAAATAAATGCCTCGGCCATCTGGTTGACGCGGCTCGAAAGCTTCTCGGGCAATGGTCCCAATGCGAGCTTGAGCATTCGATCGCGCAGCCGGCCACCTTTGGCGAGCAACACGAGCGCAACGAGCGCGAGAGCAAAGATGAGCACCGCGAGCTCGGCGACCCGTTCGAGCTGGCTGGTCAAATCGACGAAGAGCATCGACCCCGCGATGAACGCCAGCAGCGCCATGCCGTCGAATATGCGCTCGACCGCGATGGTCGCGAGCCCGGTCGATTTGCTGATGTTGGTCTTTTGCGAGAGCGCGTAGGCCCGCACGAATTCGCCGGTGCGCAATGGCAGCACATTGTTCGCCATCAAGCCAACCGCGTTGATGCCTAACAGCTTGCGCGCCGGAACCTTCTCCACCGGCCGGAGTAGCACACTCCAGCGATACGACCGCACCAGAACGCCGGTGAAATAGAGGAGCAGCGCCGGGATGAGATACCAGTAGGTAACCTGGGAGAACGCCTCCCGAATGGCTCCGTAATCCTGGCCCCGCAACGCGAAGAAGAGGAAGACCGCGCTGACGGCGAAACCGAGGATGATGCGACGACGATTCATGCCGGCCGGGTGGCCCTCACAGCTGCGGCGCGCTCATCTGGCGCGCGTCCAAAGCGCCCGCCATCCCGTGACGGGAGCGCCCGGCGAAGTATAGCGGTGGGTCCGTGGCCTGTCAGAATCGGCATCGCCGCGATATGGCGCACCACGGTCGAACAAGGCGGCCATCGACCGTGGGTGAACGCTGCGCCGGACGGCGGTTTCGATGGCTTAGAATCTAGAGGAGACGAGAAGCCTCCCCGCGCCGGGACGAACCCGGCGATTCTGCCGCATCGAGGCGACTCCAGGAGGTAGCTCACCAGATGTCCACCACCTCAAAAGCCACTACTCCAGACCGCTTTGGGGCACGCGCTCACCTGACCGCCAAGGACGCCCAGACCGTTACCTATTACCGGCTCGCCGCACTCGAAGAGCGCGGTCTCGGCTCGATCGACTCGTTGCCGTTCACCGTGCGCATTCTGCTCGAGAATGTGCTGCGCAACGCCGGCAGCGAATACGTCGAGGACAGCGACGTCGAGCAGCTTGCGGCCTGGTCGCCAAAATCGGCCGGACACGAATTCGAGCTTCCCTTCATGCCGGGTCGCGTGGTGCTGCAAGACTTCACCGGCGTGCCGGCAGTGGTCGACCTGGCCGCAATGCGCTCGGCAATGGGGCGTCTGGGGGGCGATGTCACCCGCATCAATCCGCAGGTGCCGGCCGATCTGGTGATCGACCATTCCGTGCAGGTCGATCAGTTCGGCACGCTGCGCTCCTTCTTCTTCAATGTCGAGATGGAATACAAGCGCAACAGCGAGCGCTATGCCTTGCTGCGCTGGGCGCAGGAGTCGTTCCAGAATTTCCGGGTGGTGCCGCCAGGCACCGGTATCGTGCACCAGGTCAACCTCGAATACCTTGCGCCAGTGGTGGCCACCAAAACGCAGGGAACGGATGTGATCGCCTTCCCGGATACGCTGGTCGGCACCGACTCGCACACCACCATGATCAACGGGTTGGGTGTACTCGGTTGGGGGGTCGGCGGTATCGAGGCCGAGGCGGTGTTGCTGGGGCAGCCGCTCTATCAGCTCATGCCCGAGGTGGTCGGCTTCCGCATGACGGGCGAGCTGCACCCGGGCGCCACCGCGACCGATCTGGTGCTCTATGTCACCCAGATCCTGCGCAACCACGGGGTGGTAGGCCGCTTCGTCGAGTATTTCGGCAAAGGTCTGAGCAGCCTCTCGCTTCCCGACCGGGCCACGCTGGCGAATATGGCGCCGGAATACGGCGCCACCGCTGGTCTTTTCCCAATCGACGATGAGACGCTGCGCTATTTGCGCGTGACGGGCCGGCCGGAGGCGCTGGTCGATCTGGTCGAGCGCTATTCGAAGGAACAGCTCCTCTTCCGCACTGACGAAACCCCCGACCCAGTCTTCAACGATGTGCTGGAACTCGATCTTGGCGATGTGATGCCGAGTGTGGCAGGGCCGCGCCGACCGCAGGACCGGGTGGCGCTGGGCGATTTGAAATCGACCTTCCGCGGCGCGTTCAAAGACCAGATCGGCCCGAACGGGGCAAAACACATGGGCACCGTGCCGGTCGTCATCGGCAACGAGAATGACGAGCTGCACCACGGCGCGGTCGCGATCGCCGCCATTACCTCCTGCACCAATACCTCCAACCCAGCCGTTATGGTCGGTGCGGGTTTGGTGGCAAAGAAGGCGGTCGAGCGAGGTCTCAACGTGCCGACCTATGTCAAGACGAGTCTGGCGCCTGGCTCCCAGGTGGTAACCGCGATGCTCGATAAGGCCGCGCTGACACCCTATCTGGAAGCGCTGGGATTCCACACGGTCGGTTACGGCTGCACGACCTGCATCGGCAACTCCGGACCGTTGCCGGTGCCGGTGGCCGAAGCGGTCGACGCAAACAAGCTGATCGTGGCGGCGGTGCTCTCCGGCAACCGCAACTTCGAGGGCCGCATCCACCCGCAGGTTCGCGCGTCGTTCCTGGCCTCGCCGCCGCTGGTGGTTGCCTATGCGCTGGCCGGGAGTGTCGATATCGATCTCGATACCGAACCGATCGGGGAAGACCCGAACGGCGTGCCCGTCTATCTCAAGGACATCTGGCCGTCGCCGGAAGAAATCCAGCAGACACTGTCCACCGCGATCGATGCCGAAATCTTCGCCAACGAGTACCGCAGCGTGTTCGAGGGCGACGAGCTTTGGCAGTCGATGGATATCCCGAAGGGCGATCTGTACGAGTGGAACGAAGAATCGACCTACGTGCAGGAACCGCCGTATTTCATCGACCTGGCTCCCACACCGGCGCCGCTGTCAGACATCCACGGCGCCCGGGTGCTGGCGCTCCTGGGCGATTCTGTGACGACTGACCATATCTCGCCGGCCGGTTCGATCGCCCGGACGAGTCCAGCGGCCGAATATCTGATCAACAACGACGTCGCGCCGGTGGAATTCAACTCCTACGGTTCGCGCCGCGGCAATCATGAGGTTATGATCCGCGGCACCTTCGCCAATATCCGGTTGCGCAATCAGCTCGTTCCGGGCAGCGAGGGCAACATCACGCGCTATTTCCCGACCGGCGAAGATATATCGATCTACGATGCCGCGATGTACTACCAGCAGAATGGCACGCCCCTGATCGTCATCGGCGGCAAGGAATACGGCTCCGGGTCGTCACGCGACTGGGCCGCCAAAGGCACGCTGCTTTTGGGAATTCGAATGGTGTTGGTAGAGAGCTTCGAGCGCATTCACCGCAGCAATCTGGTGGGCATGGGTGTGATGCCGGCTGTCTTCCTGCCGGGACAGAATGCCGCTTCGCTCGGGTTGACCGGCGACGAGGTCTATGACATCACCGGGATCGGCGACGGTCTCATCCCCAATGGCCGGCTGCAGATCGGGGCGACCAAGCCAGACGGATCGAAAATCGAATTCGACGTGATCGCGCGCATCGACAGCACAGTCGAGCTGGAGTACTACCGCAACGGCGGCATTCTGCAAACGGTGCTGCGGCGGTTGACCGCGACCGAAGCGTAGCGGCCGTTCCTCGTCCTTCCCGACCCTTCCCGGAACGATCGGGAAGGGTCGGTCTGCTTCTGCGTGGACCGGGCCAGTCCGGGTATGCTCAGAATCGAGAAGGAGGGTACATGGAGCCACTCGACATTGGTGTCATCGTCGGCAGCCTGCGTCAGGCATCGTACAACCGGAAAGTCTTCGACAACTCGCACGCGCTGACCCCGGAGGGGCTGGTGCTGAGGGAAATTCCGATCCGGAGCCTGCCGCTCTTCGACCAGGACGTCCAGCTAGATCCGACCGAGCCCGTCATCGAGTATTGGGACGCGGTTCGCAAAGCGGATGGCATCCTCTTCATCTCGCCGGAATACAACTATTCGGTTCCGGGTGTCGTCAAGAATGCGTTCGACTGGGCATCCCGGCCACCAGACTCGGCTCCCATTGCGAACAAACCGGCCGGCGTTCTGGGCGCGTCCTCCGGCCGCTCCGGCACCATGCGCATGCAGCTGCATATGCGTCAGGTCTTGCCGACGATGAATATGCCCGTCATGCCGCAACCGGAGGTCTTCATCATGCGGGTCGCCGATGTCATCGATGGCAATGGCGATCTGCATGACGAGCGAGTTCGCAAGCAGCTGACGCGCTTTTATGCCGCGTTCGAGAAATGGGTGCGGCTCTTCGCACAGCGGGACTCATAGGATTGCGATTAACGCTTCTCAATGAGACGGTGGGATCGACCAAGACACACTGGTAGCCGGAAGAGCCACCAGCACCGGGATCCAGCACCGAGTGTGGATGACGGGTAACCAGCCCGGGCAGGGTCAAGTGCTGCCCAGGCCCGCACCCATGCCGGATGTGCCGCTTGAACTCATCATAGAACGTATGTTCTATGATGTCAAGGGGTGTAGGTTTTCAATTTTGGGATTGGTCGTGGCCAAGGTATCGAGCTGCGCTCACCCGAGCGAGGCGCAGGGCGCGGAGACCTTGCGCTACGACCGAGGGTGGTGTGGGGGAGGCTGGATTGCAGGGGGAAGAGAGGTCCCCATTCGACTTCGCTCAGGGCAGGCTCTCCACTTCGGTCGGGACGACGATAGGGCGGTTGGGATGACGGTTGCTAGATGGCGACATAGCGGTCGCCGCGGAGTGCGTTCGAGGCGGCGATGGCGACGCGATAGGGATAGCGGTCGATACCATCGGCGAATTCACTGCGGGTGATGAGGACCGGCGTCAGGATAGCCGACCCGGCCCGGAGCTCGAGAGCGTCCGCGGCGACGATGCCCTCGCCGAAGATGGCGAGCACGTCTTCCAGCGGCAGCTGCACCAGCGATTCGAGCTCGTCCGGATTGGGGGCAAAGGTCGTAAGCGGCTCGTCGACCCGCCAGAAATAGACATGCTGGATTTCCCGGTCGATGATTCCACGCACATCCTCACTTACACCAAGGCGAATCCCGATTGGTAGGAGCTCCGCCATGGCGACACCTCGGCCGATCTCTTCCTGCACTTCGCGCAAGGTCTGCTCGACGCTTTCGCCGGTGCGGAGATGACCGCCGACCGTGGCGTCGAGCTTCAATGGCAAGGTGTCCTTGAAGCGTCCTCGCCGCTGGAACGCCAGATACGGAATGCCACGATCGACGCCGTACACCCACACATGAATCGAGCCGTGCCAGTCGCCATCGCGATGCACCTCTGACCGTTTTTTAGCGAATCCCTTTGATGCTCCTTCAGCGGTAAGGACATCGAAGAGCTCGGAAGGGTCCTGAGCGCGTTCGCTCATGGGCTGGTCTCCTCTTGACGGATGCGGCCGAAGACGAGAATGTCGTCCCAGGCGCCGTCGACAAAGCGCGCATCCCGCAAGCGTCCCTCGAGCTGGAAGCCGCCTGCTGTGAAGAACGCATGTGCGCGCTCGTTCGCCGCTTCGCAGCGGGCGGTGAGCCGATGGTAATTCCAATGAGCGAATGCGGCCTCCACCACCGTCTCCAAAGCGTCCTTGCCGAATCCCTGGTTCCGGGAACCTGCCTGCAAGAAGCAGCTCAATTCGGCGCCGCGGTCGGTGGCATGCACGTCTGACAGGATCATCATGCCAATGGGATCGCCGGAGAGCGCCTCGATGACGAACGCCACCGGATGTCCGAACGCGCGCTCATCTCCGATCCATTGTTCGATGTGCTCCTGGACCGACGCCAGCGAGACCGCCCGGACGCCGTATCCCCACCAGCGCATGAGCTCCGGATCGTCGAGCCAGCGGTGGATCGAGGTTGCGTCGGATCGCTCGATCGCGCGGAGATTGACGACCTCACCCTGTAGCATGGCGACTGTCCCTTCGCCTGGCCGTTGGCGTCACCAGCGAGGACAGTGCTTCCTGGCGGAAAGGACAACCACAGGGGGACGCTCCTACCTGGACGAGGCGAACGGCCGGTGCCTTGGCATCCAAGGGCCAACACACCGGCCGCTGGATTGCACATCGAGCGAGCACGGACGCTACGGTTCGGCCACCTGCGCGGCGTTTTGGGTTTCGGCGCTGGTCTGGGCGTTGGTCAGAGCGGAGGTCCAATCGTCGCTCAAGTTGACGATTCCATCGGAGAAGAGCCCGAGCACCAGATTCCCGGCGACCAGCAGGATGAGGCCGGCATTCAGCAGCTGCGTGCGCGCTGGACGGATGTCCTCCTGCTCGGACGAGCTGAAATACATCACCGCCACGACACGCAAGTAGAAGTAGGCGCTGATACCGGAGGCGATGACCACGGCGATCGCCAGCCAGAGCATGTCCGCTTCCATGGCCGCCAGGATCACATAGTACTTGGCGTAGAAGCCGATCAGGGGTGGAATCCCCATCAACGACACCATGAAGATGGCCATGGCCGCGGCCGGAAGCGGATCGGTGCTCGCCAGGCCAGCAATATCATCCAGGGTGTCCCCACGCCCGCGTTGTTGCAGCCAGGTAATGACGGCAAATGCGCCAATGTTCATGAAGACATAGGCGAGCAGGTAGTAGAGGGTCGACGACACGCCGCGCAGCCCGATTATCTGGCTGAGATCGTTGCCGAAGCCTGTGCCTTCGCGGTAGGCGGCCAGCCCGACCATCATATAGCCGGTATGTGCGATCGATGAATAGGCCAGCATGCGTTTGAGATTGCGTTGAGACAGGGCGACGATGTTGCCCAGCGCCATCGTCAGCACCGCCAGAACGCCGATCAGCCAGCGCCAGTCGTCCGAGAGTGGACCCAGCGCCTGCACCAAGATGCGGATCATCGCCGCGAAACCGGCTGCCTTGGGGATGACCGACATATAGGCAGTCACCGGGGTCGGCGCGCCTTCGTAGGCATCCGGCGTCCACATATGGAAGGGGACCGCGGCGATCTTGAATCCGAGTCCGACGATCAGCAGCAGCAGCGAGAGCAACACCGACGTCTCGAACCACTCCTTGCCTTCGACCGCGGCGCCGACGCCGGCGCGGATATTGTCGAGACCGGTCGATCCCGAGAGACCGTAGGCCCAGGCCATGCCATAGAGCAGAATCGCGCTGGCAAAGATGCCGAGCAGGAAATATTTCAGGGCGCCTTCGACCGAGGGGGCGTTGCGCTTGGTGTAGCCGGTGAGCACATAGGTCGCCAGCGATGAGAGCTCCAACCCGACGAAGATGGTGATCAGATCGCCCGAGGAGGACACCAGCAATGCGCCGAGCACCGAAAACGCCAGCAGAATGTAGTACTCACCGATGGGAACCCGATCGCCGACATTCTTGATGTAATTGGCGGAGACGAGCACCGAGAAGACGGCCGCCACCAGGATGATGAGCGACAGGAAGACGGTCAGCCCGTCCGAGCGGAACGAGCCCTGGAAGGTGGCGCCAACGCGGTCGTGCTGTTTGTAGAGCGCCGCGATCGCCAGCAGGTAGCCGACCAGTGAGATGCCCGTCAGTACCTGGAAGCTGCGGTGCTTGGGAATGAAGGCATCGACGAAAACCAGCACCACCGCCAGGATGAAGACGATGAGCTGCGGCCAGACATACCGCCATTCCGGAGCGCTAAGGTCGAGATTCAGCAGATCCACCCGGTTTGCCCCTAACCGCCCAACGGTCCGCGGAAGAACGGATCCATGATCCGCTCGAACGACGGGCCGACAATATCGAAGATCGGATTTGGATAGACGCCCAGCACGATGGTCAGGACGGCTAGCGGAACGAGCGTCACCAGCTCACGACGCGTGAGATCGGGCCATCGTGACGAGTCGTGCGCATCGTCTGCATGATCGTGGGAACCGCCGGACACCGGGGCAAACGCGGGCGCATGCCCGTGGCCGTCGTCATGACCGTGACCGCTGCCGGCCGCCGCCAGCATCGCCTGCTCGTCCGGGGTCAGCTCCCCGTCCTTCGGATCGGGTAGCTCGCCATGCGCGCGCCCCTGGGTGACCTGCTGGTACATCCAGAGCATGTACCAGGCGGCCAGGATGACCACAATAAAGGCGATGAACGCCATCCACTTGTGATATTGGAAGGCGCTCAGAATAGCCAGGAACTCTCCGACGAACCCGGACATGCCCGGCAAGCCGATACTGGCAAAGGTGAAGAGCCCCAGGAAGAAGGCGTAGAAGGGCATCCGCCCTGCGATCCCGCCGAATGACGCCAGTAACCGGGTGTGGGCCCGCTCGTAGAGCATACCGACCAGGAAGAACAACCCGCCGGTATTGATACCGTGGGCGACCATCACCATCATCGAGCCATTGAAGCCGCTCAGGTCGCTGCGCGATGTCAGGAAGATGTTCGTGAAGATACCGAGCGTCACGAATCCCATATGTGACACGGACGAATAGGCAATCAGCTTTTTGAAGTCCGGTTGCACCAGTGCGACCAGTGCGCCGTAGATGATGGCGATCAACGAGAGGGCGATGATGATCCCGGCCCAATCCTCGGCGGCTTCGGGGAAGAGCGGCAGATTGAAGCGCAAGATCCCATAGCCGCCCATTTTGAGCATGATGGACGCCAGCACGACCGACGCAGCGGTCGGCGCCTGAACGTGGGCATCCGGCAGCCACGTGTGGAAGGGCCACATCGGAATCTTGATCGCGAACGCGATCAGGAAGGCCGCGAAGACCGCTCCCTGGAAGATATCGCTATAAGCGCCCTTATCCCACCCGGTCTGCAGTTGCAGAATGTTGAGGGTGCGGACACCAGTTTGCTCGTAGTACGCCTGGTAGGTCGCCACGATCCCGATCAGCATCAGCAGTGAGCCGACCAGGGTATAGATGAAGAACTTGATCGCCGCGTAGACGCGGTTCTCACTTCCCCAGATACCGATGAGCAGCGCCATCGGGATCAGCATGAGCTCCCAGAAGATGTAGAAGATGAAGAGATCGAGCGCCATGAAGACGCCGAGCATGCCGGTCTGCAGCAGCAGCAAGGTGATGTAGTACTCGCGCCCCCGATAGGTGATGGCATCCCACGACCAGATGACGGCCAGCACTCCGATGAAGGTGGTCAGCACGATGAGCACCAGCGCGATGCCGTCGATACCCATCGAATAGGAGACGCCCAGCTCCGGCAGCCATTTCATATGCTCGGTGTACTGAAATTGATCGTTCTTCTCGAAATCGAGCAGCATGGCGAGCGACAGAATGAAGCTCACCACGGTCGCCACGAGGGCGATCATGCGCGCTTGCTCGCGCTGGACTCCGCGGAAGGCAAAGATGACGACCGCACCCACCAGCGGGGCGTAGGCGGTCAGGCTCAGAATGGGCAGGCTATCCATGTGCTACTCCTACCCCCTTACCGGAAGAGGTCGCTGAATGCGGCGAAATAGACGCCGACGATGACGACCATACCGAGCGCAATGGCAAGTGCGTAGTTGCGTACCAGACCGGTCTGCAGTGTGCGCAGCCCCGCGCTGAGCTCGTCGAATCCGCGAGCGATGCCGTTGAGCGTCCCATCGATGACCTTGACGTCGATGACGCGCCAAAGGTACGTCGCGAACCGCCGCATCGGGGAGACGATCAAATCGTCGTAGACCTCATCGATATACCACTTCTTGAAGAGGAAGTTGTACAGCCCCGGGTGGTCGGCCGCGAACGCGACCGGATCGATCCGCCCTTTCAGGAAGACCAGCCAGGCGACGACGATGCCGCTCAGCGCCAGGAGCGTGGAGATCACGCCGAACCGGATGATGGTGTCGTTGGAAATGTGGTGCTCTGCTTCGTGGGCCGCTTCGGCCTGCCCCTCACCCTCGGTCGTGGCGGTCACTGCCGTTTCGCCCGCGGCCTCAGCATCGAAATGCTCCTGCGCGGTCGCGAAGACCGGTTCGAGGAAGTGGTGGAATCTCCCGTCGTCCGGCGGGTACCCCAGCGCGCCGAAGAAGATCGTCACCGCCGCCAGAATGATCAATGGAACTGTCATCAACCAGGGCGATTCGTGCGGATGCACGCGCGCCTCATCGAAGCGCGGTTTGCCGCAGAAGGTCAGAAAGACCAGCCGGAACATGTAGTAAGCCGTGATGAACGCGGTGATCAATGCCACGACAGTCAGCAAATTGCCGTAATCGGGGAAGACCCGGCTGACCCACGCGCCGGTGATGATCTCGTCTTTCGACCAGAAACCCGCCAAGGGAAAGACTCCCGCGTTTGCCAGAGAGGCGATCAGGAACGTCCAGAACGTGATCGGCATGAACTTGCGTAGACCGCCCATCTTCCGCATGTCCTGTTCGTCGTGCATTCCGTGGATCACGGAGCCGCTGCCGAGGAAGAGACAAGCCTTGAAAAAGGCGTGGGCAATCAGGTGAAAAATAGCCGTCACCCAGGCGCCGACCCCGAGCGCAAGCGCCATATAGCCAAGCTGGCTGACGGTCGAGTAGGCGATGACTCGTTTGATGTCGGTCTGCACCGTCGCGATGGTCGCGCCCAGGAATGCGGTCAGCGCGCCGATCGTCGCAACCACCAGCATGGCGTCGGGCGCCTGCATGAAGATCGGATTCGAGCGGGCAACCAGATAGATACCGGCTGTGACCATGGTGGCCGCGTGGATGAGGGCGGACACCGGGGTCGGACCTTCCATCGCGTCCGGCAGCCAGACATGCAGCGGGAATTGGGCGCTCTTGCCGATCGCCCCGGTAAAGAGGAGCAGACCGATGGCGGTTAACGTCCGCTCCGAATAGCTCCCATCATTGACCAATGAGAAGACGCCCTGATCGCCGGAAAAGGTGATCGTCCCGAACGTCGTAAAGATCAGCATGATGCCGAGACCGAAACCCACATCACCAATGCGGTTGACGATAAAGGCCTTCTTCGCGGCATTCGCGGCGGATCGGCGTTTGTAGTAGTAGCCGATGAGCAGATAAGAGCAGAGGCCCACGCCTTCCCATCCGAAGAAGATGAGCAGGAAGTTGTTCGCCAGCACCAGCACCAGCATGGTGAACACGAAGAGCGGCAGCCAGGAAAAGAAGCGGTCGTAGCCCGGATCGCCGTGCATATAACCGGCCGAATAGATGTGCACGAGCAGGGAGACAAAGGTCACCATGACCAGCATGACCGCGGTCAGCTGATCGGCAAAAAGCCCGACCTCGGCATGGAACGAGCCGGAACCGATCCATTCCCAGAGATGTTGGTTCAACGGGCCCTTGTCGTCGTAAATGTCGCGGAAGACAAGCAGCGACACCACGAGTGACCCGGCCACTCCGGCGATCGCGAAAAGGTGCGCCTTCTCCGGAAAGAACTTTCGGGACACCAGCAGATTGAATCCACTGGCGAGCAGCGGAAGGAGCGGTATCAGAAAGAGATACCTATCCATGCCGCCCCCATTCCTGCGCTAACCGGGCGAACCCGGTTCCCTGGCCCCACGAACCCATGATCATGAAGATCCCCTGCGTCTCCCGCATCAGTCTTTGAGCGACCGGAAGTCATCGATATCGACCGACCGAGTGCGGCGGCTCATCGCCAGAATGAGCGCCAGACCCACCGCCGCTTCCGCGGCGGCAACGGCAATCGTGAAGATCGCGAATGCCTCGCCATCGAGCGTGTTGGTTTCCCGCGCGAAGGTTACGAAGGTAATGTTCACTGCGGCGGTCATGAGCTCGACACAGAGAAAGATGATGAGCACATTGCGGCGGATGAGCACACCCATCAGCCCGATGATGAACAACGCGGCGCTGAGTCCGAGAAAATAGTCGGCGGTCAGTTCCACCTGGCGCCTCCGCTCATTCCCGTCGTCCTCCAATGTTCATCGGCTGCTGTTCCGGATCGGTCGCCATGATCAGCGTGCGGCCCACCCCGGCCGGCTGCGCGTTGGCGCGGCTCGCTGCCGTGGCGGCGTCCTCACCGGATTCGACGGGCAGGATTGCGTCAGTTCCGCGCGGGTGCGCGAGCGAGATCGTATCGCGCCGACGTCCCGAATCGAGTCCCAGCCGTTCCGGCAGCGCGAGCACGATGGCTCCCAGCACCCCGACAGTCAGCACCATGGAAATCAATTCGAAGGGCAGCAGATATTGGGTGTAGAGCACCAGGCCGATCGCCTGGGTGCTACCCCCGACCGCGTCGACTGCTTGCGGAGTAGCCGTTCCTTGCGCGCCGGTAATCGTGCGGGTGCCGATGGCAATGCCGACTTCGATCAGCAGCATGACGCCCAGCAGGGTGCCGATCGCGCGCGTAAGCGGTTCCGCGGTGTGGAATTCCGGCAAGTTGTCAACATCGACGAGCATGATCACGAAGAGCAGCAGGACCATCACCGCACCGGTGTAGACGATGATCTGAATCACGGCCAGATACTCGGCGCCGAGCATCACGAACACGCCCGCGATCTGCACGAAGCAGATCACCAGAAAGATCGCGGAATGCACCGGATTGTTCACCGCCACCATGCCCAGGGCGGACAGGATGGCCAGCGCGCCGACCAGGATGAAGATAATCGTTTCCCAGGGCATCAGAACAGCTTCCCGTCGCTCGCCAGCCGGATGGCGGCCGTCACCATGAGATTCAGCAAGACCAATGGGAAGAGCACTTTCCAGGCGATTCCCATCAGCTGGTCATATCGGAAGCGCGGCAGCGTGGCGCGAAGCCAGACGTAGAAGAAAAGGAAGATGAGCGTCTTGATGAAGAGATAGATGACCCCCAGCCACCAGTGGTTGGTCGATCCTGGTCCGCTCGGCCCACCCAGGAAAAGGGTCGACGCGAAGAGCGAGATCACGATCATCGCGATGTACTCGCCCAGGAAGTAAAACGAGAAGCGGAAGGCCGAATACTCGGTGTGGAAGCCGGAGATGAGCTCGGTTTCCGCCTCGGGCAGGTCGAAGGGAGCGCGGTTCGTTTCCGCCACCGCCGCGATCAGGAAGATCACGAACGCGAGCGGTTGGCTGAAGATGTACCAGTTCTTGATCTCGAGCGGCCCGATGCTCAGATTCTGCTGTTGCTCGAGCATGATGTCCCGCAGGCTCAGCGAACCCGCCAGCAGAAAGATTCCGGTGATGGAAAGGCCAAGGATCAGCTCGTAGGAGACCACTTGCGCCGCCGAGCGAAGACCGCCGAGCAGAGAGAAGCGATTGGCCGAGGCCCAGGCGCCCAGGATGATGCCGTAGACGCTGATGCCGCTGATCGCCATCACGAAAAGCGCGCCGACATTCAGATCGGTGGCGTAGAGATTGATATCCCGGCCAAAGAGATGGGCGGTGGTGCCGAAGGGAATGACCGCGGACGAAACAATGGCGCCGACGAAGACCACCAGCGGCGCAAAAAAGAAGACCCATTTGTCCGCCGCGCGGGGAATGAGGTCTTCCTTGCCGAGCAGCTTGATGCCATCGGCCATCGGCTGCAGGAGGCCTTTGGGACCCGTGCGGGTCGGCCCCATGCGGTCCTGCATGGCGGCGAGCACCTTGCGCTCGAAATAGGTCATGTACGCCATACCAATCAGGAGCACGTTCATGATGATGAACGCGACCACGAAGGTTAGCCAGATCGGCTGGTCGTTCATGTACTCCCTTGCTCCGCCCTCTTCTTGCCGTCACGCGACGGCCGTCGGATGCATTCGCGCACGCTCGCGCGCCCACGAACAAGCAAAGGCGCGACTCCCCAATTCGCCGCGCCAGTGCGAATCTTACTCTGTCACCGGCCGCCGGGTGAGCGAATCATCACCCCAGCGGTCCTCTCCGGACCTTAGCGGTCGACCGATCCCAGCACGATATCGATGGTGCCGATCAAGGCCACCACGTCCGCCAGCATCGCCCCTTCGGCGACGTATGGCAGCACGCCGAGATTCACGAAATCTGGAGAGCGAATCCGGAACCGATAGGGAATCGCCGTTCCATCGGAGACGACATAGTAGCCATTTTCGCCCTTGGGGTGCTCGACGGCGAAATACGCCTCGCCGACCGGTGGGCTGAATCCCTTGATGACCCAGATGAAGTGCCGCTGCATATCCTCGGCGGTCGTCATCGTGCCCTTGTGCGGCGGGATGACATAGGCCGATTCGTACGCCATCAGCTCGGTGTCCATCTTTTCCACCGCATCCAGGCATTGCGCAATGATGCGGATGGCCTGGCGCATCTCTTCCATGCGGACGAGATAGCGATCGTAGACATCGCCGCGGGTTCCGAGGGGAACTTCGAAATCGAGCCGGTCGTAGACCAGATAGGGCATCGCCTTGCGAATGTCGTAGTTCACGCCCGATCCGCGCAGGCAGGCGCCGGTGAGGCAATAGTCGATGGCGGCCTGGGGCGAGATGACGCCGATATCCTTGGTGCGCGCAATCCAGATCGGATTGGCGGTCAGGATATCGACATACTCCTGCTGCCGGCTGGGAAAGACCTTGAGGAATTCCCGGATCTGGTCCGGCAGGAAATCCGGAATCGGACGAGAGAACCCGCCGATTTCCATGATGTTCGTGGTCAGGCGCGCGCCGCAATAGGCCTCGAACACATCCAGGATCAGCTCCCGCTCGCGGAAGCAGTAGAGCGACATCGAGAGCGCTCCAATATCGAGCGCGTGCGTGCCCAGCCAGACGAGATGCGAGGCAATGCGGGCCAGCTCGGAGAAGATCACTCGCCAATATTGCGCGCGCTCCGGCGACTCCAGACCGACCAGCTTCTCGAAGGCCATCGCGCAGCCGAGATTGTTCATCGGCGCGGCCACATAATCGGTGCGGTCGGTCCACGGAATCACCTGGGCATAGCGGTGCGACTCGCCCAGCTTTTCCACACCGCGGTGCAGATAGCCGATGACCGGATCGCAATCGATGATCACCTCGCCATCGAGCCGCAGAATCACGCGGAGCACGCCGTGGGTGCTCGGATGCTGCGGTCCCATATTGAGGACCATCTGGCTTTCGGTATCGGAAAGTTGGACCTGGTCGGTAATCGTGTAGGTGCCGGAATTGGGGGTCGATTCGACATCCCCAACAAATTCTGGAATCCATGCGGGATTCGCTGTCGTGCTCACTGCTAAACCCCCCGGCCCGTCCAGCGGGTGCGCGTGCGCGGCACCATCCGCTCGGTGTTGTAGCTCGGGTATTCCTTCCAGCCGCGCAATGGGTAATCCTTGCGCAGCGGAAAGCCTTCATCCCAGTCATCCGCCAGCAAAATGCGCTTGAGATTCGGATGACCTTCGAAAACGATGCCGAACATGTCGAACGTCTCGCGCTCCAACCAGTTGGCGCCCGGCCAGAGCGGCACCAGCGACGGAACCGGCTGGCCGTCGTCCACTCCCGCCTTGATGCGCAGGCGAACGCGATTCTTCAGTGAATAGAGCAACGCCACTACATCGAAACGCGGTGTGGTGCGCAGCTTGAGCATATCCACCGCGGTCACATCGGTCAGCACGACGAACCCAAGCTGTTCGTGGGTGCGCAGGTAGTTGCACACCTCGCGAAACGATTCCGGCTCGACATGGATGGTGGTCTCGTCGCCGTAGCGCACCACGGTCACGATCGCCGGGCCAAATGCGGCGCGCACTTCCCGCACGGCCGGATGCCGTTCGACATCCTGATGGAAGTATTCGGTGCGCGCCCAGATGTCCTCAGGCTCGGAATACCCCGTCTCGAATTCCTGGATGCTGGTTTCGTTCATTGCGATCTTGCTCCAGCGATCCTAGACGCGAACGGCCGACATCGCCACCTGGCGCTCGACCTCGCGGAAGTTTTCCGCCTCGGCGAGCCCTTGCTTTTTGGCCATGGAGTCGTATTTGATGACCTTGTTTTGCAGCTCGAGGATGCCGTAGTAGAGCGATTCCGGCGTCGGCGGGCAACCCGGGACGTAGATATCGACCGGCACGACCTGATCGACGCCCTGCACGACCGCATAGGTGTCGAACGGGCCGCCCACATTCGCGCAGGACCCCATCGAAACCACCCATTTCGGGTCGGCCATCTGATCGTAGAGCGTGCGGACCACCGGCGCCATCTTCTTGGTCACTGTGCCGGCCACGATCATCAGATCGGCCTGGCGCGGGGACGCGCGATAGAGCATGCCGAATCGCTCAGCCAGATCGAAGCGCGCCATGGAGGCGGCAATCATTTCGATGGCGCAGCAGGCCAGACCGAATTGCAGCCACCAGAGCGAGGAGCGTCGTGCCCAGTTGAAGACAAAATCGAGCGACGTCACGAAGACGTTTTTGTCGAAGCGATCGTCGATTAGACCCATTCGAGGGCTCCCTTCTTCCAGGCGTAGATGTATCCATCGAGCAGGAGCAAGATGAATACGAGCATCGCCAGGAACCCATACCGCCCGAGCGCGTCGAACGAAACGGCCCAGGGGAAGATGAAAACGGCTTCGATGTCGAAAACGACAAAGAGCATGGCGACCATGTAGAACCGGGGAGTGAAGCGCGCCCTGACCGGAGAAACATCCGGCACACCGCTTTCGTATGGATCGCTCTTGGTCTTGTTCGGTCTGGAGGGGCCGACGATGAGATTGAGACCGAGGAGCAGCATCCCCATTGCGAGCGCTGCCAATGTCATCAGGCCGACGATCAGCCAGTTATCACCGAAGGTCTCCAATTGCCGCCTTCTCCAGGTCTTCGACGGTCCGGTTTGGTCCGGCCCAGCGATCCCGCTTCGCCTCGTCCATTCCCTGTACGGCCACTCGTTCGGGCACGCCAATGGCATGGTCGCGACGTGTGCAATCCTAGCATAGTCGGTCGGCCGCTCTGTCTCTCCGATGCACCGGAATTCAGGGCACCTACCTCGGAATTCCCCCGTGCGGGACGTTGGTTGCCGCATCAGGGAAACTTGTCCGATCGCGATGCTATTCGATACCGGGAGCCACTGCAGACCGTGACTCTGCCACATCCGAACGCCTGTCCATCCACCTCGGTTGCCTGCCAGCGGTTGCTGACCGAGCTGCGGCGACTGGGGATCAACGATGAGCGCGTACTGGACGCAATAGTCCGCGTACCCCGCGACCGGTTCGTCGAACCCGAGTTCCGCAAATCCGCCTGGGAGAATGTGGCGCTGGCCATTCCGCACGGTCAAACGATCTCGCAGCCGTTCGTCGTGGCGCTGATGTCGCAGGCATTGGCGCTCGACGGCAGCGAGCGGGTGTTGGAAATCGGTACCGGTTCCGGGTATCAGACCGCGGTGCTGGCCCATCTGGCCCGCGAGATCGTCACCATCGAGCGGATTCCCGCTCTGGCGACCAGCGCGCTGTCGCGCTTCGCTGCGCTCGGGATCGAGCATGTCGTTTCCATTGTCGGTGATGGATCGGACGGCTGGGCGCCGGGCGCACCCTACGATGCGATCATGGTGACAGCCGGCGCGCGGGAAACGCCGGACGCGCTACTCGCGCAGCTGTCACCCGCGCATGGCCGGATGGTGGCGCCAATCGGCCCCAGCGATGGCGAACGGCTCACCCTTATTCAGATGGACAATGGCGCGCGAACCTGGCACGACCTGGGCAGCGTACGGTTCGTGCCACTGATTCGCGATCAAACTCGGGAGCAGCATTCGTGACCGACACTATCGACCGAACCGACGTCGCGCTGATCGAAGCGCTGACCAATGCCCGCCGCGGTTTCACCGGCCGGCAGGCGCTCTATGCGAAGAACCTGACCACCGGTGAGATCGTCGCAATCGACGAAAACGAGGAAGTGCCGACCGCCAGTGTGATCAAGGTTCCGATCATGGCGGCGCTCTATCACGAGATCGACCAGGGGCGCTTCTCCGAGACCGAGATGCTTGCGATGCAGGAGGCGGACCGGCGTTACGGCACCGGGGTGATTCGCGATCTGACCGCCGGACGCGAGTTTTCCGTCTTCGATCTTTGCCGTCTCATGATCGTGCTCAGCGACAACACCGCGACGCGCATGCTGGCGCTCCATATCGGCATCGACCGGATCAATGAGGTCCTGCGCGGCTGGGGATTCACGACCACCGAGTTCCGTTACCAGAGCTGGACGCCATCCGACCCGCGGGAATACGCCGTCTCCAGCGCGTTCGAGATGGCGACCCTCCTGGAGCGCATCGACGCCGGCGAGTTGCTTTCGCCAGCCTCCACGCGGGCTGCACTGGCGCACCTGGCGGCGCAACAGGACCACCAGCAGCTTCCGCGCTGGCTGCCATACGACATGTACTGGCAACGCTCCGGACATACCAACCCGATCACGATCCGGAACAAGACCGGCCAGATGCAGGGGGTGCGCACCGACGCGGCGATCTTCCAGACCAGCTCGGCCAAATGGATCGTCGTTTCCTTCACCCGCGACAGCGCCGACCGCAGCTTTCGACTCGATCACGAGGGCATCATGCTGAATGCCCGCACCGGGCTGGCGATCTTCGATGCCTGGGGCCGCCCGGCCACGACGGAGGAATAACGCCATGCCCTATCGCCCACTCGCCCCCGATCTCATCCTGACCGGCGGCACGATCTACACCATGGACGCACTCGACCGGGTCGCCACCGCCCTCGCCATCAAGGACGGCCACATCGTCGGAGCCGGTTTCGACGAGGAGATGCGCTCGCTGGCCGGACTCGGTACGATCGAGGAATCGCTCGATGGCAGGATCGTCGTCCCGGGTCTCGTCGACGCGCACAATCACTTGCTCTTCACTGGCTTTCTACTGCAGGACCTTCAACTCTACGACTGCCGCTCGATTCCCGAGATCGCCGAGCGGGTGCGTGCGGCCGTGGATCAGGCCAAGCCGGGCGACTGGATCGTCGGTCGTGGGTGGGACGAAAGTCTACTCGCCGAGGGCCGCTTTCCCAGCCGGTACGATCTGGATGCGGTTTCTCCCAATAATCCCGTCGTACTGCATCGGGTCTGGAACAAGCTGACCTGCAATTCCGCCGCGCTACAGGCAGCCGGCATCGACCGCACGACGCCCGATCCCGCGACGGATGTGGCCTATAGCGGCTCGTTCGACCGGGATGAATCCGGCGAGCCGACCGGGCTCTTCCGTGACCGAGCCAAGGATCTCATCACCAACTCGCTTCCCCCGAAGTCCACCGCTGACTATGCCCGAGCGGTGGCGGTCGCGAGCCAGCACTACAACGCCGCCGGTATCACCGCGGCCGGCGAGCCGGGGCTCTATCCCGACGAGATCCACGGTTTCCACCAGGCTCATCTGGAAAATCGCCTGACGGTGCGCACCGACATGATGCTCGCCGGTTGGGGGTTCGGCTCGGCCGAGATCGAGGAGCAGCTTCCGGAGCGCTTCCAGTCGATGGGGGTCATGACCGGATTCGGCGACGACATGCTGCGCATCGGCGGGGTGAAGTTCATGCCCGATGGCGGCATCGGCGACCGCACCGCCAAGGTCTACGAACCGTATGAAGGTGAATCCGAGAATCGCGGGCAGTGGATCGTCGAACCCCAGGAGCTGGGCTATCTGATCCGCTTCGTGCACGATCTCGGTTTCGCCATCGACACCCATACCTGCGGCGACGAGGCCCAGCAGGTGACCGTCGAAGCCTATGCCGCCGCGCAGACCGCCAATCCGAAGCCCTGGCTGCGGCATCGCGTCCATCACGCCTATCTGCCAACCGAGCGCACGCTCGAGCTGATGGCGGCGCATCGTATTCCGGCGGTCGTCTCCGACCCGTTCTTGCGGAGCCTGGGCGAGAGCTACATCATCTCGCTCGGAAAGGAGCGGGCGTCCCGCATGATGCCGATGCGCACCTACCTCGACCGCGGCATTCCGCTGGCTGGTTCGTCCGACTCGCCGGTCGCGGTCTTCGATCCCTGGATCGGTTTCCATGCCGCCATCACCCGCGAGACGGTGAAGGGCACCGTGCTGGGCGCCAACGAGCGTATCAGCGCGAAAGAAACGCTGCGCTCCTACACGATCGGGGGCGCCTATGCCCTTGGTCGAGAACGGGAGATCGGCTCGGTCGAGCCGGGTAAGCTGGCGGATCTCCTGATCCTCGATGAGGATCCGCTGGAGGTCGCGCCGGATCGATTTCTCGATTGGAAACCGCGCGCCACCATGGTCGGCGGTGTCTGGACGGTCGACAACCGATGACCGAGCGCACGTTCGATGTCGTCATCGCCGGTGGGGGACTCGCCGGATCGACACTTGGCGGGGTGCTGGCGCGCGGCGGTCTGCAGGTCGTGGTCATCGAGCGGGAGCGGGTCTTTCGAGACCGTATTCGCGGCGAGTTCACCTGGCCCTGGGGCCGCGCGGAAATCGACCGGCTCGGTTTGACCCCAGTCTTCGAATCGATCGGGGCGCTCCCGCTGCTTCGCATGGACGAATATCTGGATGGCGCGTTCAGTCGCAGCATCGATGTGGTGCCCCGCCCGGGACTGACGTTCCAGCACGCGCCCCTGCAGGAAGCGCTGCTCTCCTGGGCCGCAGAGCAAGGAGCCGAGATCATCCGGCCCGCGCGCGCGGTTGAATTCGAGCCCGGTGACCTGCCGTCGGTCCGCGTCCAACGGGACGGGGCGCAGAAATCGATTTCGGGCCGCCTCGTCGTGGCGGCCACTGGTCGGGAATCGGGCGCCCGTAAATGGACCGGGGCCTCCTCCGAAACCGATCCGGAGCATCATCGTTTCGGTGGCGTATCGATCCAGGGAGCCGCGTTTGCGGACGGCTCGTTGCTTCTCGGGCAGAACTCGCCAGAGCAGGCATTGCTCTTTCATCTAGCAGGTGAAGGACTCGCTCGACTCTACCTGCGCACATTCGACGATGTGCTACAGGCAACTCCGCTCGCGCAATCGTTCGAGACCCTGGTCGAGTACGTCCGTCCCTGGTTCACTCCGGAGGTCCTGGCGGATGCTCGTCAGGTGGGGCCGCTCGGTTTTTTCCCGAACAGCACCACATGGGCCACCAAGCTCACCGCTCCCGGAGTCGCGCTGATCGGCGATGTTGCCGGAAGTGCCGACCCAAGCGGCGGTCATGGCACCAGCCTCGTTTTCCGAGACGTACGGGTTTTGAGCGATCTTCTGCTTGCTTCCGACGATTGGCGTGCAGCTCTGGCGAGGTATGAAACCGAGCGCGGCGCCTACTACGACGTTATCCGTGCGCGCGATCGCTGGTATGGGGAAGTCGCGGCGGCCCGAGGGCAGCAAGGGGATGAGCGGCGCGCACGGCAAGCAAAGGCGCGCGAGCTCGATCCGACCCTCGCCGGATTCGGCGCGGTCGAATTCCTCGGCCCGGACGGTTTGGTTCCGGATGAAGAGCACCGCCGGATCTATTTCGGGGAGCACATCTCACCAGACGACCTGGAACCACGTTCCGATCTATCAAAAAGCGTCGAGCAAGGAACGGACGGAGACGGCGGCTGAATGGCCAGCCGCCGTTGGCACGTTTGGGAAGATGGAGCGGAGCGTTACATGCCCATCGCGTGGTAGCCGTTGTCGACGAAGATCGTTTCCGCGGTAATCGCCTTGGCGCCATCACTGGCGAGGAAAACGGCCAGCTGAGCGACATCCTTCGCATTGAAGGTGTCTTTCAGGGGAGCCCGCTCGCCGAACATCTCGACCATCGACGAAAAACCGGGGATCCCGCGAGCGGATGCGGTTTTGACCGGTCCGGCCGAAATCGCATTGACCCGAATCTTTTCCTGCCCGAGATCGTAGGCCAAATAGCGCACCGCCGATTCGAGCCCGGCCTTGGCGACGCCCATCACGTTGTATTGCGGAAACGCGCGGTCGGCTCCCAAATACGTCAACGTCGTGATGCTGCCGCCATTTGGCATGAGCGGCACCAGCCGCGCGGAGACCGCGATCAGCGAATAGACACTGACCGACATGGCGGTGTTGAATCCGGCACGGGTAGTTTGCCGGAAGGGATTGGTCAGCTCCGCGGCCGGTGCGAAGGCGACGCTGTGAACATAGCCATCGATCGTGCCGTACTCGGCCTCCAGCCCCTTCGCCAGCGTATCGATCTCCTCGTCGTTTTCGACATTGCAGGGAAAGAGCTTACTGGCGGGTGAATCCTTGATCAGCTTCTCGCAGTCCTTTTTCATGCGCTCGTCGAGATAGCTGAGGGCCAGCGTGGCCCCAGCGTCGAGCATCGCCTGGCCGATGGCGTAGGCGATACTCCAGGGATTCGCCACTCCCATGAGCAGGATCGTCTTGCCTTCGAGGCTGCAGTTGTCAGTCACTGGATTTCCTCTCCTTCTTTGGGGCGTGGTCGAAGGCGATCATCGAATGCGTCGATTCGGTCGCCACCGGCGGCGCGATTTCGTGCATGATAACGGCCTGAGAAACGATCGGACGAATGGTAGACGTCTGTCATCTGGGGAGAAGCGCGTGTCTCTGATTCCGGTTTTCGACGGTCACAATGACACGATTCAGCAAATCGGCGAGGGGAAGCGTTCCTTTTTCCGCCGCGGCGCGCGCGGACATGTCGACCTTCCGCGGGCGCACGAAGGTGGGTTGATCGGCGGCTGTTTCGCCATCTTCGTTCCCGATCCGGATGAGGATGTGGCCGAAATGGAAAAAGTCGGTTTCGACCCCTCGGAAAAGAAAAAGCATCCTTCGCCGCCCCTCGAGCTGTCGTATGCCTACAACCATGCCATGGAGCAGCTGCTCGGTCTGTACCAGATCGCCGGCGATTCCGATGGTGAGGTGGCGATCGTCCGCAGCACCGGCGACATCCGTTACAACATGGGGTCGGACATCTTCTCGATCGAGATTCACATGGAGGGCGCCGATGCCATCGATGACGATCTCGATTCGCTCGAATGGCTTTACATGGCGGGTTTGCGCTCCCTTGGTATCGTTTGGTCGCGCCCGAACAATTTCGGTTCCGGGGTGCCGATCAAGCGAACCGGTTCGCCGGACATCGGTCCCGGGCTGACCGATCTGGGCAAGGCGCTGGTGCGCGCCTGCAATGAAATGGGCATCTTGCTCGATGTCTCCCATCTCAACGAAGCCGGATTCTGGGATGTTGCCAATACAACGACGAAGCCGATCGTCGCCAGCCATTCGAATGCCAATGCGCTTGCGCCGGCTGCGCGCAATCTGACCGACAAACAGCTCGACGCGGTGCGCGATTCGCAGGGATTGGTGGGCATCAACTACCACTGCGGTTTCCTGCGCAAAGACGGGTTTTCCAGCCCCGCCGATACCCCTCTCTCGCTCATCGCCGATCATCTCGACTATATCGCCGATCGCAACGGCATCGACGGTGTGGCGCTCGGCTCCGATTTCGACGGCGCCGCCATGCCGGGCGATCTGAAAGACGCGACGGGACTACCGAAACTCATGGACGAGCTGCGCGCCCGCGGATTCGACGACGAATCTCTCCGCAAGATCGGCTACGAGAATTGGCTGCGCGTCTTCGACGCGACGTGGGTGTAGGAGGAGTTGGGAATGAAGAGTTGGGCATTGGGACGCCGCGACACACCATGAAACGACCACATCCTCACTCCAAACTCCTCATTCCCAACTCCTCTCGAGGTCGCTGTGCTACGCTCTGCCCGGTCGCAGCGGCGACCCGCTTCGTTCCAACCGGCGCACCGCGCCTGGCGCTGAATGCCTGACCTTCCGGATAGTCTGAATACCGACAATCACCTGCTCTGGGTGCTGATCGGGGTCTGCATCGCCATGGTGCTGACCCTCGATGCGGTGCAGGCCGCGGTCGACGGCGCCTGGCCGCACCAGCACCGGCCCAGCCAGCTGTTGCCGCACGAGCGCACCGCGCAATCGATCTGGGGGATCGTGGCGCTGCTGATCATCGCCGGCGGATTGCTGCTCATCACCAATCTCGGCATCCTGCTCTGGCAGGACGAGACACACGGCGATGGGTTGGTGCTCGGCAGTATTCTGCTGGGGGTCGCCTGGGTGATCTTTCTGCTCACCAGCATCGAATCGCTTGGCATCCGCCGTTATCTCTCCTCGATCGGCCCATCGGCTCCCCTGGCCGTATTGGTGGTCTTGATCGCGGCGATCGTGCTGCTGATTCTCAGTCTGCTGGACATCGTGCCGCCTTGGGACGAATTCGAGGACGCACTGCCGATCATCTATGCTCCGGTGCAGACCCTGGCCGCATCGATGCGCACGAGCTGATCCCATGCCTCCGGATCGAACACCCAATCCGGAAAATCCCCCCAAGCCGCCGCGCAAACGGCAGCCAAAACCGAGTGCCGGCGCCGAATCCGGCCAGCCAACCGATCCAAAACCGAAGCGCACACGCGCCAAGGCCCAGCCCACCGCCGCGAAGGGAACCACGAGCGCATCGAAAACCGGGACATCCCGCGCCACCTCCCCGGATCCAGCGCAAGCATCCAAGCCCAAGCGCGCCAGTACCCGCAAGAAACCCGCCGAACCGCTGCAAACCCTGGCCGGACCGGTGGAGACCAAGCCGGGCGAACCGGCGATCTACATGGCGCGCACGATCGCGCCCCCGAAACCTCCGGCGCCGAGCGAGCTCGATCGGGTCGATTCGCCGCTCACGATGGCCGCAGCCGTGGCGGCGGACTCGACGCTGGTGGAACCATTACCGGAGTCATCCTCACTCTTCGCCGATCCAACCTTTCTGGCATTCTGGCTCTCACGCTTTCTCGTGCAGGTCGCGCAGGGCGCATTGATGTACGGCCTGTTGGTGCTGGTGGTCGATACCACCGACTCCTCGGTCTACAACTCGATCTTCGTCGTCTGCGCGGTGATCCCCGCGATCGTCTTCGGGTTGCCTGCCGGGGTTGCCGTCGATGCGCTGCCGCGGCGACCTCTGCTCGTGACGATGAACCTGTTGCGCTTTCTCTTCGTATTGGCGCTGGTCGTGCGTCCGCCGTCACTCGCCGGAATCTTCGCGACCACGCTGGCGATCTGGCTAATCCATCAGTTCTATGCCCCGGCCGAAAGCTCGACCCTGGCGTCGATCGTGCCCCAGAACCGATTGGTCAACGGGCAGGCGCTTTCCAATCTCGCGCTGGTGATCGCGCAGGCGGTCGGGGTGATCGCCATTGCGCCGTTGATCCTGAAAACGAGCGATCCGCGCTATCTCTTTGCGGTCTGCGCCGCCCTTTTTCTCACGGCCGCCGCGCTCGTCCTCCAGATTCACATTGGCGAGCTGCGGGGAAATCTTTCACAAATGAGCCGCCATCCGGATGGGATCGGCGCGGCGCTGCTGCGCGGATTGCGGGTCACGATCGGCGACCGGATTCTCTTTCGGGTGACCGCCGCCGATGTGATGGTCGGCATCGGACTGAGCGCGCTCGTGGTGGTCGCGCCGATCTATCTCAAGCGTATTCTGAACACGGCCTCGGAAAACACGGTGTTCGTGTTCGCCCCCGCGGCGATCGGGGTTCTGATCGGATTGCGGGCCGCTCCCTATCTCGGAAAATATTTCGGGTTACGTTGGGTCGCGGTTTACGGTCTGGCGCTGTTCGCGCTCTGCATCGCGGCCTTTGGGTTCCTGGGGGACATTCACTGGCTGTTGGTCGATACCTTCAATCTGCCGATCGACCGAATCGCCCATACGCTGCGGCTGGCGCCACTGGCATTGCTCGTGATGCTCTTTTCGATCCCGGCCGGGTTCGCCTCGTCGATCGTGGGAGTGGCCTCACGCACGATCACCTTGCAACGCACCCCATTGCAATACCGCGGTCAGGTGATCGCGACCCAATCACTGGTGCAGAACCTCGGCGCGCTGGTGCCGACCATGCTGGCCGGGATCGCCGCCGATCAACTGGGGGTCGAGCGCGTGGCCGTCATCATCGCGGTTCTGATTCTGGGTGGTATGACCGCGGCGTTCCTGATCAGCCGCCCACCCGAAAACGGCCCAGCGCCTGCATAGCGTCCTCCTGGTCGGCACCGAGGCACTCACCGGTCATGCCACGAAGTGCATGACCTACACCCGTTTCCGACTCAGGATTCAGCGCCCGCGAAATCGACGCGCTTGAAGCGTTTCTTTCCGACTTGGAGTAGCAGGGCGGGACGATCGGCGGGAGCAACCTGATCGACGTCATCCACGCGGACCCCGTCGATCGACAATCCACCTTGTTGCGCCAGGCGGCGCGCTTCACCGCGCGAACCGGTCATCCCGGCGCGGACGAAGAGCTCGGCCACCGAGACCGGCTCGGCCGGAAGCTCGACCGAGGGAATGTTCGGATCGCTCAGGCGCTGCTCGACCGTGGTTTCACCCGAAAAAAGTGCCGCCGCGGCACTCGCGGCCTCGTCGGCAGCTGCGTCACCGTGGGTCAGGGCCGTCACCTCGCGGGCCAGCACTTGCTTGGCGGCGCGCAGTTCCTCACCGGAACCGGACGTGATCCGCGCGATCTCGCCATCCGGCACAAATGTGTAGAGCTTCAGCAAGCGCTCGACATCGGCATCGTCGACATTCACCCAATACTGGTAGAAGTCATACGGCGATGTAAGTTTGCCGTCGAGCCAAACCGAGTTGCCTTCGCTCTTGCCCATCTTCTGGCCACCTGCCGTGGTGAGCAAGGGCCAGACGAGCGCGAAGGCATCGACAGACTCGACGCGCCGAATCAGATCGACGCCGGCAACGATGTTGCCCCACTGGTCGGAACCCCCAAGCTGCAAGCGGCAACCCGTAGCCTGGTTGAGATGCAGGAAGTCATACGCCTGGACGATGCGATAGTTGAATTCGACGAAATTCAGGCCGGCGCCCGAATCGAGCCGCGTCTTATAGGTCTCGGCAGCGAGCATCTCGTTGACCGAGAAGTGACGGCCGATATCGCGCAGGAACGGAATGTACTCGAGCTCGAGCAACCAGTCCGCATTGTTCATGAGAAGCGCCGCCGGGTTGTCTCCGAAACGGTCTCCGCGAAAATCCAGGAATCGGTCGAACTGGGGCAGAATGGATTTGAGGTTCGAGCGGATCGATTCCTCGGTCAGCATGACGCGGGTCGACGTTTTGCCCGACGGGTCGCCCACCAGCGCAGTCCCGCCTCCCCCCAGGGCGATGGGACGGTGTCCGAATCGCTGCAGCACGGCCAGCGCCATGATGCCGAGCAGATGACCGACATGTAACGAGGCCGCCGTCGGATCGAACCCGACGTATCCGGTGACGGTTTCCCGCTCGAAGAGCGCGCGCAGCTCGGACTCGTTGGAGATGTCCTGCACGTAGCCGCGTCGCTTCAGGTAGTCGACCGGATTCTCTCCGGCCAGCCGCGCCTGGATGGCGGCATCGCGCGAGCGAGCGATGGCGGAAGCGTCAGTTGGCGCCATTCAAAAATCCCTGTACGTAGCCGGGAATCGCATTCCAGTCCCCGGAGTAGATCCACATGCCTTCACTGGTGGTGTCACCCCAGACGAAATCGTCGAGATCGGTGAAGCTGATCGCCTCGGCCTTGAACGAGGGCGCTGCCAGGGCGAGCGCCAGCCGGCGCGATTGACCCAGATTGTTGCGCACCGTCTTGCGATGCTGCTCCACGAGGTCGGGCAGCTGATCCCGCAGCTCATCAGACGTTACCGTTTGCAGCATCGCCAGCAAGACCAGGTGTTGCCGCATAACTCGCCCGGTGTCGGCGTCCTGATGGCGAGTTCGCACATAGTCGAGTGCGTCTTCTCCACCGAGATGGATGGTACCCGCGGGGAAAAAGATCTCTTTGATGCCATAGTCGGTCGTCGGGAATTCACCATCGTAGAGATCGTAGGGGTTTTCGACATCGATCCCGCCGACCGCGTCGATGATCTCCTCGAAACCGCTAAACGTCGTCGCCACCACCGCGTCGGCGGTGATGCCGAAATTCTCGGCCACGGTATCGATCATCGTCTGCGCGCCGTATTTGAATTCGCTGTTGTGCGCTTTCGAGCCGAAGTCATACGAGCGTGTGATCTTGTCATAGCCAAAGCCGGGGATGTCGACATAGAGATCGCGGGGAACGCTGACCGCGCGGATCGTAGCATTGGGCACATCGACCCGGGCGATGATGAAAACATCGGCATTTTCCGGTTGATCGGCTTCCCGCGAATCGAGCCCGGCCGCCAACACAGTGAGCTGCGTGATATCGGCGGGGGTGACATCGTCCGCCGCCAGCGCGCGCTTGATCTGATAGCGCGCTGAGAGCAATGCGAACGGCACTGCCGCGACGCCGCGCACAATGGTGCGCCGTTTGATTGGGAACGCCATGAATCGACCTCTATACGTTGCAGTTGGGCCCCGCCCGGCCCACGGACATTTCGGGGCATTGCGACGGTACCACCGAGGGCCGCCGGAGACAAGGGAGGGCCGAAACCTGAGCATTCCAAACCGACACCACGCGAAACGAGGGTACCTATTGATCGTGAAGTCCGATAACAATGGCCGTCCAGCAGAGTCGATGATCTATTCTCTGCCACTCGCGGCGTCCCTGGCGCTACGGCCCGGCGCGGTGTCAGGGTCTCATTGCCGCTTTGCGCACGAGTCTTGGTAACCAGCTGAATGTGGCGTCTCGCTCGCTATTTGAAACCCTTTCTGCTGCCGCTGGTGGTGATGCTGGCCTTCCTGGTGGGCCAGACGCTGGCGAATCTCTCCTTGCCCGACTATATGGCGAAAATCGTCAACGACGGCATCATTGGCAACGACAACGGCGTCGTCCTCTCGACGGGTGTGCGCATGTTGATCGTGGCCTTGCTGGGTGGGTTGTGCACGATCGGCGCATCGTTTCTCGCCTCACGCGTCGCGACCGGTTTCACCCGCGATTTGCGCAGTGACACCTTCGAAAAAGCCGAGTCGTTCTCTCCGCTCGAGTTCAGCCGGTTTTCCACTGCCTCCCTGATCACCCGCTGCACCAACGATATGCAGCAGATTCAGATGGCGCTCTACATGCTGCTGCGGCTGGCGATCATGGCGCCATTGATGGGAATCGGCGCGGTTATCAAGGCCTACGATCTCGCTCCGTCGATGACCTGGATCATGGCGGTGGCGGTCGGTGTGCTCCTGGTCGTGATCGTCGTCCTGCTGACGCTGGCAATGCCGCGCTTCACCCGCTTGCAGCAGCTGGTAGACCGGCTCAACCTCGTCACCCGCGAGCGGTTGACGGGTATGCGCGTCATCCGGTCGTTCAATCGCGAATCCTGGGAGCGGGACCGGTTCGAGCGCACCAATCGCGACTTGATGGACGTCAATGTCGTGGTCAACCGGATTATGGGCGTCATGCAACCGGTCATGATTCTGCTGCTGAACTTCACCTCGATCGCCGTCATCTGGGTCGGTTCCCACAAGATCGACCAAGACGAGCTGCTGATCGGCGACATGCTCGCTTTCATGCAATACGCCATGCAGGTGATCTTCGCCTTCCTGATGCTCTCGATGATTGCGGTGCTGGTTCCCCGCGCCGCGGTCTCGGCGCGTCGCGTCGTCGAGGTGCTCGATACCGAGCCAGGCATCGAAGACCCCATTCGACCGATCGAAGCGCCGCATCGTGGCGGCGCCGTCGAATTCAGGAATGTTTCCTTCACCTATCCCATGGCCGATACGCCCGCGCTCGTAGACATCTCCTTCACCGCGCACTCCGGACAAACGACGGCCATCGTTGGACCAACCGGCAGCGGTAAATCGACCTTGCTCGGTCTGATCGAACGCTTCTACGATCCGACCGAAGGGGCTGTCCTCGTGGATGGCATCGATGTGCGGGAGCAAGAGATCGCCGATCTGCGCAGCCGCATCGGATACGTCCCCCAGAAGGCCGTACTCTTCTCCGGCACGATCGATAGCAACATCCGCTTTGGCAAGGAAAACGCCTCGTCCCGCGAGGTCGTCCAGGCTGCGACGACCGCGCAAGCCAACGAGTTCATCGACCGATTCGACGACGGGTTCGAGCATCCGATCTCGCAGGGTGGCTCGAATGTCTCCGGCGGGCAGCGCCAGCGGCTCTCGATCGCCCGCGCCATCGTGCGCGAACCCGAGATCTACATCTTCGACGACAGCTTTTCCGCGCTCGATTTCCGAACCGACGCCGATTTGCGGGCAGCGCTCGCCAAAGAGACCCAGAACAGCACCGTCCTGATCGTCGCCCAGCGGGTCAACACGATCCGCCACGCGGAGCAGATCATCGTGCTCGATGCCGGGCGCATCGTTTGCCACGGCACGCACGATGAATTGCTCGAAACCTGCTCGGTCTATCAGGAGATCGCCGCGTCGCAGCTCTCCGAGGACGAGCTGGCGCGCGAGGCGAGCAATGGGCGCACGCCATCGCCCAACGGCGCGACCAATGGCTCGGGCAATGGGAGGACCCACGCATGAGCAGCGAACGCCCAGCCTCGACCTCGAGCGCGCCGGCGAACCGACCGACACTGCTGGGACCGCGTGGTGGTCCGGGCGCATTCGGCCGTCCCGGCGAGAAAGCCAGAGATTTCAAGGGAACGATCAAGCGGCTGATCTCCTATCTGCGCCCGTTTTGGGGAAAGATCGCGATCGTTTTCGTGTTCGCCATTGCCAGCACGCTGTTCTCGATCGTCAGTCCCCGCATTCTGGGCAACGTCACGAACACGGTCGTCAGCGGTTATTCGCAGGGACGCTTGTACGACCAGGTCATGAGCGAGCTGCCGCCCGGAACGGTCATCCCGCCCGGTACGACCGGCGCCGACCTGCTGGCACAGGCGCCGCCCGAGGTGGTGGACGAGATTCCCAAAGCGCAGCGCGATGCCATCGCGGACATGGACCTCTCCGAACGGCACGGTATCGACTTCGGCGCGATCCGCCGCACGATCGAGCTGCTGATTCTGCTCTATCTCTTCAGCGCGATCTTCAGCTATCTGCAAGCCTGGATCATGGCGGGCGTGTCGCAACGGGTCACCTTCGACCTGCGCGACGACCTATCCAACAAGATCGACCGCCTGCCCTTGAGCTATTTCGACGCGCGCACCCACGGCGAGGTGCTGAGTCGGGTAACCAACGATGTCGAAACGATCAGTCAGACGTTGAATCAATCGCTGATGCAGATCGTCACTTCGGTAACGATGCTCATCGGGATTTTGATCATGATGATCTCGATTAGCTGGCAGCTCACCCTGGTAGCCATTTTGATCGTGCCGCTGAGTCTGATGCTCCTCCGCTTCATCACCAAACGGTCGCAACCGTATTTCATCCAGCAGCAGGTCTCTCTCGGTCAGCTCAACGGGCATGTCGAGGAAATGTTCTCCGGGCACACCGTGATCAAGGCGTTCGGGGCCGAGCACAAGTCGGTGGAGACCTTTCGGGCGATCAATAACAAGCTGCATGGCAGCGCCTGGCGCGCCCAGTTCTTCTCCGGGCTGATGTTTCCGATCATGATGTTCGTCGGGAACCTGGGCTATGTCGGGGTCGCGGTGCTGGGTGGCTGGCTGGCAATCCAGGGCCGGTTGCGCATCGGCGATATCCAGGCTTTTCTGCAATATCTGAACCAGTTCAACCAACCCATCGCCCAGACAGCCAGCATCGCCAATGTCATGCAATCGACGGCAGCTGCCGCGGAACGCGTTTTCGAGTTCCTGGATGAACCAGACGAGACCCCGGACCCCGCGCATCCCATCGATCTTGGAAACGTCGAAGGCGCCGTCGAATTCGATCACGTCGTCTTTGGCTATCTGCCCGACCTGACCATCATCAAGGATTTTTCGACGGACGTGATGCCGGGCCAGCGCGTGGCGATTGTCGGTCCGACCGGGGCCGGCAAGACGACAATCGTCAACCTGCTGATGCGCTTCTACGATCCCGACGAAGGCACGATCAGCATCGATGGCCACTCGACAGAGGAGATGACCCGGGCCGGCGTGCGCAAGCAATTCGGCATGGTTTTGCAGGATAGCTGGCTCTTCAACGGCACCATCGCCGAGAACATCGCGTATGGCCGGGAAGACGCGACAAGTGAAGAAGTTCACGCCGCAGCAAAAGCGGCGCACGCCGATCATTTCATCAGAGCGCTCCCCGGCGGCTACGATATGGAGCTCAGCGAGGATGCGGACAACATCTCCGCTGGGGAAAAGCAGCTCCTGACGATCGCCCGAGCCATGCTGGCTGACGCGCCGATGCTGATCTTCGACGAAGCGACCAGCTCGGTCGACACCCGCACCGAAGCGCTCATCCAGAAAGCCATGGCCTCCATGATGGAGGGACGCACGAGCTTTGTGATCGCTCACCGACTCTCGACCATTCGCACTGCCGATCTGATTCTCGTCATGAAGGACGGCAACGTCATCGAGCAGGGCACGCATGACGAGCTGATGGCGCAAAACGGCTTCTACGCCGATCTTTACATGAGTCAGTTCACGGCGCCGCTCGAGGAAGAGATGGAAGTTGCGGGCTAGCGCGTGTTCGCAAGAGCGCACGTTGGTCAAGAGTCCAAGGGTCAAGAGTCAGGGAATCCCCTTCCTGACATGTCTCGGGACCCTGGACTCTTGACCCTTGGCTCGCGCTGCACGCACTTTCCCCCAGCTCCTACGCTACACTCCCTCACCGCGCGCTGAGGCGCGCCGAGCCGAGCAACATCGAGGGAGACCAATGAGCCAGGGTGGACTACCGACGATCGAGGACCTGACGGCGACGATTCGCTCCATTCCCGATTTCCCGAAACCCGGCATTCTCTTCCGAGATATCACTCCGCTGCTGGCAAACGGGCCCGCGTTCAAAGCGGCGGTCGATGCCATGGCCGCACCCTTCGAGCGGATCGATCATGTCGTCTCCATCGAGAGTCGC
This sequence comes from Thermomicrobiales bacterium, assembly GCA_035708745.1. Lineage (GTDB taxonomy): Bacteria > Chloroflexota > Chloroflexia > Thermomicrobiales > UBA6265 > JAMLHN01. Next base: position 40,921 of record DASTFJ010000103.1, on the reverse strand, counting down.
GGTTTCATCTTCGGCGCGCCGATGGCCTACACCCTGGGCGCCGGCCTAGTGCCTGTGCGCAAGGTAGGTCGTCTCCCCGGAGATACCCTGCAAGAGGAATACGAGCTCGAATATGGGGTCAACACCGTCGAGATCCACAGTGACGCCATCAAGCCAGGGCAGCGCGTCATCATCGTCGACGATCTGCTGGCGACCGGCGGCACGATTCGCGCAGCGGTGAACCTGGTCGACCGCCTGGATGCCGAGCTGGTCGGCATCTCGGTGTTGGTCGAGCTCAGCGATCTCAACGGTCGCGAAAAGCTCGCCGGCCAGAATGTGCAGAGCCTGATCGTCTACTAAGGTCCGGAGTCCGGAGTCCGGAGACGACGGTAGGGCTTGGCCTTCGCGCCGTGGCGCGTCCGAGGCTGACTGCTGACTGCTGACTGCTGACTGCTTCAGATTGTCTCCAGACCCCGGCCTCCGGACCCGTTAGGAGCACTCCTCGTTTCGCAAGAAGTCATGCGCGGCGGCGCCGAGACGTTTGGCCCCTTCCTGCAACCGCTCGATGGGCAGGGATGAAAAGCTGAGCCGCAGCTCGTTGTGCTTCACGTCACCCAGCGGGTAGAACCACGACCCTGGTAGATACGCGACATCGTGCCGCGCGGCCGTGATCAGCATGTGGTTGGCCGAAACGCCTTCCGGCATCCACAGCCAAATAAAGAAACCGCCGCCCGGGACATTCCACCCGATCTCGGCCGGCATCGATGCGGTGAGGCCCTCGGCGAGCGCATCCCGCCGGGCGGCATAGAACCCGCGAAGCTCCGCCACATGCTCGTCCAGAAAGCCGTCGGCCGCATGATAAACCGTACGTGTGGCGATGCGGTTGCTGTGGATATCCGTCCCCTCTTTCGCCATGAGCAGCAGATCGAGCAGCTCTGGCGGGGGTACCATCCAACCGACTCGCAGCCCGGGCGCGAGCGTTTTCGAAAAGGTTCCCAAATAGACGACCGAGGGATGATCGGCTCGCAAGGCCAGTACGGGCGGCTGGTCGTACCAGAGCTCACCGTAAGGATCGTCTTCCAGGATGAGGAGACCACGACGGGCGGCCAAGTCGAGCAATGCTTCCCGGCGCGCGGCTGAGATCGACGTCCCGGTTGGATTCTGAAACGCCGGAATGGTGTAGAGCAGCTTCGGTTTGCGTTCGAGCCCATCCAGCCGGGCATCGAGCGCTTCGACGTCGATCCCCTCGTCGTCCATTGGAATAACAACATAGTCGACCTCGTAGGCATCGAAGGTCTGCATTGCGCCGATATAGGTGGGACCCTCGACCAGAATCGGATCGCCGGCATCGAGCATCAACCGCGCGATCAGGTCGATTCCCTGCTGACTGCCGTTGGTGACCATAATTTCGTCCGGTCCGGCCCGGACGCCGCGTATGCGCATGCGGCTAGAGATCAGCTCACGCAGGGGCGCATAGCCAGCCAGCTCGCCATAGCCCAGATTGCCGGGCGCGTCGGTCCATGCGCGCGCTGCTGCTTCCTGCAACCGGGCAAACGGCTGCACGTCGAACGCCGGCGCGCCGTCGCCAAAATAGATCGCGTCCGGCCGGTCCTGGATCAGATCGGTTGCTTCCGACCACGGGGAGCTTTCGAACGCCCGCGAGCGCGACGCGCGCTGCAAGTAATGCCCCATATGACCCATCTCGAGTTCGGCATCTTGTTGACCCATCGACCGGCGTCTTTCCCCATTCTGTTGCGCTGGGCTCGTGGATACCTCCGCGCGGTTCCGGCGCATGTCGCAAGCCCACCTACGGTTTATTCCGCGGGAAGTCTGGCGATGATAGGTGGGAGCGGCATCACCGTCAATCGCATCCGTCCCGTTGGCCCGGAGGGCGCTGGAGGTCCGGCAGGTTGCCCGGAGCCGCCTGGACCAGTGCTCGCTGGCCTTCCCGCACTCGACCGACGCCATGACAAAATCGAAATTGGAGTTGCATTCGACGACGGTCATTGCTAAGCTGGGCGGAGCGTACGTACATCGCATGCGTATCCCTTCCGAGTCACCGATCAGGCGGAGTCGTGCCTCGTGTCACAGGTTCACCATACCCACCAGCAAGCACCCGAACGTTGGAACAATGACGGGCTCGATCGTGGCGTCGTCGATCTCTACGCACGCCGGATGGCGGTGGTGGCCGTCCTGCGCGAAGAAATCCGGCAAGAAGAGCTCGAACGGATCGTGGTGACTCAGCCGTTCGGCCGACCGTTTACCGCCCAACCGTCGTTCCCACCCGATCCGCCAGAGACCCAGAGCGGTTTCGCCGGACTGCGCAAGAAGCTTTCGGGCGCCGCTCCCGGCCCGCGGCGCAAGCTCGCTACCTCCTGAGCCGGCGTCCCTCGCCGAGCCTTCGCTATAATCCGCTCATGCTGATGCCGGTCCTCATTGGACCGGTTCGAATGTCGCGCCAGAGGAGCCTGCGGTGACCGACTCCGTTCACGATTCTCGCCTGCACATTGGGGATACCGTTCAGGTGCATATGCCGCGCGGCCACAACAAACGTGGCGTCTGGGGTATCAGCGTGCTCTATACCACCTTGCCGGAAGCCAAGTTCGATGGCGCGGTTGGCAAGATCGTGGAGATCAACCCGGAAGGGCCCTATACGATCCCCCTCTACCTGGTCGATTTCCGCAATAGCGGCAACAAAGCCGCCATTCCCTGGCAGGCGCAGTGGTTCCGAGAGGAATGGCTGGAACCGGTGAAGGAAAAAGCGCTGGCATAGCTCCGGGGTCCAGGGAAACGTAAGCAATGGAAAACGCCGGGTCTCAGGACCCGGCGTTATTGGTTCGAGCGTCGCCTAAAAATCGGTTGCTGACCGGCGCCAACGGGCCGAGAGTTGTGGGGTATGCTGCCGCGACGATTTGTGAGAAATATATGCATCCCATGAAAGGATCTCATGCTCGCGCACGTCAACGGCATCGATCTGTTTTTCGACATCGAGGGGATGGGTCTCAAACCATCGGGCGCCAAGATGATCGCCAAGCCGGTCGCGTTCGTCCTTCACGGCGGACCAGGGCTGGATCACAGCTATTTCAAACCCTGGATGAGTCCGCTCGCCGACGATTTCCAGCTCGTCTACATCGATCACCGTTCGACCGGCCGATCGGAGCGAACTCCCCTGGAAACCTGCACCATCGAACAGATGGCCGATGATATCGAAGCGCTGCGTAAGCTCCTCGGGCTCGGCAAGATCACCATCATCGGGAATTCGTTCGGTGGCTTTTGGGGCCAGGTCTACGCGCTCCGCTATCCGGAAAACCTCGAGCGTCTGATTCTGATCACGACCTCCGCGAGCAACAACTTCTGGGAATCGGCCACCGCCGAGCTGGAGCGGCGCGCCACCCCGGAACAGAAAGCCGTCGGTCCCACCCTCTTCGAGGGAAAAGTCACCACCGAAGCCGACTTTGCAGCGTGGTGGGATGTCATGCTGCCACTCTATTTCCACACCTGGGATGACGAAATCGGCGGCGAGATGGTGAAACGCGGCGTCGACGATCCACACGTCGCCGCGTATATGTTCGAGCACATCATCCCCTCCTACGATGTCAGCGCCGGACTGCCGTCGGTCACCGTGCCGACCCTGGTCTGCTCCGGCCGGCACGATTGGGTGACTCCGGTCGTCGCGTGCGAGCGAGTCGCCGAGCTCATTCCGAATGCCGAGCTCGTGATGTTCGAAAAGAGCGCGCATTTCCCATTCATCGAAGAGCAGGACAAATTCGTCGACGTCGTCCGCGACTTCCTGAATCGAACGAGTTAGCCCGAGCTGTTTGCGAGTGGGAACGGGCCGTGTTCGCCGCGTAGACGCAGCCCTCTGTGACTGCTCTAGGCGGTAAACGGCAGCCACAGATGGCTGCAACTACGGTTTTGATCAAGTCGGCGCCGCTTCGGGCATTCGACCGAAACGAGCCGGGTCGACTTCGACCCGGCTCGTTTGCGACGTTGTGTTTGCGGTTGTCCTAGATCTTGGCCAGCGCCTGATCGAGGTCGGCGATGATGTCCGACACTGTTTCGAGACCGACCGAGAGGCGGACGTAGTCCGGCGTGACGCCGGTGGTGGCTTGCTCTTCCTCGTTGAGCTGCGAATGGGTGGTGCTCGCCGGATGAATGATGAGCGACTTGGAATCGCCCAGATTCGCCACATGCGAGAAGAGCTTCACATTCTCGATCAGCTTGCTTCCGGCCTCGGACCCGCCACGTACGCCAAAGCCCAACAGCGCGCCGTAGAGACCCTCGCGGAAGTATTTGCTGGCGGTCTTGTAGGCCGGATGCCCCGGGAGGCCGGGGTAGTTGACCCACGATACTTTCGGATGCTCGGTCAGGAACCGAGCCACCGCCTGGGCATTCTGGCTGTGCCGCTCCATACGGACCGCCAGGCTTTCGAGCCCGGAAACGAACAACCAGGCATTGAACGGGCTGAGCGCCGCGCCGGTATCGCGCAACAGCTGCACGCGTGCCTTGATGATGTAGGCGATGTTGGCGCCGAAGTTTGCCGGGCTGAAGACCTCGTTGTAAACCAGACCGTGGTAGCTCGGGTCCGGGGTCGTGTACTCCGGGAAGCGGCCGGACGCGCCCCAATCGAACTTGCCACCGTCGATCAGCACACCGCCGATCGCCTGCCCGTGTCCGCCGATGAACTTGGTCGCGGAATGCACGATGATGTCCGCGCCGTGATCGAACGGCCGCACCAGATACGGTGTCGGAATGGTGTTGTCGAGAATCAGCGGCACCCCGGCCTCATGCGCCACTTTGGCGACGGCCTCGATATCGAGCGTCAGCAGATCCGGATTGCCCAGGGTTTCGGAATAGACCGCTTTGGTCTTGTCGGTGATCTGCGCCTTGATCGCTTCGGCGTTCGGCTCGGCAAATTTGACGGTAATCCCCAACTTCGGCAGCGTGTAGTGAAAGAGGTTGTAGGTGCCGCCATAGAGACTGGTGGTGGAGACGATCTCATCCCCGGCGCCGGCAAGATTCTGGATCGCGGCCGTTTCGGCCGCCTGACCGGAGGCGAACGCCAGCGCCGCCGCTCCACCTTCGAGGGCGGCGATGCGCTTCTCGAAGACATCGGTCGTCGGGTTCATGATGCGGGTATAGATATTCCCGAATTCCTTGAGCGCGAAGAGATTTGCCGCATGCTCCGGGCTATCGAAGCCAAACGACGTGGTCATATAGATGGGCACCGCCCGGGACTTGGTGGTGGGATCGACCTCTTGTCCCGCGTGCAATGCCTGTGTTTCGAATCCAGGTTGTGTTTCGCTCATTCCTGTCTCCTGTAGCCAACCGGGCGTCGTTCGCCCGAAACGAATCCAAATTGGAGAAACAACTCAACCTCAACGCACCGCGTGAGACGGCGCCATCTCGAGCTCGTCGAGCGACGCGCCGATGAATGGCCCGATCGATTCGGTCAGCATCTCCCATTCCTTGAGAAAAGCGTCATGCCCATCGGGCGAATCGAGCTCGTAGTAGTCGACTTGCTTGCCCGCGGCCGTCACTTGATCGCGCAGCTCCCGCACCCCCGCGGCGGGATAGAGCCAGTCACTGCGAATGCCGAGCAGCAGCATCGGGGCATCGATCCGGTCGAGCCAGCGTTCGCCGCCGTCGCGGTAGAGATCGTAGAGATCCATCGCGCGGGTCAGATAGAGATGGCTGTTCGCATCGAAGCGCCGCACCAGCGCCGCACCGTGATAATGGATATACCCCTCGACATCGAAGGTGCCGCCGAAGGACGGATAGAGACTTGGCCGCGTGGCCGGCTTGCGGCCGAACCGGGCGTCCATGCTTTCGTTCGAATGGAATTGCGTCATGGCGATCATGCGGGCGATCGCCAGCCCATCGGCCGGAAAGACCCCATCGCTGGCGTATTCGCCGCCGCGCCAGTCTGGGTCGGCCATGATCGCGCGGCGACCCGCCTCGTTGAGTGCCACCGCCTGCGGACCGAGCTCCGCCGTGACCGCCACCGGCACCGATGCCCGCACCAGATGGCTGTGACGGGTGGCCCATTCCAGCGCCTGCGCGCCGCCGATCGACCCGCCGATGGCAATCAATCCGGTGATGCCGAGCGATTCGATCAGCCGCCGCTGCAGCGCGACCATGTCACCGATGGTGATCAGCGGAAAACGCATCGCATAGGGGCGGCCAGTGAGTGGATCGAGGGATGCGGGTCCGGTCGTGCCCTGACACCCGCCCAGGATATTCGTGCAGATGACGAAGCCGCGATTGGTGTCGATCGCCCTGCCCGGGCCGATCAACGGCGTCCACCAACCGCCGTCGCCACCCGCCTGACTATCTCCGGTGAGCGCGTGGAGCACCAGCACGACGTTGTCACGCGCCTCGTTGAGGGTTCCCCAGGTCCGGTACGCCACGGTTGCGCCGGGCAGCGATCCACCGAGCTCGAGTTCCATCGGCCCAGTCGTGAACCACTGCAGCTCGCCATCCGTGAGCACGGGTTGCGAACCCGGTGGCGGCAGCAAATGCAGATGCGAACCACGCTCCGCATGCGCGTCGAGCGCTGGCGCCTGAATTGGAATGTAAAGAGATCCGTCGTATTTCTGCTTCACGCGTCGAACCTGTCGAAGCGGCGAGCTCACCGCGATTTGGATCAACAAAAAACCCCTGCCAGGGGTGACAAGGGGTGCGCAAAAGCAGCATTCCCTTATCTTGCGAGTTACCTCGCCGGAATTGGCACCTTGCCGCGCTCATCGCATGGCAGGCTGCCGGGCTTCACAGGGCCGTATCCCTCCACCTCTCCTGATAAGGATTGCTATTCAGTTGTTGACTCAGAATTTAGCGATAGTTCGATGCCCTGTCAAGGCACTCCCAGCGTTAGGGTGCGGTTCAGATTTCCATACGTGCGACATCGTCGCAGACGCTTCTTGCCCGTTTTACACAGAATTGTCCGATTCGCTCGGCTTTATCCTGTCTCTAGGTGTCCGGCGCGGAACGGAATGACGGAGAAATGAACCGAACCCCCAGCGTTACCGACGAGACGACAATTTAGGCGATCAGCTTTCTACGACGATAGCAGGCCCCCCGGCGACCGTCGTTTGCAGCCGCGACGCGATCCGTATCGAACCATCGACCGTTTCGTAGATCTGCTCGAAACCGACTCGCTCCAGAAATGCCCGATCGTGGGAAACGGCTACGATCGCACCGGGATAGCGCTGCAGCGCCGATTCGAGCTGCTCGATGGCCGGCAGATCGAGATGGCTGGTGGGCTCGTCGAGCACCAGTAAATTCGCCCCATCAGCAGCCATGCGCGCCAATTCGAGCCGAATCCGCTCGCCCGCGCTCAAATCCCGCAACAGCTTGAATACCTCGTCGCCGGCGAAATGGAATTGCGCCAGCAGATTACGGGCGCCGGTTTCGTTGCGGCCATCGATCTCCAGGACCGATTCGAGCACCGTCGCATCGACCGCACTACCCGATTGCAGTAGCTCCTGATTCAAATAGCCGATCCGCATCGATGGCGCTCGGTAGACCCGGCCGGCCGCGGGTTCCAGCTCGCCGAGCAGCGTGCGCAACAATGAGGTCTTGCCGGTTCCGTTTTCCCCGATGATGGCAATTCGGTCACCACCGCGAATTAGGAGCTCGACATGCTCCAACACCGGAACGGTCCCCGGCGCCACCGAAACGTCCTCGGTCGACAGCAACGTTCGCCGGTCGCTGAGCGCCGCACCGACGATCCCCTCCAGATAGATCGGCTTGTCCGCCTCGGGTCGTTCCAGATGGTCTTCGCTCGCCAGATCGCGCTCCAGGCGGTTCTTCTGCACGGTCGCACGTCGTGCGATCCCCTTCGCCACCTTGCGGTAGTGAAAATGGATCGTCTCCTGCTCGATACCGGAGGCCGCCTGATCGAGCTTGCGAATCGCCGCTTCAGTTTTCTCGATGGCGTCCTGCTGGTCCTGAAACGCCGCTTCGTGCTGCCGTCGCTCCCGCGCTCGTTCCTGCGCGTAGAACGAGTAGTTTCCGGGAAACGAATGCAGCTTGTGCGTGCGTGGGTCGATTTCCAGGATGCGAGTGACCGTATCGTCCAGAAAGCGCCGGTCGTGCGACACCACCAGCATCGAAAGCGGCGAGCGCAGTACGAACGATTCGAGCCATTCCAGCGCAGGTAGGTCGAGGTAGTTCGTGGGCTCGTCCAGCAGGATCAACACCGGCTCGCTGATCAACAATGTGCCGAGCATCACCCGGGTCTTCTGGCCGCCGCTGAGCTGCACGAACGGCCGGTCTGGCGGAATCGACGCCAACCCCAGCCCCTCACGGATTGCCTCGATACGCGCCTCGACCGCCCAGCCGCCAGCAGCCTCGAATGCCTCGAGCGCAGCCGCGTATCGATCCATCATCTCGTCGGATGGGTCGGTTTCGGTAGAGAGCTCGGCCAATGCCAGCTCTATTGCCTCGCGCGCCGTCGACCAGTCGCGCGCGCCACGACCGAGCATCTCGAAAACGGTCGCCGCGCCGTCGATTTTGGGAATTTGCGGGAGATAACCGATCGATCCCCCACCCAGCAGCTGGACCGAGCCCCGGCCCGGACGCAGCTCGCCCGCGATCAGCTTCAGCAGCGTCGATTTGCCGGAGCCATTGGCGCCGACCAACCCGACTTTTTCGCCGGTCGGAATGGAAAAGCTGACGTCCTCCAGAATCGGAAGACGGTCGATATCGTACGAAAGGGAATTGACCGAAAGCACAAACGGTTTCCTGGAGCGGAAACGCGTCGACGGTCGATGGACTGGTCAGGTGGAGTGGAAGCGCGAAAAGGATCCCGTGAAAGGGGAGATTTTGGCTGGCAGACTCCACAACAGAGACAGCTCACCATCAGGCATCGACCCGAGTCCGCGAAAAACGGATGGGAAGAACGGCTGATGTGTGAACTAATCCGTCAACGGAGACCTCCTGCGAAACCTGTAGCAATGGTGTCAGATACGCCGGGGGTTCGTCAAATCCTTTTCGTCATTCAGAGCGAAGTGGAGGAACCTCTCGTTGCCTCGCGAGCATCTTTCCGAAGCAACCTCTGCCTGGGGCTCAGGCGAATCAATTTGCCCGAAATCAGCGTTCGTTCGCGAACAAATCGAGCCAATCGAGCTCGGCGCGAGTGAGGGAAAGCTCGAGCGCCGCGGCGTCGGCCGCGTATTCGTCCGGGGTGCAGCTGGCGACCACAGCATAGACATCGAGCGGTTGCTCGAGGATGAAAGCCAGCGCGATCTGAGGAACCGTGACGTCCTTTTCGGCCGCAAGGATCTCAGCACGTCGCAGCCGCTCGAAGTTCTCGTTGGAGCCGTACGTGCGCAACACGCTCCGCTCGAAATCGGTTCCTGGCTCGTCCCGCCGGTCACTACGGAAATGCCCGGAGAGGAAGCCGTGCGCCAGGCTGGACCAGGCGAAAATCGGCATGCGGGTCGTGCGATACCAGGCGCGCGCATTAGCGGCATCGGGTCCGCTAATGGAAATGGTATTCGGCCACGGTTCCTCCTGCTGCACAGCCAGGCTGTAGTTCGGGCTGCTGGCGACGAAGGGTTGCATCCCATGCTCGCGGGCATACTGATTGGCCGCCTGAATGCGTTCGATCGACCAGTTGGACGCGCCGATGGCCGCGATCTTGCCGGCGTCGATATGGGCGTTGAGCGCGCCGATCAACTCCTCCACCGGAACCGACGGATCGTCGCGGTGCAAAAAATACAGATCGATTCGTTCGGTTTTCAATCGGGCGAGCGAATCGTGCAGATCGGCGGTCAGATCGTACGGGGTGACCCTTCCCCGGTCCTCGGTGTGGTGGCATCCCTTGGTGATGACGACGACCTGATCGCGGTTACCCCGTTCAGCCATCCAGCGGCCCAGCAACCGTTCGGCATCGCCCGCCAGATAGCTCTGCGCCGTGTCGAAGGTGGTGGCGCCGCTGGCGAAGACGCCGTCGAGCAACGCAAACGAAGCGGCCCGGTCGCCCGGATCGAGTACCGTGGTGCCCTGGACGATTCGCGCTACCGGCTTGTCGACGCCGGTGATCTGTCCGTATCGCATCTGCCCGCCTCTGCTCCCATGCACCGGGTTACATCCTGAGCGGTCCGGTATACCGGACCGCTCAGGATTCACACCGCATCACAATAGCAGCGGATGGCTCATTCGGTGCGGAGCCATACCTGCATCGGTCCGGCCTCGCGATTCGCCCAGGCGAAATAGGGAATGAGCTCAGCGGTGCGCGTCCCACCCGCAACCCGATCAGACGTTTCGCCGGTGGGGAGATAGAGCGCGTGATCCCATTCCGGTCCTGGTGATTCGACCACGACCTTGGTTCGCAGGATAGTTACCCCGCCCAGCAGATCACTCTTGTGCTCGGTGCTAAATGCGGGTGCGGCCGCTAGCTTCGCGTCACGTGGATCGAGCTCGTCGTTGCCGGCCCGTTCCAGGCAATAGAGCAGCGGCCCGCGCATGACCGCGACCCGACCCTGGTTCTCGAAGAGATTCGGGTGTGAAACCATGGTGCGCACCGGCATCGGGAAATCGAGCTCCACCGTGTCGCCTGGATTCCAGTCGCGGTGGATCTCGAGATATTGGCCAGCCTCTACCCCAACAACCGGCGTGCCGGCGAAACGAACCGTGGCGCCTTCGACCCAGCCGGGAATGCGCAGGAAGAGCGAAAAGTCGCCGCTGCCATCGACATTCAGTGTGACGCGACCGCTCCAGGGATAGTCGGTGCGCTGGGCGATCTTGACCGAGCGGCCGTCCTCGAGCGACAAATCGAGATCCGACTGTGCGTAAAGATGGAGCCAGATCCCCTCGGGCGAGGTCGTCGCGAAGTAGCCGCTGAGCTGCGCCAGGGTACGGGCGATATTCGGTGGGCAGCAGGCACAGTCGAACCACGGCTGGCGCCGGTGATGCCCGTCGTCGGCCAGTGGATTTTGATAGAAGTACAAATCTCCACTCAGAGAGACGCCCGGAAGCATCGCGTTCAGCAGGGTCGATTCGATGAGATCGGCGTATTTGGCGTCACCGGTGATCAGCAGCATGCGCCAATTCCACATTACGCTGCCGATCGCCGCGCAGCTTTCGGTGTACGCCCGCTCGTTGCCCAGCTCCAGATCGCGCCCAAAGGCTTCTCCATCCCAGCGCGAGCCGATACCGCTGCTGATATAGATGCGCCGCTGAGTCATGCTCTCCCAGAGCCGGTCGAGCGCGGCCTTGATCGATTCGTCGCCAACTTCCGCGTAGACATCGGCCGCACCGGCGGTGAGATATACCTGCCGCACCGCATGCCCAACCACCTCAGAGGCGTCGCGGAATGGGACATGATCCTGGTGATATTCGTCACCACCGACCAACCCGTACCCGCGCGCATCGAGGAAATAGAGCGCCTGCTGGATATAGCGCCGGTTCCCGGTCGCGCGGCCGAGCTCGACCAGCGCCAGCTCGACCTCCTCGTGCCCGTCGGTGCCCGGCGTCTTGCCCTCGGATTCCGGACCGAAGGTGTCGCAGATCAGATCGGCAAACTTGCAGCAGATGTCGAGCAGCGAAGTCTTGCCGGTCGCTCGGTGATGCGCCACGCCTGCCTGGAAGAGATGCCCCGCGCAATAGAGCTCGTGGGTCACCGTCAGGTTGGTCCAGCGTTTGTCGAGCTGATCGACGGTATAGAAATTGTCAAGATAGCCGTCCGGCAGCTGGGCCGCGCCGACGATTTCGATCACCTCGTCGACGAGTGTGTCGAGCGCCGGATCGGGCTCCATGGCCAGCGCCCAGGACGCCGCTTCCAGCCATTTGTAGACATCGGTGTCGTTGAAGTAGCGGCCATGGAACGGGCCGGACATCGTACCCGCCGCGCGGCGAAAGTTATCCAACCGCTGACTGCTCTCCAGCAATGCATGCTGCTCCGGGATCGTCCGTTCGGTTGTCAACCGCCGGCGCGGCTCCCAGATCGGATCGGAGAGCCGCACGTCGCCGACGGCCACCGGCCGCAGTCTCGCGTTCGGGCTGGCGGTTGTATCGACGATGACCGCCTTGGTGCGAACCTCCGTTGCCATAGCTCCTCCTCATTGCTCCGCGTTGGCCGAGCTCAGCTCAATCGCGTGCAGCTCATCACTTCGAGGTGTTGGGAAGAAACGGGGCGTACCCCCGATCACCCCTTGACGCCCGTCAATACGACCCCGTGTACGAAATACCGTTGCGCGAGAACGAAGACCACAATCGTTGGAATGATCATCATGGTCGAGGCTGCCATGAGGTAGGCGTATTGCGTCGTGTAGTTGCCCATGAATTGCGAGAGTCCCAGCGACACCGTGTACTTGTCCGGCGACGTGATGTAGATCAGCGGAGCCAGAAAATCATTCCACGTGTCGAGGAAAACGAAGACGGCTACCACGGCTAGAGCGGGTTTCGAGAGCGGCAAAACAATTTGCCAGTAGATTCGAAACTCAGAAGCTCCGTCCAGCTTGGCCGCGTCGGAAAGATCCCGGGGAATCGTTCGGAAGAACTGCCGGAGCAGAAAAATGAAAAAGACGCTTCCGCCGAACCAGTTCGGCACGATCAGCGGCTTCCAGGAATCGAGCCAGCCCAGCTCTCGGAACTGGATATAGCGCGGAATCATCAGAACAGTAAAAGGGAGCATCAAGGTACTGAGGAGAACGATGAAGATTAGATCACGGCCGGGGAATCGCAGCCTGGCAAAGGCGTAGGCGGCCATCGATGCAGTTAGCAGCACGCCAGCGATGTTGAGCCCGGCGATAATGAGGGTATTGGTCGCGTAGCGGCCAAAGGGGTAAGCGGTCGTGGCCTCGCGAAAGTTCGACCAGAGCGCGGGGGATGGAATCCATTCCGGTGGATACGTGAATATCTGCGCCTGTCCCTTGAGCGCGGTGCTTACCATCCACACCAGCGGCGTCAGCAGAATGATCGTGAACGCTACCAGGAGGAATACGGTGAGAATCTGCTCGGTAATGTTCGCCAACTTTCGCCGGAGTCTTCCAGCGGGCACGATCAACGATCCCGGAACCGACATGGCCATCCTCAGGTGCCTTCCTCTTCGTAATAGACCATCCTGCCGAGCGACCGGAAAATCAGCAGCGACAACAGAAGAATGAACAGGAACAGCACCCAGGCGAGCGCCGAGGCGTAGCCCATTTTGAAGTCCCGAAATCCCCGCTCATAGATCATCAGCGAGTAAAAGCGGGTGGCGTTTTGAGGACCGCCATCGGTGATGATGTATGACTGCGTGAAAATCTGGAGCGACCCAATGACACCAAGCACGAAGTTGAAGAAGATCACCGGGGACATCATCGGGATCGTGACGACGACGAGTCTGCGCAAGGCGTTGGCTCCGTCGAGCGAAGCTGCTTCGTAGAGGTGCTCGGGTACGCCCTGCAGCGCTGCCAGATAAATCACCATCGTCCCGCCGAAGAGCCAGAGCGTCATGATGACCATGGCCGCCATTGCATATCTGGGCTGCTGGAACCAGAGAATCTTGTCGAAACCAAGATTTCGGAGCACGTAGTTGAGGAGGCCGAACTCGGAATTGAAGATGAAGCCCCACAGGAACGACGCTGCCGCGACCGGAATGACCACTGGCAAGTAAAAGGCGGACCGGAAAAAGGAGATTCCCGGAATCTTCGAGTTGAGCAGCAACGCCATGCTGAAGCTGAGCAACTGAAAGAGCGGCACGCTGATTGCCGCGTACGTCAGTGTGGCCCGAACCGAAGCCCAGAAGATACGGTCGTTCCACATCTGCCGAAAATTGCCGAGTCCCACCCATTTGGGCGGCTGGACCAAATTCCAGGAGTGAAAGCTCAGCCAAAGCGAGTAGAACATTGGGCCGGCAGTCCAGAGGATGAATCCCAGAACCGCCGGCAAAATGAAGATATAGCCGGCCAGCGCTTCTTTGTGTCGCAGAGACAGACGAGAGCGCCGAACCGCGATCGCGGGTTGCGCTACGCCAGGCTGGACTTTTGCCTCAAGACTGGACACGACCGGTGCTCCGCGATGTGGTGCCTAGATGTCATTCATCACCGCTTGTTGTTCCTGGAGATGCGCGGCGATCTCGTCCAGCGCACCTGAGTCCACCAGGGCTTCCTGCGCGGTTTGATCGCCGACCCAGACGGGATCGAGCGCAGCGGTGATCAAATCGTTTGCCTCGGCGTATCCGGCGGGATAGAAGAGATTGTGCCCGTAGTTCTTCAGGTAGTCGGTCACGATCAGATCGTACCCGTCCGGGTGTACCCCCTCCGTCATCCAGGAGGCGATCCCGTCCGGCGTCAGCAGGGAGGTGTGACTCGGGAGCCACAGTCCGACTTTGATCAAACCAAGCTGGTAGTCGTTCGACGAGAGGTAGGCCAGCAGTTTCCAGGCTTCGTCCGGGTGTTCTGTCGTCGCGCTGACGCAGTGACTGTGCGCGAGCATGACGGTGGCCGGTTCCTGGAAGACTGGCAGCACACCGCATCCAAAGTTGAATCCGAGCTTCGCAATGTCCTGTAGCGCCCAGGAGCCATCGACGATAACGGCCACGTTGCCACTGGCAAGCGCTTGCCAGCTACTCATTCCCATCTGCTCCAGAACGGTCGGTACCGGAGCGATCTGATCGACATTGGTCAGATCTGCGATAGCCTGGATAGCTTGCAGCGCTTCAGCTGAGCCGTGCCCGGCTGTGTAATCGGTGCCCCATGTATACCCGCCATTCGAATAGATGGCGGCCGCCAGCGCAATGTCGAAGGTCGGCCAGCTGACACCCCACTGCTTGACGTCATTGGCATCGAATCCCGAATCGCCCGGATGGCGCCCCTGCGAATCGAAGGTCAGTTGGCGACCGTATTCCTTGAATTCATCGAAGGTCCACGCTTCCGCGGGGTTGGGGGAGGGCGGCTCGATGCCGGCCTCGGCGAGCAGATCGGCATTGTAGTAGAGGTGGGGAGCCACCCAGCAGGAGCCGATACCAAACCACTTTCCGTTGACCGTGTCCCGTTCGGACTCCTGTGGTTGCAGGAAGTAGTCGGGCGCCCCGAGGACGGGATCTGCCATGAGCCGATCGGTGACATCCATCGCCGCGCCGATAGCGACAAAGTCGCGGAACGGCGTCGACCAAAAGACATCGGGCGCGGTTCCCCCGGCGATTGCAGTCTTCAGCGCGACCTGCTGGTCCGCGGCATCCGGAATATGAATCCACTCGACCGTGATGTCGGGGTTTTGCTGCTCGAAGACTTTGAGCCCCTTGTCGACGTTATCCTTTTCGAGCGGACTTCCCCAGCCCATCATGCTGATTTGCGTGGGATCTTGCGCAAGTGCGAAAGAGCTGGATCGCGAACCCGCCAGCAGCGATGCGCCGCCGACACCAATGCCAAGTTTTGCCGCTCCTCCCAGGACGCCGCGTCGCGTCGATCGGGTGGTCATCACGCTGGCCGTTGATTTGATCATGACTACCTCCGTTGGCAACACGAAAATCGAGCCGGATGTCATTTGGTGTGGCGCTTTGGTGGCGGAACCTCCTTCATCTCCAGGTCACTCCGTCAATGATGAAGTCGCGCTGGTATGCATAAAACCCTGCTCATCGGGATGCTTCTTGTGGTCGACGTCTACGACCGCGTATCGCGATTCCAGTGCGGTTCGCATAGACCGCGGATATTCATCTCTAATCGATTAGAATTAGCATGTCATTCTCATCATGCGTTTGTCAACCGTTCGGCTCCGCCACGTTACGATCCGAACTGGCCAGGGGAACCGAGCGTACTTCTGAGCGCCCTTCCCATGAGATTCGTGTCTGCAATCGAAAGCAGGCCCGGTACGAGCCCGAGCGGAAAGCAAGATGGAACCAAAGCGCCGCGTCACGCTCAAGGATGTTGCTGCTCGGGCGGGAGTCTCGACAGCGGTCGTCTCCTATGTCATCAATAAAGGTCCGCGCCCGACGTCCAAGGAGGTGACCGAGCGGGTACATCGCGCGGTCGAGGAACTCGACTACCATCCAAATCACGCTGCTCGCGGGTTGCGCGCCCGGCGTACCCATGCGATTGCCATTGCGACGTACGATTTCCGCCCGAGCACCAGTTTCTTTTCTCACTACCTCGGCGTCATGCTGGCCGCCATGACAGAGGCATTGCATTCGAAGGGCTATTACCTCCTCCTCTTGCCATTTGCCATCGATAGCAGCCCGGCCCGCCTTCGCCAGCTTCTGGGGGAGGGGCGAGTCGACGCAATCGCGATGCGATTCGTCACCGATCCGCCCAGTTCGGATTCTGTGCTGCAGGTGATCGCCGAGGCAGGTCTTCCTTGTGTCTGTCTCGAGCGTCCTGGCGCTGCGCGATTTGGATTCCCTTCAGTCACGTACGACGATCGCGAAGGCGGCCGGCTGGCGATGGAGCACCTGTTGGGCAGGGGACACCGTCGTATCGCTCATATTCATGGCGACATGCGCTATGCGTCCGCGCAGGCCCGCCTCTCGAGCTACGAACGCGCGATGACCGCGGCTGGACTCGAAATAGACCACTCGCTGATCGTCGGTTCGCCCTGGGACATGAAAGCGGCCCACGAAGCTACTCAGCGACTTCTCGCTTTGGACCATCCGCCGAGCGCAATCTTTGCAGCCAGTGACGATTTAGCCTTGGGTGCGGTGCAAGCCATAGAGCACCGTGGGCTCAGTGTGCCCGGTGACATCGCAGTAGTAGGTTTCGACGATATTCCGATCTCCGAACAAATGATCCCATCCCTCTCGACAGTGCGGCTCCCCCTTGAAGACATGGGACGCCGTGTAGCGGACCTGCTGACGGCAGAGACCGCAAGTCACGATGGGCCCCGGGATGTTCTCCTCCCGGTCGAGCTCATCGTGCGTGAAACGTCGTAGATGTCCCCTTCGTACGCCGTCGCCGAATCTTTTCTGGTCGAACCACTTGCGCGAACCCGCCCTGACGATGTATAAGAGAGGACGGTCGGAGCGCATTGATTGCTCCGGGCCTTTTTGTTTCCCCGTCGTGGCGCCGATCGAGCGCGCGACGCGGCTTCGGGAGGACATCGCGATGAACACAATGCACCGCGTGGAGGGTCCTCCCCGCTCTCCGCTCCGGCGGCCGGAGCGTTAACGGAGACGCTCGGGGTCGCCACTATTTCGTAAACAATTCGATCGTATTCGCTGATATCCTGTCGATGGGATTCGTCCTGTCGATGCCCGTGATGACGGGGAAGAGTAGACAGCTCGTTCGCACTAGCGACCTGGGGATGGTGGAAGCCCGGGACCGATGGAACGACGTCGAACGCACCTCCGAGCGGCCGGCCGAAGAAAGGGCGTTTGCCCAAGTAGGTCCGGGTGGGTGGCGCCCACGCAAGCAACAGCCGAGAGATGCGGAATCCCCTCGATTCCGTAAAAAGGGTGGTACCGCGAGCGTCGACGCTGCTCGCCCCTTTCGTTCGCTCCGTGCGAACAACGCGCGTCTCGGACTGTTCGAGAGCCGGAAGGGAGCCACCGTGGCCGATTCCATCAAACCTATTCAGTTGCACGATTCGATCGAGACCCGCGCCGCTGATCTTGCCCGCGCGCAATCGAACCTCCAAATCGTCGACCGTCTCTCGGATCTGCAAACCAAGTCGCTCGGTGGCGGCGCTCCAGCCAAGCTGAAGACCTTTACCGTCAGCACGCGCCTGCGCGGCCGCAGCCTGGTGGAAGACACCGATCTGACCAGCGACGAGATTCTGGAGCTGCTCGATACCGCCAGCCGCCTCAAGCGCATGCACCGCCACGGCGAGGGCCACACCTATTTGCCTGGCAAGACGCTCGGCATGGTCTTCCAGCATCCCAGCACCCGCACCCGCGTCTCTTTCGAAGCCGGCATGGCGCAGCTCGGCGGCACCGCGATCTATCTCGGGGTCAACGATCTCCAGCTCCGCCGCGGCGAGACGGTGCCCGATACCGCCAAGGTGCTCGGTCGCTATGTCGATGTGCTGGTCGCCCGGGTGAAGCTCCATAGCGACATCCAGGAGCTGGCGGCCAACGCCGGCATTCCGGTCATCAACGGTCTCTCCGATCAATTCCACCCCACCCAGGCACTGGCCGACCTGCTGACGCTGCAGGAGAACTTCGGCCGGTTGCACGGCCTGAAGATCGCCTACGTAGGGGATGGCAACAACGTCGCCGTATCGCTAATGCTCGCCGCCTCGGCGGTCGGCGTCAGCGTGCGCATGGCCAATCCGGTGGGATATGAGCCACCGGCCGATATCGTCACCGAAGCCACCTGGCTGGCCGCCGCGAGCGACGCCTCACTCGAGATGTACCGCGATCCACGCGACGCCGTTCGCGACGCCGATGCCGTTTATACCGACGTTCACGTCTCCATGGGCATGGAGGAAACGGCCGCCCGTGCGGTCGCATTGGCGCCCTACAAAGTCACTACCGATTTGATGAGCCTGGCCGCTCCACACGCGATCTTCATGCACGACCTGCCGATGCATCGCGATGAGGAAGTCGAAGCGGCGGTAGCGGATGGACCGCAATCGGTCATTTTCGATCAGGCCGAAAACCGGCTGCACGCGCACAAGGCGTTGCTCCTGCAAATGCTCTGCTAAGTTGCGGCCAAACCACGAAAGACACGATACGGCCAAGGGGGCGGTCCCCACGGCCAGAGTGAGAAGAAAACGGGAGGAATAGGAGAAATCAATGGTCGAGTGTCCTGAATGCGGAGCGGAATTCGATGCCGGTGCGGTCGAGGCGGGAGAAATCATCGTCTGCCCAGACTGCGGGGTCGAGCTGGAAGTGCTCACGATCGATCCGGTGACGGTCGGTCAGGCGCCTGAGGAAGGCGAAGACTGGGGCGAGTAGGTACGACAGTCCGGAGTTCCAAGTCCGGAGTCGGGGGAAATGCTCCGGACTCCGGCCCCCGGACTCCGGACATCCAAAGCGGCGGGATACCAGGAAGATTGGACGAGGTCATGGGAAACGTAGCGGTGCTTTGCACCCGGGTTCGAGTCGAGGAGAAGCAGCTACTGGCGGCGTTCGCGCAAGCGAGCGTGCCGGCGGTGCAGATGTCCCCCGAGCCCGAGCCATTCCCTATGCCGCGAGCCAGTCTCGCCTCCTCCACCGTTCACGCCGTCTCCACGTCGTTCGATACGAAACATCGTCCCGATGTCGTGGTCGATCGGATGCAAAACCGAACCATCGGCAGCGCCATCGTGCGCAATCACCGGGCGAGCGGTACGATCGTGATCGATAGCGGCATCGCCGCAACCGGCACCCGGCTCGAGGTCATGTATGCGCTGGCGGCAGCAGGATTGCCCCTGCCACCGGCGCTGCTGGCGCTCTCGGAAGATGCGGGGTTGCTGGCCGTCGAGCGCATCGGCTATCCGGCGACGGTCTTTCCGATGCAGATCGGACTGTCCGGTATCGCGTTGCAGGACCGGGAAATTGCCGAGGCGATTCTGGAGCATCGCGATACCCTCGGCGGCTCCGCCGAAACGGTGTTCGTGGTGCAGGAAGGCATCCACGACGAAGCCGACCTGATCAAGGCGATCGTGGTCGACGGGACGGTGGTCGCCTACGAAGGCACCTGTCACCACCCGAATGGTTTCTCCGGCTGCGAGCAGCTCGCGGTCGCCGCGGCGCACGCGCTCGGCGCATCGCTGGTCGGTGTCACCCTTGCGCATACACCGGACGGTCTGGTCGTCTGGGATGTGCGGCCAACGCCCGATTTTCGCCATTCGATTCCGACCGGCAGCGGCTCGGTGGCCGATGCAATCGCCACGCTGGCGAAACGCCGGCTGGCGACGGGTTCGGTGTCCGATCTGATTTCGCGTGCGAGTGTCTCCTCGCTGGTGGGAAGCGCGACTTTGGGAGGCGATATTGTCCTCTCGGCTTGAAATGCTCGAAACCAATGACGATCTGGCCGAGATGACCATGCGACACGCTAGCCAGATCGGGCTACTGCACGGCCTGGTCGCCATTCAGAGTCTTAGTGGTCAGGAATCGAACGCGGTCAATTATCTGGTCGCCGAGATGAAAGCGCGTGGGTTCGACAACGCCTATGTCGATCGCGCCGGTAATGCGGTCGGCGTCAAGGGCTCCGGTCCAACGAAGATTGTGCTGCTGGGCCATATCGATACTGTGCCCGGAGATATCCCGGTGCGCGTGATCGACGGTGTGTTACATGGCCGCGGCGCCTGCGACGCCAAAGGACCGCTGGCGACCTTCGTTGCGGCGGCCGAACAGGCGACCGGCGACAATGCGACCATTACCGTTGTCGGTGCGGTCGGGGAAGAGTCGATCGGGTCCCCCGGCGCCCGCGAAGCCGCCACCTGGCCGGCGCCGCATTTCTGCATCATCGGCGAGCCGAGCTCGTGGGATGCCGTTTGCCTGGGTTATCGCGGCACCGTCTCGTTCACCTATCGCCTGACCCAGGCGGGACGGCACACCGCCGGACCCGGCGAGACGGTCGGCGAGCTAGGCGTGCGATTCTGGAATACGCTGCTGGCCGATATCCAGCAGATCAACGACGACGCCGAGGGGTTCAACTCGATCGGCTCATCGCTTCGCTCGATAAACACATCCAGCGATGGCCTGTATGACACCGTCGAAATGTCGATCGGTCTGCGGATTCCTCCCGCGGTTCCGTCGAAGGTGATTCTCGATGAGCTCGAATCGATTCGAGATAACGGCGAGATCGAGCTGCACGGTGTGCAGGAGGGCTATTCGACCGATAAGCGCAATCCGATGACCCCGCCCTTTCTGCGGGCCATCCGGGCGCAAGGCGGGAATCCCCGCTTCACGCGCAAGCTCGGCACCGCTGATATGACCGTGGTCGGTCCGGTCTGGCAATGCCCGATCGTGGCCTACGGCCCGGGCGATGCGTCGCTCGATCACACCCCGGAAGAACGGATCGATCTGGACGATTACCTGCGTGCCGTGCGGGTGCTGACCTCGGTGCTGAACGAGCTATGAGTCTGACCTTTGCCGACAAGGACCTCTCCACGCGCGGCGCCGGTGTGCGCCTCGGGGTGCTGGTCTCGCATCTGCGGATGGAAGAGAAGCTGATTCTCGAAGCCGGACGCAAGCGGGGGCTCGAAATCGGCCCGCTTTTCGACCGCAAGCTGATGCTCGACCTCTCGAATCTCGACCGCAACGCCGGCGCCGCTTATCCCTATGATGTCGTGCTCGATCGGTGTGTAGTCCACTCGCGGGCGCTCTATACGTTGAAGTCGCTGGAGTCCTGGGGCATCCCGACCCTCAACCGGTCGTCGGCCACCCAGATCTGCGATGACAAGGGACTGTGCAGTCTGGCCCTGGGACAAGCCGGGGTTCCAACGCCGCGCACGCTGCTCGCCTTTTCGATCGAATCGGCGCTGGAGGCGTGCGAGCTCCTCGGCTATCCGGCCGTCTTCAAACCGGTGACTGGTTCCTGGGGACGTCTTCTGGCAAAGGTCAACGGACCGCAACAAGCCAAGGCCCTCCTCGAACAGAAAGTCACCCTCGGCTCGTATCAACACGCGCTCTTCTATGTGCAGGAATACCAGGAAAAACCGGGCCGCGATATTCGGGTCTTCGTGGTGGGTGACCGCGTGCTGGCCGCCAGCTATCGCTCTGCCGATCACTGGATCACTAACACGGCCCGGGGCGCCTCATCGAGCAAATGCCCGATCACCCCGCAAATCGAGGAGATCGTGCTGCGCGCCTGCGCCGCGGTCGGCGCGCGCCTCGCCGGAGTCGACCTGATCGAGACCTACGATGGGTATACCGTGCTGGAGGTCAATACCGGCGGTGAGTTCCACGGGTTGATGACGACCACCGATGTCGACATCCCTGGCGAGATCGTCGAGGAGACCATTCGCATTGCGCATGAGGCCGCATTTGGCCGTCTGGAAACGGTTGGAACGCCAGGAGATTGACAACAGACCAATTTCTTCTCTAATCTCGATAGGAATGGCTTCGACGGGGAGTTCCCGGTGGGTCCGAAGCAGCAGAGAGCGGGCAGGTGGTGTGAATCCCGCGGATAGTCGGCCCAGAGGACAAGACCCCAGAGCCGCCGGAAGAAGCGGAGCGTTGGCTCCCCAGTAGAACCGGCCGGGTGCTCCCGTTAGCGAGCTCAGCCCATTCATGGGTTGATGAGGCCGTCCGCCACATCTCAGGACGGCGAACAAAGGTGGTACCACGGAGTAAAGCCCTCCGTCCTTTGGACGAGGGCTTTGTGCATTCTTTTTGCGACGGAGGTCGAACGTGGGTACACCGCTGAACGTTGCCATTCTCATGTCCCGGGTACGTGTCGAAGAGAAGCTGTTGCTGACCGAGCTGGACAAGCGCGGCGTCAGCATCCAGCGCATCGACGACCGTGAAATCCAGCTCGATATCGACCGCCCGAATCTCGATTGCGATGTCGTGCTCGAACGCGCGGTCAACCACCTGCGGGCGCTCTATGCGCTGCGCATCTACAACGACTGGGGCATTCCCACGGTCAATACCTATGACGTGGCGAACACCTGCGGCGACAAGCTGCTCACCACCGCCGCTCTGATGCGGCATCACGTCCCTTCTCCGCGCACGATCATCGCCTTCACCCCTGAATCAGCCCTCGCCGCAATCGAAGAGCTTGGTTATCCGGTGGTGCTCAAACCGGCAGTCGGCTCGTGGGGACGCCTGCTGGCAAAGGTCAACGATCGGGATGCCGCCGAGGCGTTGCTGGAGCACAAGGTCACGCTCGGCTCCTTTCACCACGGCGCGTTCTACATTCAGGAATATGTGAAGAAGCCCGGACGCGATATTCGCTCGTTCGTGGTCGGCGGCGAAACGATCTGCGCCATTTACCGCGCGTCGCAGCACTGGATCACGAACACTGCCCGCGGCGGCGCGGCCTCCAACTGTCCAGTCACCCCTGAGATCGACGAGGTCTCCCGTGCGGCGGCGGCAGCGGTCGGCGGTGGCGTAGTCGCCATCGATCTCTTCGAGAGCGAGCGCGGCATCCTGGTCAACGAGGTCAACTACACTATGGAATTCCGCAACAGCATCGATACCACCGGGGTGAACATCCCAGCGAAGATCGTCGATTATGTCATCGAGGTCGGCAAAGCCGGCCGCGCCCGTGCCGAGGCCAACGGCCGCGTGTATGAAGTGGCGTTGGCCTAACGAGGCAAAAGGCAAAGTGAGCGTAATCCACCGAGCGCGCACTACCCGACTTTCGTCCTGAACGAAGTGAAGGCTCTCTCTCGTCGGGGCGCCATGGCACTTGGAAATGTGTAGCGGCATCGGTTTGCAGATGACAAGCGGTCATTCGGGCCCCAAACGGAGAGATTCTTCGCTTCGCTCAGAATGACAATAGGGCAGGAAGGTTCACAGGAAATGGCAGTCAAGACGTCGATCATCGGAGGGTCGGGGTACGCGGGCGGCGAGCTGCTGCGGCTCCTGCTTAGTCACCCCATGACCGAGGTGCAGCAAGTCACCTCCGAGCGCAATGCCGGCAAGTTCGTCTTTTCGATGCATCCCAATCTGCGCAAGCGCACCCAGCTCAAGTTCGTCAGTGTCGACAACATCGATCCGGTCGATGTGCTCTTCGTGGCGACCCCGCACGGCGCCTCCATGAAGAAGATGGAGGAGTTCCGTCGACTTGCTCCGATCGTGATCGATCTCAGCGCGGACTTTCGGCTCAACTCCCCGGACGGTTATCCAACGTGGTACGACCACGAGCACACCCTGCCGGAAATGCTGAACGAGTTCGTCTATGGCATCCCCGAGCTGCACCGCGATGCGATCCGCGATGCGAATCTGATCTCCAGCGCCGGCTGCATGGCGACCACCTCGATCCTGGGACTCTATCCCCTCTTCCGGGCCGGAGTGGTGAATCTCGACCTGCCAACCGTCATCGAAGCCAAGACCGGCTCCTCTGGATCCGGCGGATCGCCAGGGCTCGCCTCGCACCATCCAGAACGGGCCGGCGTGATCCGCTCCTTCAAACCGACCGGGCACCGGCACAGCGGAGAGATCATCCAGGAGCTGACCTTCGACGGCAACGTGCCCGAAATCGCGTTTTCGGCCACCTCGGTCGAGGCGGTGCGCGGCATCCTGGCAACCTCGCATGTCTATCTCAAGGAGCCGATGTCGGACAAAGAAGTCTGGGCCATCTACCGGCAAGCCTATAAAGAAGAGCCCTTCTTGCGGGTGGTGAAGGAATCGAGCGGCATCCACCGCTATCCGGAACCGAAAATCCTCTCCGGCTCGAACTATTGCGATGTCGGTTTCGAGCGCGATCCGCATTCCAACCGCGTGGTCGTCATGGCTGCCCTCGACAATCTGATGAAAGGCGCTTCCGGGCAAGCCGTGCAATCCTTCAACATCCGCATGGGCTACGAAGAAACCTGCGGAATCGACTTCGCCGGCCTGCACCCGATCTAATCGTCGTCCCGACCGAAGTGGAGGGACCTCTCGTCCGGGTCCCGGAGCAATCTGACACAACTCTCCATCCATGCGTCATACGAACCGTGGGTTCGACAACCGCATGTGAGGTGATCGATGAAATTCGGATTCGTCATTCCCTACGCCACCGCCAAGGAGTTTCTGGAGCTGGCGGTCGAAATCGAGCACGCCGGCTGGGATGCAGCCTTCGGCTGGGAAACGGTCTACGGGATCGATCCGTGGGTCGTGCTTGGCGGAATGGCCGCCCGGACCGAGCGCATTCGGCTCGGCACCTTGCTCACGCCGCCTTCACGCCGCCGTCCCTGGAAGCTGGCCAGTGAGCTGGTGACGCTCGATATGATCTCGGACGGACGCGCGTTGCTTTGCGCGGGGTTGGGTGCGCTCGATACCGGGTTCGCGCAGGTCGGCGAGGAAACCGACCGCAAGAAACGCGCCGAGCTGATGGACGAATCGCTCGAACTGCTGGAACAGTTCTGGACCGGAAGGCCATTTACCTACGACGGCCAGCACTATCACGTCGACTGGACAGCGCCGATGGGCGAAGTCATTCCAGTACAACAACCGCGCATTCCCATCTGGAATGTCGGACTCATGGGCAGCAAGGCATCCATGCGCCGCGCCGCCCGGTGGGACGGCGTACTGCCCAACGCCCGCGATGCGGACGGCAATTGGTCGACGCCTGGACCCTCGCAGCTACCGGCCCTGCGCGCAGAGCTCGAACATCTGGGGGCGAACCTCGAAACGTTCGATATTGCGGTCGAGGGGTTGACTCCAATTGGCGACGAGGTCGCGTTGGACAATGTGCGCGATCTTGCGGCCAATGGCGCGACCTGGTGGATCGAATCGATGTGGACCGTTCCCGGCGGCATTCCGGCCGTTCGGGAGCGCATCGCGGCCGGACCGCCGCAGCTCTAGGAGAGAAAGGAAGCGGATGATCGTCGTCAAGATCGGCGGAGGCGCCGGGATCACGCAGGAGTCATATGCGAACTTCGCGGAGGACTTCGCCACGCTGGAGCAACCGGCTGTGCTGGTGCACGGCGGCAATGCCGAGTTCAGCCAGCTCAGCAAGGATCTCGGCAAACCGCCCCGTATGGTGACGAACGAAAAAGGACGCGTGAGCCGCTATACCGATGCCGAGACCATCGACCTGATGCTGATGGCTTACGCCGGCAAGGTCAACAAGCGGATTGTCGCCCAGCTACAACAGGTGGGCGTCAATGCGGTCGGTCTCACCGGCATCGACGGGCGGATTGCCACGGGCCGGCGCAAGTCGGCCATCCGCGTGATCGAAGACGGGAAATCGAAAGTGCTGCGCGACGATCATGCGGGCACCATCGAGCAGGTGGATACCACCCTGATTCGACTCCTGCTCGATGCCGGGTATCTGCCGGTGCTCACTCCGCCGGCGCTGGCCGTATCGGAAGGCACACCGATCAATGTCGACGGTGACAAGCTCTCCCTCGAGCTGGCGATCGATTTGGGCGCGGACGCGATCTATTTCTTCTCGGACACGCCGGGCCTACTGGCCGACAAAGACGACGAATCGACCCTCATCCGCGAGATCGACATTTCCGACCCCGAAACCGCCCTCGAATCGGCGCAGGGTCGCATGAAAGTGAAAGTCGAATCGGCCATCAAAGCCATCGAGCGCGGGGTCGGCAAGGTCGTCTTCTCCGACGCCCGCGCCAAACACCCGCTCCAACGGGCGATGGCAGGCGAAGGGACCGTCATCGACTACGCCGACCACGCGACGATCTAAATGAAGGAATCCGCCGAGGAGACGCCGACGAAGAGAGATCCTTCACTTCGTTCAGGATGACAGGTGAGGGGCGACCTCTCCATATTGTCATTTTGAGCAACGCGAAGAATCTCTCTCATTTTTCGGGCCCAACTGGCACCACGCACAACCAACCGCCATTCGATCGACCAGACCCAGAGGACACCATGACCATGCCGCCACATATGCTCGCCATCGACTCCATTCAGGAATTGGAGAACGACTTCCAGCTCCCCCTCTATGCCAAACGCGATATCGCCCTGGTGCGCGGGGAAGGAAGCTATCTCTACGATTCCGAGGGCAAACGCTATCTCGACGCTATGAGCAACTATGGCGTGGCCGCGCTCGGTCATGCCGATCCAGTCTTCGCCGAGGCCATGTCCGATCAGCTCTCCAGGCTGACCACCTGCCATCAAAGCTTCTATAACGACGCGCGAGCCGCCGCGCTGGCGTCGATCGAGCAGATCGCCCCGGACGGATTGACGCGCTATTTCATGAGCAATTCCGGCGCGGAATCGATCGAGGCTGGTCTCAAGTTCGCCATGATGGCGACCGGGCGACACAAGGTCGTTGCCCTGCGCCGGGGGTATCACGGCCGCACGCTCGGCGCGCTTTCCGCCACCTTCGATCCGAAGTACCGCAAGCCCTTCGAGCCATTGCCGATCCCGGTCACGCATGTCGCCTTCAACGATCTCGATGCGTTGACTGCCGAGGTGAACGAGGAGACCGCCGTCATCATCCTCGAACCGGTGCAGGGCGAGGCCGGCATTTTCCCGGCGGACGATGACTACCTGCGCGCGGTCCGCGAGCTGGCCACCGCCAACGGCGCCTTGCTGATCGCTGACGAAGTGCAGACCGGATTCCGCACCGGCGCGCCATTTGCCATTTCCCATGCCGGGGTTTCGCCCGACATCCTCTGCACCGCCAAGGCAATCGGAAACGGCTTCCCGGTGGGGGTGACCATGGTCACCGAGGCAATCTCGGAAACAACGGTCGGCGGCGCGCACGGCACCACCTTTGGCGGCAACCCGCTGGCGTCCCGGGCAATCGTCACCACCTTGCAGGCATTCCAGAATCGGAATATCTATGCCCGCTCCGCCGAGCTCGGGGCCCGGTTGATGTCCGGCATCGAAGCGCTGGAAAGTCCGAAGATCCGGCAGGTGCGCGGCCGCGGGTTTATGATCGGGGTCGAAATGAAAGAACGCATTACCCCGACCCTGCGTGCGCTCCAGGAAAACGGCGTACTGGCCCTCCCCGCCAGCCCGGTCGTCTTCCGGCTCCTGCCACCGCTGGTCTGGGAAGAGGAGCAGGTCGATGAGTTCATCGGGGTTCTGGAAAAGGTGCTCGCATGATCGATTCGGCCGCACGAGGATCGGCGTCGTTTTGCTGGCGCTGGTTCTCGCATGGCAAGCACCCGCGCCAGCGATCGCGCAACAAACACCCTGCGGTTCCTACGCCGTAGCCGTCGCGCCGCAACCTGTTGGGCATCCCCTCTCTGACGATGTCGTCCGTTTGGTCGATGCCAGTGGCGAGCTCGCGCGCTTCACGGCCGCGCAGCCGGGTATGGTGATGCCCTCGTCGCGGGACGGCACTGCCATCCTGCGCTCTCTGGGCGGGATCTATTCCCTGCTCGATACCGCGAGCGGCTCGGTCATGCCCATCCAGATTCCGGAGGATGAGCAACCGTTGATCTCCTTCACTCTCCCCACTTATGACAATGCCGCCATCTCCGATTTCATGCTCTTCACCGGCGGACCCACCTCGGTCTGGCTAGTCGATCTGCGCAGCGGGCAGGCGGTCGATCTGGTGACGCTGCTGCCGGACGGAGGCGTGATCGACAGCGCGGCCATCGCGCCCGGAGGCAAATGGGCGGAATTCTTCAGTGTCGATACCGGCTATCTGGTTTCGCTGGAAACGCCTGGAGATCCGATCCAGATTTCCGCAGATCCGACGTTACCTTTCCCTGGTTTCAGCGCCGACGGCGGTTCCCTGATCTACGCCACCAAGACCGACAACGTTGTTGAAGTCTGGTCGCGCGATCTGGCGAGCGGTGATGCGTCATTCGTGGGAGAAACGCCAAGCGCCAACTATCTCGATGCGGCATCGAGCGACGCGGTCCTGTTGATCGACGGCCAGTCGCTCCTCGCATTTCAAAACGGCTTCATGGACCCCAGCGAGCTCTTCACCTGGCGGGGCGCGACGTTGGGACTGACCGGCGATCCCACGGGACGCTACCTATTGGTGGGCGACGACCGAGGTGATGACGGCGCCGTCTGGTTCTGGCTCGATACCGCCACCGGTACGACAGTCGAGCTGACCGATCTCGAAGACATGATCCCGCCGTCGACCAACGATCGGCAGGCGGCGGTCACGTTCTTGCCATCGGCCCAGCAGAGTCCCGGCACGCCCGGCACTTCCTATCCATCCGTCGATCTCGCCACCGGGCAGGTATCGACCGCTCTAACCCAGGATTCCACCGAAGTGTGGACCTACCTCACCGGCGGGGATGATGCCGGCCGCTACACACTGATCGATGCCGTCAGCCCCGGAACGGGGCGCATGTGGCTGATCGACGGCGAGAACGGAAGCTCCAGCCAGGTCGGCGCCTCGTCCGGCAATCTCGCGGCCAGGGTTTCCCCCGATGGCTGCCAGCTCGCCGTGGCGGCCTTCGACACGATCGGCGAGGGGCGAATCTCCACGGTGACGGTCACCTCTCTGGTAGACGGCTCAACGATCGCGACGGTGCCCGATTCGCTCTTGCTCGGTTGGGCCGAGTCGCGTCCAGCACCGTAGGCCTGACGAAACGCACGTTCACCGGGAGGGTACAGAGGCCGTTCGCTACGACCAGCATAGATCAGAGGTTTGGCTCGGTCGTTTCGAGATCGAGCCCGAATTCATTCGCTTCGTTTTCGGAGATCTCGGCCAGGATGCGCACGATTTCGGCGACCGCCTGATCGACCGGCACGAAGGTCGCTTCCTTCGCGGTGCGGCGTTTGATCTCGATCTGGTCGTTTTTCAGATTGCGGGCGCTGACCGCGACCCGTAACGGGATGCCGATCAGGTCGGCATCGTTGAATTTCACACCCGGCCGCTCGTCACGATCGTCGTAGAGGACTTCGACGCCGAGATCGTCCAGCTCGCGGTAGAGCCGCTCGGCGATGTCCTTTGGAGCCGGATCGTTCGGCGCCGGAAGCTCGACGAGGGAGACGTGATACGGCGCGATGCTCAGCGGCCAGATAATTCCCTTGTCATCGTGCCGCTGCTCGACCACGGCGGCCGAGCTACGCGCCGGACCGATGCCATACGACCCCATGACAATCGGGAGGGATTGCCCCTCCGCATCCAGATACGTGGCGCCCAGCTTTTCGCTGTAGCGGGTGCCGAGCTTGAAGATATTCCCCACCTCGATCGCCCGGGTGGCGTGCAGCGGATTACCACAGCTTGGGCATGGGAAACCTGCTTCGGCGGTGGCGATATCGGCCACCAGACCGGCTTGATAATCGCGACCGAGATTGACGTTTTTGAGATGCCATCCCGGCCGGTTGGCGCCCGCGACCAGATTCGGGCTATCGCGAATCGATTCGTCGACCACGATGAAGGCATCGTGCACTCCCACCGGCGAGCCATAGCCCGGTTCCGCGCCAACCGCCCTGATCTCTTCGGTCGTCGCCGGGGTGATGGTGCGCTCACCGGTGGCATTGCGCAAGGTGGTTTCGTTGACGTCGAGATCGCCGCGAATGACCGCGAAGATGAATCGCCCCGATCCCCCCTTGAAGAACACTGCCTTGGCCGTCTTCGAGGTCGGGATCCCGAGCAGCTCGGCTAGGGCCTGAATGGTCGGGGTGTTCGGTGTTTCGACTTCCTCGAGCGGAAGCGCCGCTTCGTTCACTGGCTCATCGCGCTTGAACTTGGCGACCTCGCGGTTCGCCCCATAGCCGCATTGGTTGCAGAGGAGGATCGTGTCTTCGCCGTTTTCCGAGAACGCCATGAATTCGTGCGAGGCGGTGCCGCCCATCATGCCGACATCGGCCCCGACGACAATGAACTTGAGACCGATGCGCCGGAAGATGCGGTCGTACGCCTGCCAGTGCAGGTGATACGCGTGGTCGAGCCCAGCCTCGTCCGCATCGAAGCTGTAGGAGTCCTTCATGGTGAACTCACGCACGCGGATGAGGCCGCCGCGCGAGCGCGGCTCGTCGCGAAATTTGGTTTGCAGGTGATAGACGATCATCGGGAGTTGGCGGTAGGAGCTGATCTGCTGCCGCGCCAGATCGGTGACCACCTCCTCATGGGTGAGGGCAAGCACCAGATCCCGGTCGGCGCGATCCGTAAATCTCGCCATCTCCGGGCCGACCTGATCGTAGCGACCCGACTCCCGCCAGATATCGGCCGGATGCACCACCGGCATGAGCAGCTCCTGGCCGCCGATGGCGTCGATCTCCTCGCGGACGATCTGTTCGACTTTGTTCACCACCCGCCAGCCGAGCGGCAGCAAGCTGATGAGCCCGGAGCCAAGGGGCTGGATCATCCCCGCACGCAGCATCAACTGATGACTGACGATCTCGACATCGTTCGGCGCGGCCCGGAGTGTCCGGCCGAACAGGTGTGACATACGCACGTGGATTTCCCCTACTCGATTGCTGCTGCCTCACTGGCAGACGAACGACTGCTAATTCTACGGGGCAGACGGTCGTCCGTGATCGTGAGCCTTCGAGTCCGATACCGGAGGTCAGAATTGGCTCTCTTTTGGGGCAGTGACGAAGGGCAGAGATGTACTCCACTACGACCGCGAACCGGCTTTCGTACCGCTTCTGTACCGCGGGCAATGGTCGGAATCAAAGGAATACCGAACGAGCTACGAGCGCTTGGGCGCTCGTAGCTCGCAAAACGCTCCGATATCGCGGTGCTATTCGTCCGCGAGGGACCGAATGTACGCGACGATATCGATGATGTTCTGGTCGGTCAGGATCGACCCATACGGGGGCATGGCGCCCTTCGGGAAGCCTTTGACGACCTGAGCGTTCGGATCCTTGATCGAAGCGATCAGATAGGCATCGTCGGCCACGACAGTTGTCCCATCCTCGAGTTCGACCTCAGATCCATACAGTCCCAGCCAGGTTGGACCGACCGCGACTTTGCCGTCGATGGTATGGCAGGCGAGACATTGCGATGCGAGCGCCTTGCCCGCTTTGACGTCTCCCACCAGGGCAACTGGTGAACCGGACGGCGATGCGGCTGGAGATGCCGCTGGTGTTCCCTTGGGAGCCGCGTTGTGCGCTTCTCCCTGGAATACACCGCCAAGCAAGCCGGCGACGGCCAGACCAATCACTACCGCAAGAATGATTCCTCTACGCATTCTTCTCCCTTCTCCCTGGTCCGTTCAACTCGGGGGCGGCGCCCGCCCTACATGACCGCTTCGAGCGTCCAGTTCTCAAGCAGATCATCCCACGAAAAGACGGTGGCTGCGTGTTCACTGGCAAATTCTTTGGCTCCGGCCTCGGTGTCGAATGGGAAGACTCCTGAACCCATCGGCGTCGGAACCTCCATCGTGACGACATACCAGGCTTCGCGGGCATCGATCCAATCGAGTGACGGATATCCGTGCACCCATGCTTTGCGGTCGTTCAGTCCGTCCTCCTGCACGGTCGCGACCATTTCGCCGGTATCGTCGAAGATCTGGGCCGTGCCATCGCTATCGACGATTCCGCTGGCAAATCGTTCCTCGGAGACGATCATTCCGCAGCGTTTGCATGCGTCCCGTCCGAGCTCGATCGAAGGTGGCTTACTCCCGGATGCGTCATCGCTCCCGCACGCCACCAAAAGGAACGGAAGCGTGACCCCGGCAACGAGCAGAGTTCGGCGGGTGGTCATTGGAAGTCCGTTCGCTTGAAAAGCCAATAGCCGATCGGAAGGGGAACAAGAATCCAGAGTGCCAGCAGCCCAAGCATCAAATAGGAAAAGGCCGAACCGAACTGATCGACGGCATAGATCCCGGCCGGTCCGAGCACATCGAGCGATGTGTGCAGCAAATCGACACTTGCCATCTTGTAGACATTCAGCGGATTGAGCGCTGTCAGCGATAGCAGCGTCTCGGGGCTCATGCCGAGCACCATCGAACTCCCCATGATCCCCAGATCTCCGGCGATCACGAACATCAGCCACAACGTGAGCGCGATTCCGAGCGCAGCGGCAGTCTGGCGAGAGAAGCTGGAAATCAGATATCCCACGCTCAGCATGGCGAGTCCAAGCATCAGCGTCAGCGCCACCAGCATGAGGAATCCGCCAGCCCCGCCAGCGCCGCCTCTGAATGCCATCACCGCGCCCGCGCCGCCAAAACCGATGAGCAACATCAGCATCAACGAAATCGCCGCTCCGATGAACTTGCCGACATAGACTTCCAGCGCCGTCAGCGGTTGAGCCAGTAAGTAATCGAGACTGCGATCCTGCCGTTCCGAGGCGATCAGTTGCGCGCCGATGGTCAACGCAATGAGCGGCACCATCAGCAATAGCAAGTTGAGCAGTCCGGCGGAGGTTCGCCCGAAACCTGCCTGACCTGTGAGATTCGATCCACTCAGCGCGAACGCAACGAAACCGATGATGAGGACCGAAAAGAGGATCGTATAAATCGCGAACCAGCGGTTCCGAAGTCCGATCCGCGCTTCTTTGGTCGCTATGGCCGCGACTATTGTTTTGTCCATGCGTATTGCTCCCAATCGAAGTCCTCGATATCTACACCGTTCCGCGCCATCGCCGAAAGCACCTCGGCTTTTTGGTCGACCCGGATTGGCACCGATATGACCTTTCCTTCGCCAGAACCCGCTAGTCCGATCTCGGTCAGCGTGTCCAGCGCAACCTGCCGGTGTCCGTTTCGCAAAAAGACGACGAGCCGTGATTGACTGCCGAGCGTCGACTTGAATGCGCCGGGGGATTGCTCTTCGGAGAGCACTCCACCATCGAGCATCAGGATCCGATCGGCCAACGCCAGCACATCTTCGGGGCGGTGCGAGGAGAAGACCAACGTCATCCCTTGCCCCTTCAGTCTGTGAAGTAGCTGGAGGAGATCAGCGCGGCCCTTGGCGTCCAGGCTGGCTGTCGGTTCGTCGAGCAACAAGATCGACGGGTTGCCGATCAGAGCCAGCGCCAGCGCCAGCCGCTGACGCATTCCGCCCGACAACGCCCGAATTTCTTTGTCGACCTGATTCTCGATTCCGAGCAACGAGAGCCGGTCGAGCGAATCACGGAGTTTGGCGCGTTTGATTTTGGCGATGAAGGCGACCATTTCACCGACGGTCATCGGCTGCACAGGCAAATCCTGCGGTACATAGCCGATCGCCGAACGCGCCTGTTGGCCGGCTGCCACCGGATCATGGCCCGCCACAGCGATGTCGCCCTGGTACTTGGTCAGCCCCAGCAGACAGCGCATGATGGTCGTCTTGCCCGCGCCGTTCGGTCCCCAGAGGGCGGCAGATTCACCAGCGCCGATCTCGAACGAGATATTGTTCAGTGCCGGAAATTGACCGTAATACTTCGAGACCCCTGTAACCGCGATGGCCGGCACATTTCCTTCCGATGCCGAATACAACCTGTCGTTCATACTGGCAATTCCTCATGTTGGGCACGTTTCGCAGAGTCGCCATAACGGCTGCGACGCCGAAGCGACACGGCAACCAGTGATGCCACCCCGAATGCAGCGACACCAGAGAAACCCAGGACAACCCGGCGTGACTCCGACTCTCCTTCGATTGCGGGCAGATATGGCGAAGCAGTGGGCTGCATCAATGGGCTCGGATCTTCGAACTTGACCGCTGGGCGGAACGATGGAAATGCTTTCGCGGCGAAGTCGATCGCCATCGAGGCTGGGCTGTAGGAAAAAAGGCGCAGTTGCGGATGATCGGCTAGCATCGACTCGAAGAGTTGCTGCGAGACATAGGGAAGATCACCGACGCCGTCACCATTTGCATCGTATCCGGCGTAGTCACTCCAGTAATTTCCGCGACCATTCTCTGCCCAGGTGATGTTTTTCAGTTTTCCGCGACCGAGCAGGCTGACATGCTCGTTGTTGTCGATGAACGCGTTGTCGAGAAATGTGTTGTTGCGAACTGCCGGTTGCATGGCAATGCCGATATCGTTGAACGCGATCACATTGCCGACGATGTAGTTCTGAATGTTCGGTTCGCGGGGCGATGTGTCGATCTGGATTCCTGTTTGGTTGTTGACGAAACGGTTGCCCTCCACACGAGCGCCGTCGACGTCTTTCAGCCCCAGACCTCCGCCAGTGGGGCCGGCATTGTTGGAAAGGGAATTCCCCACGATCGTGACATCCCGGCTGTACATGACATACAGCCCGATCGTGTTGCCATTGAGCGAATTGTTTTCGATCGTGGCATTGTCGCTGAACATCAGGTGCATGCCGTAGCGATTTCGATCGAACAGGTTGTTCCTAACCACCGCATTGTTGGAATACCAGAGAATCATGTCGCGGCCATCGGTGGCCGTATTGGCATCGATGACGACATCATCCGAATACCAGACGCGAATCCCATCTCCTCGCATACCGACATCGACCGGTTTCGAATCGACCGTGTTGTTGCGCAGCACCGAGCCGGGCGCCTGGCGTAGATAGATGCCGAAGAGCACGTCCTCGAGTGTGTTGTTGACGATGGTGGCTCGCGGCGCGTCGACGGTGATTCCCGAGTCTTCCTTGTCATGGCTCGAGCCGCTGTTGCGCAGGGTGAAGCCCGCGATCGTCACATCCGGCGCCTTGATCGCGATCAGGGTCCCCTTGCCTGACCCGTCGATCACGGGATCATCGACGCCGATCAGCTCGATCGACTTGTCGATGACCAGATCACCGAGATAGGTCCCACCGCGAACCTCGATGCGGTCACCGTCACTGGCCGAGGCGACAGCCTCGTGCAGCGAGGTGACCTCGCAGTCGCTGCACACGACAAGATCAGGTTCTTGACCAGCGCTCTGATCGGTTTCGGCACTCGCGGAGAGCATCGGTGCGATGAGCAGCATTCCGAACAGAAGCGCAACCCCGCACCACCGCGTCGACACAAAGCTAGGGAGCTGCCACATGTCGACGAGCCCTCCAGTCCAAAGCCATCGCCACGATCGCAAGCGCCATGGCTGCGACCGCTAACCAGAATCCTGCCTGGAATCCCGCTTCGGTCTTGAATTGGCCGATGACGCCGTCACCGAAGATTCGAGGTGTGAATTCGCTAATCGAGCTGCTCAATGCGGCTTTCGGGTCGAGCGAGTGACCGGCGTAGTAGAGCCAGCCGAAGAGGTTGATGACAAAGACAACGGGGAAGAGCGCCATGGGCAGCCGCGTCAGGGTTCTCCACCATCCGGGGAGAAACGTCGAAACAACAGCGAGGATCGCAATCAGTGCAATTGCGTAGATCGAAATCGCGCGTTCGATTCTGGCAGCATCGGTGAGTTTGATCATGCCAATGTAGTGGTTGAGACCGTCCACTTCGCGAACCGAGCGCATGTCTTCCAGCCGGTTCACATAGGCGTCGACGGCAAGCCCTCGGGGATACTGCGGAGCGCGCAAGACGATGTTCCAGTAGGGCAGAAAGATCGATCCAATCAGCAGAGCGGCCCCGGTCACGGTCAAAACGATCTGGAGCCACCCACTGCGAGCACGCGCCAGGATGGACGATCGCCAGTCACGTGCTGGCTTGCTGACCGGCGTTGCGTCAATCGATGGCGCATTGGCGACAGACATATCCATGGTTCAAATTCCTTGCATTTCTTCACGATCGCCATGTTTGCGAGAGTGAGAAACGGGCGCCAACCAGATTCCTGGTTGGCGCCCGAGTGGGCTAGGCGGGAGCCACCAGCATGTAGCCCATCATTTCGAGATGGAGGGCCGAGCAGAACTCGGTGCAGTAGTAGGGGTAGGTCCCTGCTGTGTCTGCAACGAACGAAACGCTCTCGGTTTCGCCTGGTTCGAGGCTGAGTTGAATGTTCTGACCCGGCATGACGAACCCGTGGGTGGCATCCATTGCCATCTCGACATTGGTGATGTGCATCGTGACTTTGTCACCGATCTTGAGATCGATGAAGTCGGGCCGCAATGTGCTGCGAATCGAGGTCATATAGACGGTGACATCCGACCCATCGCGCTCGATCCGCTCCTCGCCGATCTGGGTTGCGAACTCGGATGGCGCCTGCGCAATAGAATCCCAGCCGACCTCCGGATAGACCTCCCAGATGTTTTCCAGCCGCTCGGACTTGATCATTTGCACGTAGTGCGGTTCGCCGACACCAATCGGCATGTCGTAGATGAGTTCCGGCGCATCGCCGCTGATGTCGATAAGCTGGAAGTTCTGCGGCAGCAACGGACCGACCGGATGGAACCGATCGAGCGCCCACTTGTTCATACCGATGAGGTACTTGCCCGCCGGCGAGACCGTGTCGCCCTCGGCCGCGCAAATGTGACCGGTGTTGTATTGCATCGGGATCATGTCGATCAGCTTCCAGCCGTCGTCGATCCCTTCGCCCCCGAGTTTCCAGCGCGCGATACCGCTGTCGAGGAAGAGACTCGTGTAGGCAAAGCCCTTGTCGTCGAACTGCGTGTGGAGCGGTCCGAGACCCAGTTCGACCTGTGCTTCGACACACGACTCGAAATCGAGCACCGGCACCCCGAACTGATCGGGCTCGTACTTGCCGTCCTCGATGGTCTTCAGCATCTTCTCGAAGCTGTAAATGGTGACATGGGGATCGAGCTTGCCGGCCACCACGATGTACTTGCCATCAGGCGTGACATCTGCGCCGTGCGGACTCTTCGGTTCAGGAACCAGCCAGAGCAAACCTTCCTCGACTGCCACCGCCATCGGGATCATTGGCATCCCGTTCATATCCTGGGCTTTCCCGGCTGCCACAACTTCGGCTGCCTTCTCCCAGTTGATGACCGTGAGATAGTCCATGTCGCGCTGTGAGGCACCGACTTCGACCGGCGGCAAGTCGCCGCCGCCGGTACCGAAGGCCATTTCGGTGTTGAACGTGTTGGAGAACATCCAACCCATGCTCGGACCCTTGCCGGCATCGGCCAGATCATTCCAGTACGGGGGCAGTTCCACTGAGAAGGACTGATCGGAAGCGATTCGCCCGGCGTCGCGGTCGAACTTCCAGAATGTCATCGCTCCGCGATACTGGTCCACATAGGCTTCCAGCGGGGCATAGGCCCACGCGTGCGGGGTCGCATATTGCGAACCGTCGATGATGTATTCGGTGTTCGGGGTAACGAAGGTGCCACCGTGATTGCTGATGAAGTGTGGGTTCTTGACGATTTGCTTCGTCTCGAAGTCGCGAAGGTCGATCACCGCGATGCGCGCATTGGACTTGTCATTGATGAACAGCCACTGGCCGTCATACTGACCCTCGGTCTCGCTCAGGCCAGGATGATGGGTATCACCATAGGTCAGCATCTTGCCGTCAACGGCGCCCTGCGCCAGGACTGCTTGCGAACCCTTCCCAAATCCGAATCCTTGCCAAGGCTCGGGCGCAAATGCAGCAATGAGCTTGAGCAAGCGCATCGACGGAACACCAATGACCAGCACTTGACCAGACTGTCCGCCTGAGCTAAAGATCAGGTAGTCGTCATGCACTCCACTGGGAACGAAGGTCTTGAGCGCCGCCTTAATATCCTGCGGGGTCAGCCCACGTTCCTCAGCGATCGCCTCGACCATGTCATCCAGATCGTCGGCCTTTGCGCTGGGACCATTCAGGCGCGCGCCGATACCCAAGGCAGCGCCCGTTGCGGTCACGCCTGCGGCACCTTTGATCATCGTCCGCCGGTTTACTCGTTCACCGGCAAAATCGGAAACGTTGCTCATTCGACACTCTCCTGAAACCCACTCGAACCGTTCGCGGCGTGGCGACTTCCAGGAAAGCTCGGATCTTTGCTGTTTTGCGCTTGAGCCAAGAAAGTTCGCCTTGCCTGCCGAGAATGTAGGCGGCACGGCATGGCAAGCCCGCAATGTGCACGGAGCGGACGTTACAAGAGCGTTACAGTTTTTTCCGAGCTAGCGATTTGGACACCAATTCACGCGATCCGACCTTATCGGGCCGCTCGCTCGCCGGGCAATGTTGGGATTCAGGCGAGGCAGAGGTTTACCGGTCGACGGGGGCCCCTCGCAAGAGATTGCCATCGGGATCAGCAACGACGAACGTACGTCCGAAGACATCGTCGTGCGGTTTCTCGACGACGGTCGCTCCTCTTTCGACCCATGTGTCGAAGAGGTCATCGATCTCGGCGCCACCTCCAGGCAGCAGGAGTCCGACTTCTGATGATCGTGGCGTCGTTGGCATCACCTCTGCTCCGCTTCCAGACCAGATGGCAAAGATGACCCCAGGAG
This sequence comes from Thermomicrobiales bacterium, assembly GCA_035708745.1. Taxonomy (GTDB): domain Bacteria; phylum Chloroflexota; class Chloroflexia; order Thermomicrobiales; family UBA6265; genus JAMLHN01. The sequence continues at coordinate 2,406 of DASTFJ010000103.1, read as the reverse complement.
CGATTTCGAAGGGCACATAGCGGGGTGTCGTCATGATCGGTTCCATATCGAAAAGATCGCGATAGAAACGGGTCGACTTCTCGACGTCCTTCACAGAGACGATGAACATGTTGGGGGTTGGGATGTGAGTCTCCACGCGTGACTTCCAGCGAAAGGAAGAGGCAATTGGTCCGCTACTCACCAATTGAACGTGGAACAAGGCGAATCCGCGAAATACAGGGATCTCGTTCTGCCTTCGCTGGAACGGTTCATGCTCCTCCATCGAGCGCTTGCGCGAGATCCCGCCAGAGGTCGTCGACGTCTTCTATCCCGACACTCAGGCGAAGAAGCCCCGGGTGAGCCGACTCGGCAGTCCAGCGGGCGCGACGCTCGATCAGCGATTCCACCCCGCCCAGACTGGTGGCGGTGACGAAGATTTCGCACCGGTCCACCGCGCGTTGAGCCGCATCCTGGCCGCCCTTGACGATGAAGGACAACATCGCGCCGAAGTAGCCGCGCATCTGCTTTTTCGCGGTCTCGCGACCGGGATGCGATGAAAGCCCCGGATAGAAGACATGCTCGACCGCCGGATGTGCCTGCAACCGTTGCGCCAGCTCGAGCGCATTGGCGCATTGGCGCTCGAAGCGCACCGCCAGCGTCTGAGAGCCGCGGCGCGCCAACCAGCAGGTAAATCCGTCCGGCTGGGTGCCAACATCGCCCCGGCGCCCGCGCAAGCGCTTCGCCAGATCGAGATCGTTCACCGCGACCGCGCCAAGAATCAGATCACTATGTCCGCCGATATATTTGGTGACACTGTGCATCGCGCCGACCGCGCCATAGTCGAGCGGATTCTGGGCAATCGGCGTCGCGAACGTGTTGTCGCAAAACCAGGGAATGTTCATCCCGGCGCAGATCTCGCCAATTGCTTCCAGATCGGCGATGGCCAGCAGCGGATTGGTCGGCGTCTCGGTCCAGAAGAGGGAGGCGCCGCTCAGCGCCTCGCGCACATCGTCCAGATTGGTTTGATCGACGAGCCGCACCTCGATGTCCCGCATCGGCAGCAGCTCGGAAGCCCGGGCGCGAATGCCGTAATACGCATCGTAGGGCAATACCACGGCGGTGCCCTGGGCTCCCTCGGCCAGTGCCGCGATGGCCGCGGAAATACCGGCATTGAAGACCACCGCATCGGCGCCGTGCTCGAGCTCGGCAATCGCCCGCTCCAGCTCCGCGAACCCTGGCGAGTCGCCCCGCCCATAGGAATAGATCCCGTCATCCGGATTCGATGGATCGCCCGAATGAACGAAGGTGGACGAGAGCTGGATCGACGGCGAAACGCCGGCGCCCGTCCGGTGCGTATTCCCGCCCTTGACGGCGATGGTGGCCGGCGCGAGTCCTGCGGTCTGTTTCCCCACGGCTCTGCTCCTTTGGTAGCGGTCGAACGCTCCGGAGGATACCCAATACCGGGCCGAGACGATCCCGTTCATGACACGCCGCGAAGGTTGCGCGCTCCGTATCAATGTTCTTGACAGTCCGTTTGGATAGTCGTATCATAGTACTAGTTGAGTCTGGTCGTATCACCTTTGTTTTTGCAATCGAAGAGCATCAGTCCCAGACTCGTATCAGGAGGTAATGAATCATGGTTTCGCGCTATCCCGTCGCCGGTGAACTCGTTTCCCTGCGAGATGCTATGGACAAGCTGATGAGCGACGCCTTCGGTGGCACCTTCCGTTCGGTGTTCCCCACTGCCCAGAGTGGCCAGACCCGCATGCCGCTGCCGCTCGATATCTATGCCACCAATGAAGAGGTCGTGATCATCGCGGCGGTACCCGGGATCGACCCAGCCAATATCGAAGTTACGGTCGACAAGGGTACGGTGACGCTCACCGGATCGACACCGGATGTCGCGCAGTCGAACGAGGCTGCCGAAGCGACCTGGTTGCTGCACGAGCTTCCGCGCGGCACCTTCAGCCGTTCGATTACGCTTCCGGTGGAGATCGACGCCAACAACGCAGACGCCACCTTCGAGCATGGCGTTCTCCGACTGCGGCTCCCCAAGTCCGAAGCGGCCAAACCGCGCAAGATCGAGATCCGCAGCGTAAAAGCGGACGAGGTCCTCGATACCGAATCCGCCCCGGTTGCCGAAACGAGCGAGACAGCCAAAGCGTAGAGTCCAACACAGCGCCATATGGCGATGCCCCCGGAGTGCACCGGGGGCATTTTTCTTGCCGCCGCGCGAACGCTCCTTCCCGAATCCCGGCAGGAACGCCTGCACCAATGGCCCTGGCGGATCGAAAAACAACAGAGCGCGGCCGGTGCCGCGCTCTGTTGAATTTGGAACGAGGTCGAACCTAGACGTAGATGCCGTACTCGGTTTCGGGATCGAAGAAGTGCAGCTTGTCCGGCGCGGCGGTGACATCCAGCCTCATA
>DASTFJ010000102.1:0-3644 GCA_035708745.1 Thermomicrobiales bacterium | reverse complement strand
GCTGAACGATCTGGTCGCCTGGCGGGACAAATACGGCACATAAACCTCAACCGCGGTCCCAGAGAACTCGAGCAATGCTCGCCCGAATGTTGCGACAGGGGACGAAGCGGCGTAGTGGGCATGTTGCAGAATCCATGACGGTCCGGAGGCAGGCGGCCAGGCACGTGAAAGCCCGGTTGGTACTGGCCCGTCGATCTGGGGAGCGCATCACGCTGAAATAGGCGCTCCCCTCCCCTCTGACTTCTTGAACGAAGCGAAGCAATTCCTGCGTCAGCGCAGCCAATCATGGCCTGGACGCCTGGCGTGCATTGGTCGATCAGAGTGAAAACGCGACGAAACGGAGCGAAAAACGTCGGTCGCGGATTGTCTAGACACATGTCTATACATTTCCCACTTCGCGTCGCGCTCCGCGCCACATAGAGCGCACATTGCGTTACGTCAACTCAACGAGGGCACAGCCGGCCGTCGGCATCCACGCAGCGAATCGCCGGATCGATCGCCGCTCCCGCCAGCGCCAACATGTCGCGTGTCGCACAGATTGGGAGACCGACGACGTTGGTATAGCAGCCGTCCACCCGTCGCACCATCGACACACCCGCTCCCTGAATCGCGTAACCACCCGCTTTGTCCAGCGGCTCGCCGGTCGCGACATAGCAATCGATTTCGGTATTGGAGAGATTTCGAATGAGGACGCGACTGCTTACCAGGGTCTCCCACGTCGTCTCTGATGTGGCATCGATCAGCACGATCGCGGTCAGCACCTCATGCTCGCGACCACGCAATCTGCGCAACATCGCAACGGCGCCGGCGGCATCCTCTGGCTTTCCCAAAATCTCATCATCCAGCACGACATCCGTGTCGGCCGCCAGCACCAGGCAACTGGCGGCTCGCGGCACGATGGCTTCGGCTTTCGAGCGCGCGATTGCAAGGACGTTCTCGGTGGGAGAGCGGCCAGTGTCCACCGGTTCCGGCACGCCGCTGATCTTTATGTCGAACGAAGCCAACAGGAGGCTGAGCAACTCCCGTCGTCTGGGCGAGCCCGATGCCAGCACCACGCATCGCCCGTTCCCTACGCCAATCATCGAATCACCCTTTCCATGTACTATCCTCGCGACCGATCAGACCAACCCGTGGGAGCCTCGATCCGGAGCCATGCACCGAGATTTCTATACCGTCATACCCGCAGGCGGCGCGGGAACCCGTCTCTGGCCGCTCAGCCGGGCCGACCGGCCGAAGTTCCTGCTGCCACTGCTGGACGGCATGTCGCTGTTGCAGCTGACCGCCGCGCGGGTGGCCTCGTTCTCGCCGCCGGATCGAATCTACACGGTTTCGGGCAAGGCGCATGTTGCCGCCATCGCGCGGCAACTGCCCGACCTGCCGGAATCGAATCTGATCGTGGAGCCCGCTATGCGCGGCACCGGGTCGGCGATTGCACTAGCGGCGATGCTCATTGCGAAGCGCGATCCGCACGCTATCATGGGCAGCTTCGCCGCCGATCACAACATCCGCGACATCGACGCGTTCCGGCAAGCACTCACGACCGCCATCTCCTCGGCCGAGGCAGGCTATCTAACTACGATCGGCATCGAACCCGATCGGCCGGAAACCGGGTATGGCTATATCGAGCGCAGTGACGAACTCGCATTGCCAGGCGCCTATTTCGCGCGCCGCTTCGTCGAGAAACCTGATTCGGACACAGCGAAGCGATTCCTCGAGTCCGGCCGCTATCTTTGGAATGCCAGTATGTTCGTCTGGCGAGTCGATGTTTTTCTGCAAGCGTTCGAGCGAGCGCAACCCGCGCTCTTTGCCGCGCTCGAATCGATTGCCGCCTCCTGGGACGATGCCAACGCCGCCGATGCTGTCGAGCAAGCGTGGCTCGACCTTCCGATCACGACCATCGACCAGGGACTCATGGAGCATGTCGACGAATTCGTTGTGGTTCCGGCCGATATGGGATGGTCGGATATCGGTGATTGGAACGGCTTTGCCGATCTGATCGTTGCCGATATCGACGAGAATTGCATAAACGGTCAGGTAGTGGCACAGAATACATCCCGCTGTGTGGTCTGGTCGGAAACTGGCCGCACGGTTGCACTGGTCGGCATCGACAATCTCGCGGTCATCGACCTGCCCGACGCCCTGATGATCGTCGACCGCACACATGCGCAGGATGTTCGTGCCTTGGTCGCCAGGATGGAGCAGGATTACCCGGACCTGACATGATCGAAACCAATCTCGACCAAATCCCCATCGGCCTCGAGGCCATCGAACGCGCGCGGACCGTTCTATTCGACGGCGCGAACGGGCCCATCGCCATCCGCACACCGCTCATCTTTTCTGAACCCCTCAGCAGTCAGCTGGGGTGCCGGGTCTGGCTCAAATTGGAAAATCTGCAGAAGACCGGTTCGTACAAGATTCGCGGCGCCTATAACAACATCGCGAATCTCACCCCAGCGCAGGCCGCCGCCGGTATCGTCACTGCATCGGCCGGCAATCATGCGCAGGGCGTGGCCTTGGCTGCCGCCGCCTTTGGCATCGCCGGCCGCACGACCGTGTTCGTGCCGGTCGGAACCCCGCGCGTGAAGCAGGAAAATACCCGCGCATATGGGGTCGAAGTGCGTGAGACCCGCGAGAATTTCGATCTTGCGCGTGACGCTGCCTACGAGGAAGCCGCCGTCAGCGGGCGGGTGTTCATCGAACCGTTCGACGACTGGCAGACTATTGCCGGCCAGGGAACGATCGGGTTGGAGATGCTCGACGATCTCCCGAACGCGACGGCAATCGTGGCGCCGGTCGGTGGGGGCGGATTGATCGCTGGTATCGCGCTGGCGGTCGCCGGACGCGGATCATCGGCGACTGTCATCGGTGTCGAAGCCGAAGGCGCCGCCTGTCTTGTCTGGGCGCTCGATCATGGCCTCCCGGAAGCGATGCCGCATCCACCCCGCACCCAGATCGCCGATGGCATCAAGGTCAGCCGGGTCGGCGTACGTCCGTTTCAGGTCGCGCAGGCATTGATCGGCCGCGATCGTGTCATGACCGTCGAGGATACCGAGATCGTCGCCGCTATCGCCGATCTGATGGTCTACGCGAAAATCATTGCCGAAGGAGCCGGCGCGACTGCCCTGGCCGGTCTGCGCGATATCCAGACGGGACGGGTGCCGTCGATCCCGCCGTATGGACCGGACGACGATGTCATCGTGCTGGTTTCCGGCGGCAATATCGATCCGAGTTTTTCCTGGCGCATACTCTACGAGCAGACGGTGCCCAATCTGCTGGTGCTGCGGGTGTCGATGCCCGATCGGCCCGGCGAGCTGTTGCGCATGCTGCTGCCGATCGCGCATCTCAATGTCAATATCATCGATGTCGATGTGAACCGGCTCGATGCCCGGCCGCGCATGGGCGAGCGCATCGTCGAGCTTTGCGTGGCGATCACCAGTCAGGCGCAAGCCGACAACTTGCTGACGGCGTTGCGCGCCAAGGGGTACCACGTATTGGTCAGCCGCTGGCAGGATCCCCGTGTCGACCGCACCGGCAATCTTTCCCGCTCCCTCATCAACACCGATCGCGTCCGCGATCCTCACGCGCAGGAGGCGACCAATGCATGACGAACGGCCACCAGACGACCGCGAGGAGCTGACCGATCC
>DASTFJ010000101.1:0-4618 GCA_035708745.1 Thermomicrobiales bacterium | reverse complement strand
TGGAATTTTGGAAGGTGGAGAGTCCCAGCCACGGATCGCTACTCCGACGAGTGGCGGGGCCGGTCGATCACGATATGGTCTGGCCAGGCGGCGTCACGAGAAATGGACCGCGCGTATGCGGCGCTGCGCAAAGGATACCGCGGTTTGATGCACGAATCCGGTATTGCGACACCCAGAAGACGGCCACTACCATCGCCCGTGCAAATCGGGGACCGGGTTTCGGGCAACGAGAGGTCCCCGTTCGACTTCGCTCAGGGCAGGCTCTCGACTCCGCTCGGGACGACGGAAAGCACGTTTCGTAGACTGTTGACACTTCCTTCATGTTCATGTGCTATCGTACCCGCCATTCACTTTGTTACAGCGGTGCGAACCGGAAAGGTGGTGCCCGTTCGACCGGCCAACCGGCCATCTGAGGTCAGAACATCCCGCGTTCGACAACGGATCGAATCGAACGTCCGGCGTTGTTGCCGGGCGAGGTGGAACTTGCGAAATCGCAATTTCGAAGCGGAGGTACGCTTTGGATACTCACCGAACCACCCGACGCAAGGTACTCGGATCGCTGGCCACCGGCGCCGGCGCGCTCTTTGCCTATACCGCCATTGGCAAGAACTGGGCGGCGTATGCCCAGGACGAAACCTATGAGCTGACCTGGGCCACCAATAACCTCGAAGGCACCGAGCCGGAGATGCTGCAGAAGGTGACGGACATGTTCGTCGCCGCCAACCCCAACTACAAGGTCACCGTCCTCAAATACGACGGCGAGACCTACGATCAGAAGCTGCTGACCGATATCGTGGCCGGCACCCTCCCCGATCTCTTCGTCAGCGCCGATGTCTACACCAAGCCTTTCTTCGATTCCGGGCTGACCGCGGACCTCAAACCGTTGGCCGAAGCCGCCGGATACGACCTCTCGAATTTCGACCCGCTCTTCCTCTCGCTGGCCGAATACGAGGGTATGATCGGCTTCCTGCCGCGCGCCGCCGATGTGGTGGTGACCTACTACAACAAGACCAAATTCGATGCGGCCGGTGTGGGCTATCCGACCCCGGATTGGACCTACGACGATATGCTGGCCGCCGCCGAGAAGCTGACCATCAAGGACGGCGACGCCACCACCCAGTACGGCATCTCTGCCGCCAACGACTGGTGGGCCTACTGGGTGCCGATGGTCATCGCCGAAGGTGGCCAGATCCTCAACGAGGACAACACCGAGGCTATCTTCAATTCGCCCGAGGGCATCAAGGCCTGGAATGTCATCTTCACCGCATTGCAGAACGGCTGGTCGATGCCGCCCTCGGTGCAGGACACCATCGGCGGTCCGTGGACCGGATTCGCCAACGGCCAGGCCGCGATGACCTTCACCGTGCGCGCCCTCTGCCCGACCTTCCGCGATCAGCTCACCGACGATTGGGATGTCGAGGTCGTGCCCAAGGGCACCGCGATGCGCAAGACCGGTATGGGCACCCAGGGCTATGCCATCTCGGCGCAGACCAAGGATCCGGATGCCGCCTGGCATCTGATGCAATACATCTTCACCGACGGCATGGTGGTCTTCATGGAGAACTACCTGACGGTTCCACCGATCAAGACGTTCTACGACGACCCGGCCTGGCGCGATCTGCCGCCGCCGCCCACCAACAACGCCGTCTTCGTCGACGCCACCCAGGACGCCATGGTGCCGCCGCCGCTGCCCTTCTACAGCACCGGCGATTTCCGCCAGGCGATGCTCGACGGCATCGACGCCGTGATTCTCGGACAGATGTCGCCCGAGGACGCCGTGAACAATATGGCAGAGCAGGCAACCGCCTCATTGCAGGAATAACACCAGCACGGTCCTGAGCGGGATGGGGGATCGACCACGATCGCCCATCCCGTTTTCCCGCGTTCTCCGGCGAAAGGCACCTCGCGGCGATGCAACTCCCGGCAACTGAATCAGAGATCGCGACGCTCGAGAACCCCCGGTTCTGGCGCCGCAACCGGTACACGGTCAAGGAAAAGAAGGACTGGAAGGCGGGTCTCTGGGCGCTGCTCTTCCTCGGTCCGAATTTGATTCTCTTCTTGGTCTTTACCGCCTACCCGGTGTGGTACGGCCTCTACATCAGCCTCTACAACTACAGCATCCTCAAACCGAAAAAATGGGTCGGGCTCGGCAATTACGAGAAATTCATCCACGACCCCGATACGCCCGATCTGATCTGGAGATCGATCTACTATGCGGTCGGCACCACGATACCAGTGGTGTTTCTGCCGCTCTTCGTTGCCGTTCTCATAACGAGGTCCGGCGTTTTCACCAAGCCCTTCCGGTTGATCTACATCCTCCCGATCGTGACCTCGCCGGTAGCCGCGGCGGCCATCTGGAAATGGCTCTACGCCAAGGACTTCGGGCTCATCAACTACGGTCTCAGCCTGATCGGCGCGAATTCGGTTGATTGGCTGTACAGCCTGCGTTGGTCGATGCCGGCCGTGATCGTGATGTCGATCTGGCTGCTGGTTCCCTTCAACATCATTCTCTATACCGCCGGGTTGCAGGAAGTTCCGCGCGATCTCTATGACGCCGCGGAAGTCGACGGCGCCTCGAGCTTCCAGCAATTCCACACCGTCACCGTGCCGATGATCACCCCGACCATCTTCTTCGTCTTTCTGATCACCATGATCGGCGTGCTGGTCGGCGGATTCGATGTCATCAACGTCCTTACCCAGGGCGGCCCGCTACAAAAGACCAACATCCTCATCTACGACATCTACAAGAACGCCTTCGAGAACTTCAAGATGGGCTACGCCTCGGCTCAGGCGTATGTGCTCTTCCTGGGCGTGTTGCTCGTCACGCTCTTCAACTGGGTCTTGCAGAAGCGGTGGGTGCACTACGCATGAACGAAACCCCGACACGCCGGATTTCCGGAAAAGTGCTGCTCTTCGCCGTGCTGATCGTCGGCGCCTTCATCGCCCTCTTTCCCTTCTACTGGATGATCGTGACCTCGTTGAAGACCAGCAAGGAGGTCTATCTCTATCCGCCCACCTGGATTCCGAATCCGGTGGCCTGGAGCAACTACCGGGACGCGTTCGACAAGGTCAACGGCCGGGTCTTTTTCAACTCCGCCTTCTTCGCCATCACGATCGTGGTGCTGCAAGGGCTGGTGACCACGATGGGCGGGTTTGCCTTCGCCCGCATCAACTTCCCCTATCGCAATCTCTTCTTCGTCGCCTACCTCAGCACCCTCATGATCCCGCCGCAGGTGACCCTGATCCCGACCTTCATCGTGGTCGTGAAGCTGGGCTGGGTCGATACCTATCAGGGGCTGATCGTGCCGATTCTGGCGCAGGGCGCCTTCGGCACCTTTCTCTTCCGCCAGTTCTTTTTGCGTTTACCGAACGAGATGTACGAAGCCGCTCGGCTGGATGGGGCCAACTACTGGCAACAGTTCTGGCGGTTCACGATTCCACTCTCCCGCCCAGTCATCACGGCCTATGCGGTCATCACCTTTCTGACCGCCTGGAAGATGTATCTCTGGCCGGTGATCGTGATTCGTTCCACCGACTTGAAGGTGCTGCCGATGGTGATCGCCGAGCTGAGCGCGAACAGCAGCCAGGACCGCGGGGTGATGATGGCCGCCGTGGCGCTCTCGATTCTGCCCATACTCATCCTCTACATCGTGGCGCAACGCTGGTTCGTCGAAGGTATCGCAATGACCGGACAGAAGGGGTAAGCACTCAGGTGGCATCGGACGCGCATTCCCTGCGATTCGCATATAGCACCATCAACTGGGGCACGACCCCCGATCTCGACAAAACATTCGGAGAGATACGGCAGTCAGGCTGGGGCGCGGTCGAGCTCTTCGTCCACCCGCTCGACTGGCTCGGCACACCCGATCATCTGCGGGACGCCCTCGGCGGTCTGCACGTCGCCACCAACTTCGGCACGGTCGAGGTGCCCACCAACAAGGACCAGCTCACCAGGCTCAAAAACCAGATCGACTACGCCGCGCTCTTCGGGGCCGAGGCGATCGGGCTAGTCGGCGGCGGCCGGTTGCGCTGGCGCCCACCCACAGAAGCCGAATACGCCGACCTCGCCCAGTTCTGCGAGGAGCTGGCGATCTACGGCGCGGACAAAGGCGTGGCAGTCGCCTACCACCCACATGTCGCCTGCACCATCGAAACGGAAGACGAGATCGACCGGTTGATGGACCAGACCAGGGTGCTCACGCTCTGCCTCGATGCCTCCCATATCGCATTGGTGGACGAGGACCCGATCGCGCACATCCGCAAATATCGCGACCGCACCAGCTATATCCATCTAAAGGACTGGGCGCGCGGCAAGTTCGTGGAGATGGGCCAGGGCACGGTGGGTATCGACTTCGCTGCCATCTTCCAGGAGCTCACCGATAACCAGTTCCCCGGGTGGGTCGTGGTCGAGCAAAGCCGCAGCGACGTCTCTCCGCTCGCCAGTGCCCAGGCGAACGCCGAATTCGTCAAGAATCTCGGGTATTCGCTCGAGCTGCCCGCGCGATGACCATCTCGCTGGCAATCGCCGGGTGCGGCGTAATGGGCCGCCGGCACGTCCTCGGATTGAAGAAGCTGCACGAGATCGATCGCTTGCGGTTCGAGCTGGTCGCGATCTGCG
>DASTFJ010000100.1:0-45215 GCA_035708745.1 Thermomicrobiales bacterium | reverse complement strand
AAGCGGCACGTTCGGCACGAGCGCATGACCTGGGCAGCCACGGATCGTGCTCGGGCTGGTTACCCGTCACCCACACTCGGTGCTGGAACCCGGTTTCGCTTGTTCATCTAGACAGGCGGAGCGTCTCGGTCGATCCCACCGCACAATTGTCATTCCACCCTTTTGTCATGCTAAGCGAAGCGAAGAATCTCTCCCGTCGGCGCACCTCATCGCCCTGATCCGGAGTGTCACAGTCGTACCCAGCACATTCCTGAATGCTCGCTCATAGAAGGCTTCCCATGTGTATGGTGGGACCCAAGTCCTCGTTTTCAGCCTGGGTGAGGGTTCGCTCGGTGAGTCCCTGGTTTCGATCTGGGAAACCAGCCGATCAGGATGTCAGGAATTCCCGCATGACCCTGGCCAACGCATCGACCACGATCTCGACGAACCGCTCACCGGTATCCGCGGTCGCGGCGGCGGGGCTGTCGGTATAGCCATCGATGGCTTGCCACCAGTCGTTGCGTTCCAGCCGCCAGCCGGAGACGCGCGGAGGGAGGGCGGCGATCTCGTCCGTCGTGCGGCTGGGCGGTTCGTTCGGTGGCAGGTCCGGGCGCAGATACATGATCACCGAGGTTTCGAACTCGCCCGCGTGACCCGGCGGCGGATGCCCCGGTTTGCCGGCCCAGGCGCCGTCGAGCTGGCCTTGCGCCGGTTGCCAATAGGAGAGCGCGCCGATTTGCACCGGATGAAGCAACGCCAGATCGCGGGCGGCCAGCTGCACCAGCTCGTGATTGCCGCCGTGCCCATTGACAATCAGGATCTTGCGAAAGCCATCGGTAATGAGCGACGCCACCAGATCGCGGATGACCGCGTAGTACGTCTGCGTCCCGATGGACATGGTCCCGCCGAACGCCAGATGATGATCGGACGAGCCGAAGGGCAGGGTCGGCGTGACCACGATGGATCCGCTGTCCCCCGCCTGAACCGCGGCTGCACGCGAAATGTGCTCGACCGCGAAGGTATCGGTGCCGGTAGCGAGGTGCGGACCGTGCTGCTCGGTGGCGCCAACCGGGAGCACCACCAGACTGGCCGGGGCCAGCGCCCCAAGGGTGGTGCGGTCGAGCTCGTTGAACAGCAAGGGCCGGTCGGTCATCACGACCGGGATCATAGCGCACCGGAATCCCGGATGCGTGCGGTATGTTTGCCGCCATGAACGGACGCACCCTCCGACTCCCTATCGTGATCGCGTTGCTGGTTCTCGCCCTGGCAGCCTGCGGCAAAGATTTGCAGCCATCCCCCACGACGGCGCCAACCGCGACCCAGAAGGAAGCCACCCCGGCCGGGTTGACCGTCGGCGTGCTGGCCGACCGGATCACGGAGAGCTGGAAGACGGTCGACCGTTATCGTTCGGAGACAACGACCCGGAGTCTGGGGACTCCCGAAACCGACGCGGCTTCGACCGAAGTCATCGAAGAGGTCATCCTGCCCGATCAGCGGCGACAGGTGGTGACCACTGGCGGGGTGCAGCAATCGGAGATCGTGGCAGCAGGTGGCAATATCTATGGGCGCGGGCCGAATCTGCCCGGCATCTCCCAGCCGAACCGCGATCCGGCAGTCTGGATCACCATCAACGGCAATGTGCTCGGGCCGAACAATTCGATGTCCGGCTTCTATCAGTCGTTGTTGCTGCCGGCGCAACCGCCCTATGCCGCCTTGACCGAGGCGGTGCGCAACCGCCCGGCCGAAGAAGTAGGCGCGGACGAAATCGGCGGCAAGACCTGCCAGCAGTATCGCCTCGTCGATACCACCCTGACCGGCGAGCGGGTGGTGGTCGTACTCTCCCTGGCGGACGATGGGCTGGTCTGCGCGATCGAAACCACCTCGGACAGCTCGGTGACCACGAGTGTCTTCAGCTACGACCAACCTGCCTCGATCGAGCTGCCGGCGTCACCCGTGCCGGCGCCGGCGGAGAATGGATGAACACTCCGGTCGATTGGGAGCAATTCGGCATCGAGCCGATCGACGGCCACACCTGGCGCCGCACGGTCCAGGGGCGGTCGATCGAGTTTCGCGAGCTGCGCACGCTGGATGAGCTGAGCATCGCCGAGCGGATGCAGCGCGAGGTCATGATGATCGAGGGGCCGGATGTGGTGATGGCATCGTTTTTGGTGGTCGCGCCGGATACTGGCGGTTTCACCCTGGGCGCCTTCGAAGGGGATGGGGCGCTATCGGTGGCGTTTGCCTACGGCGGATACCGGCATCCGGAACCATTTCTCTATTCCGATTTTCTGGTGGTCGTGCCCGCGGCGCGCTCGCTCGGTATCGGATTCGAGATGAAACGCCTTCAGGCGTTGCTCGCCCTGGAGCGCGGATTCCATTCAGTCCGCTGGACGGTCGATCCGCTGCGCGCCGCAAATGCCCGGCTCAATCTCGAGCGGCTGGGCGCATTGGGGATCGGGTATTCGCGCAACAAATACGGGGAACGTTTCGCCGCCGGTCTCTACGGCGGGATGCCCACCGACCGACTCTTGCTGCGCTGGCCGCTGCGCACCGAGCGGACAAATGAGCGGCTGCTGCGGGACTATGTGCCACTGCCAGATGGCGCGCTCGACGCCCTGGAAGAGGTTTCGGCGAAGTCGCTCGGGTCGCCGCAATTGGTCGTCACCATCCCCGGGGATATCGACACGCTCGTGCAGGCTGATTTCGATGCCGCCATGACCGTTCGCCTGCAAACCCGGGAGAAGATCGAGCTGGCCCTCGAGGCTGGGTATGTCGTTTCGGGCGCGGCCCGCGGTGGGGATGGCTCGCGGTTGCTGATCGAGCCGGCCGCCATGTTCGAAGAAACCGGGGAGAACGCATGAACCCGCACGACATCGTCAAAATCGAGCTCATCCCCATCGAGCTGCCGCTGATCGAGCCGTTCATCATCTCCTACGGCACGGCCGCGGGAGTGGAGTCGGTGCTGGTGCGCATCACCGACCGGGCTGGCAACAGCGGTTGGGGCGAAGGCACCCCGGATGAAACCGTCACCGGCGAGAATCCGGCCACCCTGCTGCGCGATCTGACCGAGACCGCCGCACCGGGCATGCTGGGATTCGACACCCGCCGCCGCGATCTCGCCACCGCCGAGCTGGAACGGCTGTTGCCCAATTCCCCGACCGCTCGCTGCGCGATCGACATCGCCCTGCACGATCTCGCCGGCCGCAACGCCGGTCTGCCGCTCTGGGCGTTGCTCGGCGGCTCGACATCGACCGTGCAGATTTCCCGGGTGGTCAGCATGCGCGAGCCGGAACGGATGGCGGCCGATGCGCGCAAACACGTCGCCGGCGGGTTTACCACGGTCAAGCTCAAGGTCGGGCAAAAAGACGCGGTCGCCACCGATATCGAGCGGGTGCGGCAGGTGCGCGCGGCGGTCGGATCGAAGACCGGCATCAAGATCGATGTCAATCAGGGCTGGGTCGATGCCGATACCGCGGTCGAGGCGATGACGGCGATGCGGGAATTCGCACCGGACTATATCGAGCAACCGGTGTCGCAGCACGATCTGAACGCGCTGGCCGAAGCGCGCAAACGGAGCGGGGTGCGCACCATGGTCGACGAGGCCTGCCACGGTCCGGCCGATATGTTGCGCGTGGTCGCGCTGGAAGCGGCCGATCTGGTCAATATCAAACTGATGAAAACCGGTGGGCTCCATTCCGCGCTGGCGGTCGATGCCATCGCCCGGGCGGCCGGGATCGGCTCGCAGATCGGGACCATGGTGGAGAGCTCGATCGCCTCGGCGGCGGGACTGCATTTCGCCGCGTCGCGCGGCAATGTGCAGACGGTCGAGATGGGCGGCCCGATCATGCTGGCCGAGGATATCGGGAACGCCCGTTCCTGGTACGACGCTCATACCATCACCGTGCCGGACGAGCCAGGGCTGGGCATCGACGTCGATTCGAGCGCCGTACGGCGATATGCATTACAATGGATCGAGATATGTGCATAGGCGGATATTCGCCGAAAGCACAGTCGAGATAACGGTCGTTTCACCAAGATCCTCCGTACCGGTCGCCTGAAGGACACGGGTGCACTATTCGCAAAATACAAGGCGGTTTTGCCCCTCGTTTTGTCTCACACGACGCCCCTGGACACGTTCTATTTGTGACTGTCGAGGCGCACATAGCCAGCGCCGAACAAAGCGGTTTTCGGCAGCAAACACGATTCGCTTATGGCGGGTGAATCGCGGGACCAGGAGGATCTGATGACCTTCGTATTTGGACGTAAGCGGCTCGTTATTTCTCTTATTTCGGATCAGTCCGACCGGACCTTCGACCGGTACCCCATGGCCTATGCGGCCACCGATCGCGAGCTCGAGCGGCTCAATCGGCTGGGGGTCGGCGCGGCCGACCGGGTCGGGCACGATGTGCAGCGGATCATGCACGGAGCCGGCTGGGTCCGGTAGAAACGCAACATTTCATGAATGACGGTGTTGTTTTGATTCTTGCCGCGGTGCTGGTGCTGGTGTTGCTCGATGTGGCAGCCATGCGCTGGGGCGTCGATTCTCGCGATCGCTCCGGACGCCGCAACTGGTGGTAAACCGGCGCTCCCGCGCCGGAACCCTCTGACGATTCTTTCTTCCTTCCCACCCTTCTCGAGAAAACGCCTCCGGACTGTCCGGAGGCGTTTTCTTTCGTCTCGCGGAGCGGCCTTTCCCAGCGATCCTGCCTCTGAGCAGTCGGAGCGGAATTGCTACTCCACCCCGGCGAACTGATCGAGCAAACCCTCTTCACAGATCAGTTCGAGATCGTCGTCATTTTCGAGTATCGAGGACGTGGAAATGGACGCGGTCATCGGTGCAACGGAATTGGCTGGGGCTGGCTGGACGGCGCTTCCGAAGAAATGAGACATGACATAATCCACGCCAGTGTCGTTGACGTTGCGCAGATCGGGATCGAAGAATTGCCCGCGGATGGGGTGGGTGGCAATGAGCTCGTACGAAGGGAAGTAGTCGATGCCGTCGTGGGTTGCGGCGAAATCGCCGGCGATGGCGCGTAGCGTCGCTTTGGATTGGGTCGTCGCGACCAGTACGTGTTCGCCGGATGCGGTCGCGGTCAGCGGCACCGGCGAAACGGTCAGCAACATGCGGATCTGCGGGTTGACTGCCCGCATCATCGCCCAGAGCTCATCGAGATCGGCTGCGATTTCCGCATACCGGAAGTTATGGAACCGGTAGCTTGCCGGGTCGAACGTTCCCGCGATGGTGCCGGGCGCGGTGGGAAAGACCGTATCGTCGCTGGTCGACTCCCAAGCTTCTGTGAGCCCGAGTGTGAACACGAAGAGAGATGTCGTCAGGAAGAGCTGCTGCACTTTGGTCAGGTGAATTTCCCGCAGGGCCCACACGTCTTCGGCGCTGGCATGCCCCACCGGATCGACACCCGGGCGCATCGCGTCGTAATACCGCCCCTGCTTTTCCCAGACGAATTCGGCGGGAACCCGTTCGTCGAATGCTTCCAGGAATAGTTGGAGTAACTGGCGGACGGTATAGATGTTGCCGTAGCGGCAGGAAAAGATGCCAAATCCGTGGCGGTGCGCTTCTTCCGGAGTACAACCGGTCGGCGCGGGTTCCAGATCGAGATAGTCTACTCCTCGCTTTTTGAGATGGCGGCCGATGTGCTGCGCGAAGCAACTGCCAGCGGTTGCGATCGTGTCGTCCGGACGGAAGAATGGACCGATCGCGATCTCCTCGAAATCGGCGATATGGCGATCGGCGACGGCCGGCCGCCAAAAGGAGCGCGTGGGCAGGTTGGAGTAGGGCGATGTCATAACGAACCTCGCTCAGGTGATAGTGGACCAAGCAACGCCTTGGCGGCGGCGCGCGCAAGCGCGGTGGCGATGTTCTCATCCCGGGTAGCGCCGGTTTTCCCGATTGTGGCAGCGGTCGCTGTATCCCGATGATCGGCATCCTGGGTGAGCCTTTGCAGCGGGTTCTGTTCGCAGCGGGTTGCTTCGATCGAGGTGGCGGTCGTGTCTGGCGCGGACAGCGCAGCGTTCACCCAGGGAATCCAGATACTCGACGGTGCGGGTTTGTGTCCTTGAACTCCCCAATTGGCGACCCGGACGACCAACCAGTCCAGGTATTCGATTGGGAGTGCGGCAACAAATGGCGCGAACTGTCGCGTCAGGTGAAAGAAATCGCTGGCGATCTGAATGCAGACGACCGAATTCGTGCGCCGAGTGGCATAAAGCGGGCCGAGATTTGCCTCGATCACGTCACCTAAGGGAGCGTCTGATTCGAGCGAGGGCCAACAAGCTGCGCGATATCTTCGCCGATGTCCCCAGTGATAACGGTTCAAGTCCGTTTGTGGGTTCACGACAACTGCCACGCTGTTCGGAATCTGCCAGGAGTAATAGAGCGCGGCAAACCCGCCACCCGAGCCGCCAACGAACGCGACCCGAGTGGCTCCGAGACTGTCGATCATCCGCTGGAGGAAGTCCGGCAGGATCTTTTGCAGCTCGAAGCCCTCGTGTCCGGCATACCAGGCCAGGCGCATCTCGTCGTGTCGGACGAGTGAAGGGTCGGCCAGGCGGATGAACGATGCCGGAACATGATTCCTGAGGCCCGTGGCGCCAAACTGCGGCAGTGGTTGACCGTCGCGGGTCACCGCGCCGGTGAAGGTGAAGACCAGCGACGAGGATTCCTTCAGGTGGACCGAAACCGGCAACTCACCGCCGTCGAGCGCAATCGCGGACACGCCACGCGCGGAGCGATCGCGTAGCGACGAGAGGAAGGTCTCAGCTTCGATGGGCGGTGCCGGTTGATTCATGCCGAGCCTGCTATTCCAGATTGCATTCTGTCATCAAGACGGCGGATATGCTAGCGCGCTTCGCGGGAGAGTCAACATGGGCATGGCCGTTTCGGGGTCATGCCGCTCCTCCTCATCATCACGACTTCTGCTCATTGACGCGACCGAACGGCAGCGCGTGGGCTCGTGACCTCAGGACGGGCCCCTTGAAACGATTGCTCGCCAAGGAGCGTGTTGGTTGCGGCGCGAGCGAGCGCGGCGGCAATTTGATCATCGCGGATGTTCCGGTTTTGGCCGCCGACGGGCGGTTTCGATGGCCGATCAGCGAGCGAGCGTTCCCTGGTCCAGGTTTCCTGGATCGAGACGGCGGATGTGTCCGGGGCGGTCAGCGCGGCATGCATCCAGGGAACCCAGATCTTTGGTGGCGCCGGATGATGGCCCCGTCTCCCCCAATACTCCATCCGAATGATCATCCGAGCGAAGTAGTCGCGAGACGCCGCGGTAATAAACGGCGCGAAGTGTTGTCTCAGATGGTAGAAATCGGTGGCCTCCTGGAAATAGATCACCGTGTTGTCGCACCGTTTGGCATAGAGCGGGCAGAGATCGGCGTCGATTGCGGTATCCAATGGGGTACGTTCGGCAAGTGAAGGCCAGCAAATCGCGCGGTACTTTTCTCGATGCTCCTTGATAGCGCGGTCCAGGTTCGTTTGCGGATTGGACACGAGCGCGATGCTGCCTGGAATTTGCCATGAGTAGTAGAGCGCGGCAAATCCGCCGCCCGAGGCGCCGGTGAACGCGACCCGGGTGGCCCCGAGGCAGTCGATCATTCGCCAGACAAGATCCGGCAGGATTTTTTGCAGCTCGAAGCCTTCGTGTCCGGCATACCAGGCCAGTCGGAATTCGTCGCTTTGGGCGAGCGAGGGGTCGGATAATCCGATGATCGATGCCGGGATGTGCTTGTAAAGACCGGTCGAGGAAAAGCATGGCAGTGGGTGTCTGTTACGGTCGACCGCGCCGGAAAACGTGAAAACCAGGTTCGGCGTTTCCTGCAAGTGGACTGAAACCGGCAGCTCCCCGCCATCGAGAGCGATCGTGGAGACACCATCCGCCGTTCGATCGCGCAGTGACGCGAGGAAGAGATCCGCATCAATGGGTCGATCCGGTCGATTCATGCCGAGATTTCCGACATGGACCCGGAAGGGACATTGCAATGACGGAAAAGATCGGGTCTCTGGTGGGCCAGGGTTCCGGGCGGGCGGCTCTCGGGGCCGTGCGGGACTGGAATCCTGGACATATCGGTCGAGTCTGTTTTGGGTTGGTCAGCGCAGGGTGGAGTCACGACGAAATCATCTCGGTCGATTGCCGGCCGAGCAGCGCGCTGGCTGCCGTACGGGCGAGCCCGGCGGCGATCTCCTCATCCCGGCCGTACGGGCGGACGAGCGGTTCCAAGGGCGGAAGCTCATACGGATTCTGCTCGGTCCAGGTTTGCTCGATCGATGCGGCGGTCGTTTCCGGGGCGGACAGCGCGGCTTTCATCCACGGAATCCAGATGTTCGCTGGAGCCGGCTTATGTCCCATTCTTCCCCAATTCGCCATACGGACGATCAGCCGGCCAGCGTAGTCGCGGGGGAGTGTGGCAACAAACGGTGCGAACTGGCTCTTCAGGTGAGAATAATCACTGGCCACCTGCAGATAGATCACCGTGTTGTCGATTCGCTTGGCATAGAGTGCGCAGAGGTCGGTGTCGATTGCGGCATCCAGGGGGGCGTCCTGGCCGAGCGAAGGCCAGCAGACAGCGCGGTATTGCTCGATGGGCTCCCGGAGATACCGTCCAAAGTTCGTTTGTGGATTGGTCACAACCGCGATACTGTCCGGCACATGCCAGGAATAATAGAGTGCGGCGAACCCGCCGCTCGAACCGCCAACGAACGCGACCCGGGTGGCGCCAAGGCTGTCGACCATCTGCCGTATGAGGTTGGGCAGGAGTTTTTGCAGTTCGAAGCCGTCGTGCCCGGCGAACCAGGCCGCTCTCAGGTCGTCGCTCAGGGCGAGCGAAGGGTCGGAGAATCCAATGATCGATGCCGAAAGGTGGCCTGCGAGGCCATGCACAGCAAAGTGAGGCAACGTGAAATTGGCGCGATTGGCCGCGGCCCCGGTAAAGGAAAAGACAAGCGTCGAGGATCCCCGCAATCGGACCGAAACCGGAAGCTCACCGCCGTCGAGAGCGATCATGGAGATGCCATCCGCCGTTCGATCACGCAGCGACGCGAAAAAGGCATCCGCTTCGATAGGTCGGGTCGGTCGATTCATACGGGGAAGTGTGCCTCGGATCCTGAACGTTCATTTCGATGCCGACTATGGTAGCGCGCTGCGCAAACAAATGGTTCCAAACGAGCCACGATTCCCCAGGTTGAAACCAGGGGCACACAAAACAACGCCACTCCGAAGCCGCGGAGTGGAGCGTACAGAGGCCGTTGGCTTCATTGAGAAGCGGGTTCGCTGATGACAGGGAGCCGCCCCTACCCGTGGAGTGTTTTTCCGCGTGGGGGCGCCGCCGGGCGGCATGGTGGACGATGATCGGTTGGGCCGGTGGTTGCGCGTATGAAACGAACAACGACTCCCGGAATGAGCCGGGAGTCGTTGGGTTGCGAACCTAGCAGCTGGCCGCGCGCGGATTGCCGCCGGCGTCGACCTCCGCGCCGTCGGTGACGCCGTCTCCATCGGTATCCGGGTTGGCTGGATCGGCGCCCATCTCCAGCTCGGTGCGGGTGGTCAAACCATCCTGATCCGGATCGGCTGAGGAATCGGTACCGATGTCGGCCGGAACTTCCGGGTCGACCGGATCGTTGCCGAGGAAGAACTCCCAGCCGTCATCGATGCCATCGTTGTCGGTATCCGCCTTGTTCGGGTCGGTGCCAAGCGAGGGTTCGAGACCGTCCGGCAATCCGTCGACATCGGAATCGATGGCGAACGAATCGGGGTCGAGCGGGTCGGTGTCGGAGAATCCAGTCTCGAGACCGTCCAACTCGCCGTCGCCGTCAGAGTCGGCGTTCTCAGGGTCGGTGCCGAGGATGGCTTCGTCGGTGTCGGTGATATTGTCGCCGTCGGCATCGCCGGCCACTGGCGGTCCATGCGGCGAGGTGACCGCGGCGACCTCGTCGCCAACGCACGCGCTTTCGGTGGCGGCTTGGGCGGGGACGGCCGCGGCGCTCTCCATGGGGAACTCGCCCAGGATCACCGTCACGGAGACCTGCGACCCAAGATCGACGACGGTACCGATCCCGGAGATGCCGGAGCCATTCTGGTCGTCGATCCCAAACGACACCTGATCGTTCGAGACGAAACCGCCGATCACGCCGCAGGCAAGCTCGGTGGCATCCGCCTCGGCGCCGGACGCGACGATGATCGCCAGCGGGGTGTTGCTCATCAGATCGGCGAGGCTGATTTCGAGGGTCGTGGTGGACGATGCGATATCGATCGCTTCGTCGCTGCCGCCGAAGGTCGCGCCGCTCACCCCGGCGGCCGGCACGATGGGATCGAGATCGACCACATGCTCGATGGTGTCCGAGGCGCAGGTGCCCTGATAGATCGCGGCCGGCAGCGAGCTGACTGCCTGGGCGCCCAGGTGGGCGGCCGCGAGGAAACCGGCCAGCAGCAATGCGCCGATGGCAAGGAACGCCGGACCGAACAACCGCCTGGTTCGCATCGTCTGTCCTTTCGTGGGATTCGATTCGCTGCATCAGTTTCGCACAGCGAGGAGGGCGGCCCGCTATTTCATACGGGCGTTCGAGGGCGCGCCGCTGCCATTGGGAGCGGCCGGCCCGGCGCCCTGCAGGAAGTCGGGCAAGTCGAAGACGGGATGCGCGCCCTCGATTTCGATGAGATCGCTATCGAGCCAGGCGTCTGGGTCTTCCACCGGTTCGAGATGAATAACCGTTTCGGTACCGGGATAGACCCGCGCGATTGCGTCCTCGACCCGTTTGGTCAACAGGTGGGCCTCGCGCACCGGCTCGGCGCCGGGAACCAGCAGATGCAGATCGACGACCCGATAGGAGCCGGCGCGGCGGGTGCGCAGTGCGTGGTACGTGACGTCGTACGGAATGGTCTGCTCGATCGCCAGGCGAATCTCGTGCTCTTCCGCGGCGGGAATCGCGCGATCCATCAAGCCGTCGAACGACCCACGTAGCAGATGTACCCCGATGCGGATGATATTGGCGGCCACCAGCAAACCGACGACCGGGTCGATCCAGGTCCAATCGGTCGCGCTGGCAATGATCAGGGCGCAGATCACGCCCACGGTCGTCCAGACATCGGTCATCAAATGCTGGCCGTCGGCGTGCAGCACCACCGATTCATGCCGCTGGGCCACCCGCAACATCGACCGCCCCAACACGAAATTGACCGCGGTGGCCACCAGCGCGACCGCGAGCCCGATACCGACCTTTTCGATCGGCTGAGGGGTCAACAGGCGCTGGAACGAATACCAGATGATGGTGACCGCGGCGACCAGGATGAGCGCACCTTCGATGGCCGCGGAAAAGAACTCGATCTTCTGATGCCCGTAGTTGTGGCTGCGATCGACCGGCTGGGTGGAATACCAAAGCGCAAAGAGCGCGGTGAAGGCGGCGACCAGATTGACCAGGGATTCGACCGCGTCCGAAAGGAGACCGACCGACCCAGTCAGAAAGTACGCGCCGAATTTCAGGGTCAGGGTGATACAGGCGGCGGCGATGGAGAGCCAGCCCCATTTCAGCAGCGAGGTATCGGTGGTGGTGCGCGCATGAATCGCCAGAGCAGATGTCCAGTCCGCCGGGAATCGCCGGCATCTGGAGTCTAGAACGCTGCAAGCGGCTTAGTCAGGATCGAAAACCCGCATTCACAGGGACTAAACGCCAAACGCGCCCGGCTGGACCCGGGCGCGTTCTTCCGGCAAACCGTGAAAGTCGGGCTAGCTGACCGGAGTGCCTTCTTCGAAGATGAACCCGGGCTGTCCGTCTTCGAAGAGCACGGATGCGAACAGTACCAGCGGCTCGGAGCCTTCATTTTTCATCACATGGCCCGTGGAGCTGGCATCGTAGGAGATGGTGTCCCCGGGATTGAGCGTGTATTCCACACCGGAACCCATTGGCTCGGGTGTGGCTTCGGCGGCGGCTCCAGCACGGGTGATAACCGCGGTCGACTGGGCGAACGAGGTGGTAAAGACCCCGGAAGCGACTGAGATGATGACCGGACCAGGATGGTGGTGCATGGAGATGGTCGTACCCGGCTCCAGGGTCAGTTTCAGGAGTTGCAAGGTTTGGCCGGGGGCAACTGCTGGTTGGACCGCGCCGAGTCCTTCGACCGTGACACCGGCCAGCGGATTGTCCTGCGCATCGACGTGGAGCGCGGGCACGGCCAGCAGTCCCATCAGCAGGACGGCGGCAATGAATAGATATCGTCGCGATTTCATAGGTGGTCTCCTGTAGGTTCGATAGCCGGCGAATGCCGGCCGCTACGAGTAGAAATAGGGATCCAGCACGGTGACGCGGGTGATCTTGTCGACCGGCAGATCGTTGCAGCCAGCGGCTTCGCGGATGGCCTCGGGGCTCGGTCCGTCGTAGACGCAAAACGTCTTGCGCTTGTCCTCGGTGACGTAGGTATGGACCCAGGTCACACCGTGGTCGGCGTTGCGCGAAACGACTCCGCGCGTGGTGGCGATGCCTTCCTGATTCATGGGAATGTGCAGGCCGCTTTCGAATGTCCGTTCGACCATATATCTGGGCATCTTCGACTCCTTGTGCTCGTGTGGCGAATAAGAACGGCGCCGCACGACCATGATGCGGGTGGGCAGGGCACGCGGAATCGGGGAGATCCCCCTACTTTGCGTGGGAGCAACCCCTAGATTAGATCGATTCGATGATGGTAGCGCTCCGGGGGCGGCGCTGGAGCGGGGGCTAGCTGGCGAGCAGATGGGTCTGTTCGATGCCGGCGAGAGAACGCTCGCGAGCAAGCCGGACAGCGTCGCGGCGGGACTTCACGCCCAGTTTGGCGAGCACCGCGGACACATGATGCTCGACGGTTCGATCGGAGAGAAAGAGGCGCGCGGCGATCTCGCCATTGGTCCAGCCTTGTTCCAGTTGAGCGAGTACTTCCGCTTCGCGTGCGGTCAGACCGAACGGGTGCATTTTGGTCGACGAACGGCGTCCGCGCGGAATTGCTGGAACGCCGAGGGCGCGCAAACGTCCAATCACCAGCGTGTACATTGGCTCGGCGCCGAGCCGCTCGAAGCGGTCGAGCGCGTCGCGCAAGGATGCTTCGTCATCGATTCTTGCCAGCGCGCGAGCGGCCTCGTAGGGCGTGCCAAGGGATTCCCATTCTCGGCATGCGGTGACCCAGTCCCCGGTGAGCTCGGCGCGGTACGGCTCTGATGTCTCGATCTTGCACGGCAGCGTACCGCCTGCCGCGATCAGGTAGTGCCCAAGCTCGCCAGCAATCCAGCGATATCCGTAGCGCGCCGCCGAGGGCAACGCCTGCCGCGCGATCTGGAGCGCCCGATCGTGGTCGCCAGCAAGAAATGTGGCCTCGGTGCGGGCAGCGGCGAGCTGTGCGGCGAGCCAGGGCGTGGGCTCTTCGGGACAGGAGGCCGCCGCTGCTTCGAGTGCGAGCTCGACCTCTGGATCACCGCGCCGCGCCCGGATTCTGGCAATGGTCAGATATCCATAGAACCGATTCGAGAAACAACCGTTTCGTACCTGAATGACAGATCCGGCGAGATCCGCCGCATGTTGCCAATCTCCACGGGCCAGCGCGCTTCGGCTCATCCCGAGGCGGGCCCAGCGCTGCCAGCAATCGAGTTCGTGCGCAACGGCGAACTCGGCGGCGCCGGCAAGCGCGCGGTCGGCACGGTCGAGCTGGTTCGTATCCGTCCAATGGAATCCCAGACTCGACATGGCATGTGCGACTTCGGCATCGTATCCGTGCTGCCGGCCAATTTCGATGCAGTCGGAAATCAGTGCGGCTCCGGTTCTCTCATCGCTGTTGAGCAACGTGAACCCTCGATAGAGCCGGCAACGAAACATGGTATGGGCATTCCCCGACTCTTCCGCAAGCGCGAACGCGGCTGCGTTGCACTCCAGTGCTTCAGCCCACCTCTCCTCATGGGCGAGGAGGTAGGAGTAGGTTGCCAGCGTCTCACAGCGCAAAGCTGGGTCATCGACTTCGAGGGCAATCCGGTCGGCCTCGGCAATAGTGGCAAGCGATTCGGAGCGGAGTCCTTCATCATCGAGCACCCATGTGAGCCAGACGAGATGACTGACGACCTGAGATACATTGCCGCCGGCCCGATAGTAGGCAACGAGCTGCCGCAAGATGTCGATGTCGGTTTCTCCCGACCCACAGTAAAAGGTGGCCGATGCCAACTTCCCGAGTAGGTCGCTTCGCTCCGAGACGCAACGATCTTCCGAGTACTGCAATGCCCGCTGGAATTGGGCCGCGGCTTCCCGGTACGAGCGCAAGCGCAAGGCTCGTTCCCCGGCGGCTTTCGCATACGCTGGGACCGCCGCAGGCCGCCCCGCTTCTTCGGCGAAGTGCGCCATGGTGGCTGGATCGGCGGTATGTCCCTGAGATTCGAAGGCGTCGAAAACAACGCCATAGAGCTGGGCCCGCCGGATCGGCGACAGCCCTGTCAGGACAGCGTCTCGGGTGAGTTGATGACGGAAATGCACCGTATGCCCATCGAATCGCAGGGCGCCTGATTCGATGGAATCGTTCAGGTCGTCCTGACTTCCGCCAGCAACGGCCATGAGGACCCGCATGTCGACCGAGAGTCCAATGACTGCCGCCAGATCGATGATGTGCCGGCTGCGCGCGGGAATCCGTGCATAGCGGGCGAGTACCGCGTCACTGACCGTCGTGGGCAGTCGATTTCCGGCTGCCAGCATCTCAGCTACATAGAACGCATTACCGCTGGTACGGGCGTACAGCTCGTCGAGATCGATCGAGCGACCATATGCGAGCTCAGCGACTGCTGCGCGTGTCAGCGGAGGGAGTTGGAGCCGGTGAACGCCGGGGGCGGTGGCAAGATCGCCGAGCATGAGCCGCAAGCGCTGCATCTGGGCGGCGCTTTCATCCCGATAGGTGACGATGACCAATCCACGCGTTGTCGCAATGCGGCGCCCCAGGAAACGCAGCAGATCGAGGGTCGCGTCGTCTGCCCAATGTATATCCTCGACCACCACGATAGTCGCTCCCGGACGAGCCGAGAGCTCCGCCAGCACCCCGCGAAAGAGTTCTTCCCGATCGGCCCCGGCCAGGATCTGATGGCGGAGGGCCGGGCTCGCGCGCCGCGCGAGATCGTGCAACGGCCAGAGCTGGCCGGGTGTCGAAATGGAATCGCATGCGCCGATGAGCGCTGATCGACTGTCTGGCTGCTGATCCAGGAACGAGCGAATGACGGAGGTTTTTCCCGCGCCGGCTTCGCCGGCGATGAACACCATGCCACCGTGTCCATCGGCCGCCTCAGTGGCCAGGTTGTGAAGCGTTTCGAGAACCCAATCCCGTTCGAGAAGTGCCATGATGCATGCCTGAACTGCTGTGGATTGTCCGTCGAGTTGCATTCGAGCGAGGAACAATCACATTGTAAGTATGCCGCGATCGATGGCGGACGTGACTGCATCGCGGCGGGAGGAGGCGTCCAACTTGACCAGAATGGAGGAAACATGATGTTCGACGGTGCGGGCCGAAACGAACAGAGCGCGGCCGATCTCAGCATTGGTGGAGCCATCGCGCATGAGGCTGAGCACCTCGAACTCCCGGTTGGTCAGACCGGCGGGGTTGGCGCGCGTTGCGCGGCGGGGGCCGCGGGGAACCACAGTTGCGCCGAGCTCGCGCAAGTGCTGGGTAGTGCGGAGTGCCATTGGCCGGGCGCCGAGCGATTCGAAGGTGCGCAGCGCCAGTCGGAGCTGCTCGATGTCCTCTGAATCGAACTGAGCGCGAGCGGCCTCGTAGGGGCAGTCGCGGCGCTCCCATTCGGCCGCCGCGGCTGTGAAATTGCCATCGAGCGTGAGCCGCCAGGGGTCGGCAGCGCCGAAGGGGAGTGTCACTTCTACGCCTGCCATGCGCAACCAGTACGCCAGTTCTCCGGCATGCCAACCGTGTTGGTGCCGTACAGCAAGATCGTATGCCCGAGTGGCTTCCTCGATCGTGCCCGAGACATCGCCGTCGAGCCAGCGCGCTTCCGCCCGTGCAGCAGAGACCGGGGCGATGCGTTGAAGCGTGCCGGTCGGCTCGGCCAATACCAGCGCGGCATCGAGCGCCTCCCAAACGCCGGGATCGCCCCGCCGGGCGCGCACCCGGCCGAGTGCGATCAGCGCCATGATCCGGCTGATGGCAAGGCCGTGTGCCGTCGCGAGCGCTTCGGTGGAGAGTTGCGTGCTTTCCGACCATCGTCCCTGAAAGAGCCTTACCAGCGCCAGCCAGGCGAGGGCATAGCTTAGCGGGCCGTCGAGATCGGCGCCCCGCGCGTCTTCGACCGCGATCAACAATGCGCGCTCGGCAATGGCGAGCTCATAGACTTCGCCGCCGGCGGAACCGAGATTGCTGAGGAGATTGACGGCAATGGTATCGAATCCTTGTTGTTTCGCGGCAGCGATGCCGGCTTCCAGCGTTGACACCCCCTCCCCCAGATTGCCGGAAACGATCTGGGCCGATCCGATGGCATTCTGAGCGCGGACGACCGTCAGAACATCGCCGTGCTGTTCGGCCAGCCGGATCGCGCGGCGTCCCCAGTCGATTGCTTCTTCATTGTGACGGTCGAGCATCAGCGTCGCGGCCCGGGTCGCGTAGACCCGAGCATGGAGGCGGTCTTCGGGCAGCTCCCGCAGGAGAACGAGCGCCTGGCGGATGGCGAGCTCTCCGGCGGGGTTGTTGCCGGCATTGAAGTGCGAGGTAGCCAGCTCGCGGAGCTGCTCGATTTCGCCGAACAGATCGCCTACCGCGTGGAAGTAGTCGACCAGCTCAGAACGCACCCGCAGATTCTCGCTCGACCAGCCGGTGTTGGATGTCACGTTCGCATAGGCCAGCATCAAGGGAACTTGCAGTTCTAGTGGCTGATCGCTGGTCGCCGCAAGTGCGCGCTGGTAATGGAGCACGGCTTCACGATTGGCGCTCATGGCGGCGGCTCGCTCGGCCGCCCGCACACTATAGGTGCGGATTGCGGGACGATCGGCAGCGCCGACGGCATAGTGCGCCAACCATGCTGGATCGAAATCGGGGTACTGCTCCTGCACGATCCGCAGGATGGCGCGATAGAGCTCGAGTCGTCGCACCGGCGAGATCGACTCGAAGATCGCCTCTCGGGTGAGCTCGTGGCGGAACCCGACCCCATCCGGCGCGGCGCACATCAGCCCGCCCGCGATGGCTTCTTCGATGTCGCCGGATGCATCGTTGCCGATCACGGCGGAGACAATTTCGGCCGGAATGTCCGGTCCCAAAGCGGACGCGGTTTGCACGACCTGGCGCGCGGCTGGGCTCAGGCGCGCCCACCGACCCAATACCGCGTCGCTTACAGAAGCTGGCAAATCGGCCCCGGTCGCCAGCAGCTCGGTGACGAAAAAGGGATTGCCGCTGGTGCGCCGGTAGACGGCCTCGGCCGACATATTCCGGTCGCCGACCATCGATACCACCGCGGCTTGACTCAGCGGAGCAAGCGTGATTCGCTCGCAGCCCGGAGTGCGGGCCAGCTCGCCGAGAAAGGGACGGAGCTGGTCGCTGGAGCGCAGGTCGTCAGTACGGGAGGTCACGACCACGAGAATGGGCAGGCGCTCGATTCGCCGGCTGAGATAGCGGAGCAGATCGATCGTGCCGTCATCAGCCCAATGGACGTCCTCGATCAGGAACACTGCGCCGGGCATCCGCCGCATGGCCTCGAGCACCGCCGGAAAAAGTTGGCCCGGTTCGGCGCGCTCGCGCAGCAGCATCTCGACCTCGGGACCGAGCGCAGTTTGCAGATCGCGCAACGGCGCATGGGCGGAGGGCGCCGTAAGGGGATCGCAGGTCCCGATCAGGAGCTGTTGACCGTCCGGGAGCTGGGCGCCAAATGCGCGGGCTAGCGAGGTTTTACCGATACCGGCGTCACCGGTGATCAGCATAAAATGCCCTTCGCCGGCCTGAGTGCGAGTGAGATGGGCATGCAAGATGGAAAGCTCAGCATCGCGTTCGAGCAGCGTCATACCGCCACTCTACCCAGGATTCGGACCGCGTCAAGCCTTTGGCTCGACTACCGGGCGAGCAGCGTGTCCAGCGTGTGTTGCAGTTGGGTCAGGAGCGTATGCACGGGATGGCCGAAACGGAGCTCCGCAGTCGGAAGGCGGGCCAGCGAACGGGCGAGCGCGGCGACCTGAAAATCGAGCCGTTCGGGGTCGAACGACGCGGCCCACGCGGCGTCGGCGATCGCGACGAGTTGCTGCCGGTCGGCCGCATTGCCGGTCGCGGCAGCCGCAATTGCGGTCAGCAGCGTGGTGGTATCGATCTCTGGTGGGGGTGGCGACTGCTGGCGCCGCAGCTCGGCCAGCAGCACGACCGGCGGCAGCGCGCCCGGTTGCATTTCGGCCGATTTGAGCGCGCGGGCGAGCCGGATGGTCTCGTCAACGGAGAGATCGTCGGCCACAATCGAATCGCGCAGGGCAAGCTGCGCATCGGCGGAAAGCCCCTGCAATGCACGGCTCTGCTTTTCGCTCAAGCGGCCGGTGCGGATATCGTCTTGAATGGTGTCGGGCAGCTTTTCGGTGCCGAGCAGCTGGAACAACCGGCTGCGGCGAATCCCGACCGCGGCGGCCACGCTTTCCCATGAGGCATCGGTCATCTGCTGTTTGAGCGCGCGCAGGGCCTGGGCGCGGTCGACCGCGTTCAGATCCTCGCGGACCACGTTTTCCATCAATTGCTGGATCAGGCGATGTTCTTCATCGACGTCGCGCACGATGGCCGGAATCGTCTTTTGCCCTGCTTCGCGCGAGGCGCGCCAGCGGCGCTCGCCGTGGACGATGACGTAGATGTCATCGGCTTCGTCGTAGCGCACGACGATTGGCTGCAACACGCCTTCCAATGTGATGCTGGTCGCCAGCTCTTCCAACCGCACCGGATCGAAGCTGCGGCGCGGTTGGGCCGGATCGGGCACGATGCGGTCGAGCCGGATCTCCTTGGCGGTGGGCAGATCGGAAACGCCAACGGCTTGCGGTCGCCCATCGGTGAAGAGCGCATCGACGGTGAAGCGCCGGCGGGAGCCGGACTTTCCGCTGGTGGCCGGGGCGACGCTAGACATGCAGCTCCTCCGAGACAAAGAGCGCCGGTGGCACCGGCGGGTTGGCCGATTCGGGTTCGTCGATCCAGGCAGCCACCGCGCGATACGCCGCGGCGACCGGAGAGCGCGGCATATAGTGCAGCACGCTCGTGCGCTCGGCGGCCGATTCGGCGCTGCGCACGGAGAGCGGGATCTGCGGCAGCAGCGGCAGATCGGGGAACTGCTCTTCCAGACTAAGCAACATATCGGTAGCCAGACGCGAGTTGGAATGCACCTTGGTCGGCAGGAACCCGAGGATTTCCAGTTCCGGATTGAGCCGCCGGATCTTGTTGAGGGTTTCGAAGAGTCGTTTCAGCACCATCAAGGAAAGCGGATGCGGCTCGATTGGGATGATGAGCGCGTCGGCCGCGACCAGGATGTTGATCGAGATGATATTGAGCGCGGGGGGCGAGTCGATCAGCACGTACTCCCAGGCGGAAAGATCGAGGGAATCGAGCCGGTGCGCCAGCACGCGCTCGCGTTCGAGCACATTCAGCAGCTCCAGCTCGGCGGCGGCCAGATCGGGATGCGCCGGCAGCAGCTCGACCGAGCCGATGGTCGTGCCGGTGATCACCGATTCGACCGGAACGGTCTCGTCCAGCAGGACATCGTAAACCGACCCGTCCATGGAGGCGATATCGGCGCCGACGGCCATAGTGAGGCTGGCTTGCGGATCGAGATCGACCATCAGCACGCGCCGCCCTTTTTCCGCTAGTGCGGCGGCGACATTGAGGGTGCTGGTGGTTTTGGCGGTGCCGCCTTTTTGATTGAAGAAGGCGATGAGGCGAGTCATCGAACAGGCTCCACTCGTGCTGCGGGGGTGCGAGTGTACGTACGCATTTGTCCTTGCAGGGTACCACGCTGGATATGCGTGGACAAGCGGGCACAGCAGCGGTCCGCGATGTTCAAGGGCAGCGCCTCTGCTCGATCGCCCGGGCAAGCCTGGTCATTGTTGCCTGTTGCTGTTCGGCAAAACCCTTGAAAAACCGATTGGCCAGCGGAACGGCCCAGCGGGCACGTTTGGCAATGTTCGAGACGCGCAAGATCAGGCTGGCGCCGGAACCCTCGGGCCGGGCGGTCAACTCGCCGCGGTACCACCAATTGCCCTCGACGGCAATCTTGCCGGGCGCTCGCTGAACATGGACGGTCGAGGGATCGACCGGCGCGTCGAGCCAGGATTCCAAAATCCAATCGGACTCGAGCGCGGTTTCGACGCGGTCGAATGGCGCATCGACGTGAGCCGAAACGTCGAGTGGGAATTTCATTCGTCACCATCCAATGCTTGCGCGAGTGGATCGCCATCCGGGAAGACGATTTGGTTCGGATCGCCCGGCCAGGTCAGCGCACCGGTTTTGAGCTCGTCGATCAGCGTGGTGACCCAAGTTCGTTCGTGCGCCAGAAGACTCTTCTCGTAGTCGGCCTCGACCAGCAGCACCCGGGGAAGATGCTCTGATGCGGTTGCCCGGCGGAGCGCCATTTCCCGGTTCTCCAGAAAGGCGGCTCGATTTTCCAGCGCGCCGATGACCGCCGATGGAGGCAGCACCGCCATCGAGGAGAGCGCCGCGATGAACAGGTTGGCATCCCGATCGGGTGTCTCCAGCAATGTCGTTATGCGATGGGTGAGCTCGGTACGACCCCGATCGGTCAGCCGGTAGTTCATGCGTTCCGGGCGGCCGGGCTCCCGTTCGGCGCCGGCCGGCTCGATCGACCCGCGCGCGGTCAGCCGGTCGACCGCGTGATAAAGACTTCGCGGCAGGCCGGTGACGAAGTCCTTATGCGCGACAACCAGAAAGCGCTGCATCTCATACGTGTGCCGGGGACCGGTGAAGAGCAGGCTGAGCACTGCCAGCTCGGCTAAATCTCGATCGTCTCGTTTGGCGGCCATTGAACTTCTCGGTTGAGTGTATATTGCGAATTGCAATAGTGCGATATGCAATATACACTCGATCGGCATTGCGCGAAACGGTGCTCAGTTGGAAAGGAATTGGAAAATGGATCAGGCAACGATGCGATCGTCCGAACTCGCACCCGACGCAGAGAATGGGGTACCGGCATTACTTCAGCAGATGATCGACACCTGGGATGCAGGGGACGCCACGGCCTATGCCCGGCTGTTCACTACCGATGCGACTTACGTGATGTTTCTGGGTATGGCCGCCATCGGCCGAGACGAGATCGAGCGCATGCATATTCCCCTCTTTACGCAATAGCAGAAGGGGAGCCGCATGCGGATGCGAATGATGCATGCGCGCCAGATCGCCCCCGAGGTCGTAGTGGCGCTCACCGAGGGTGGCGTTGGAACCGGCGAGTCGATTCCCTTCGACAAAGTCCAAACCTACACGCTTGTTCGCACACCCGAGGGGTGGCGCTGCGCCGCCTTCCAGAATACGAGCAAAGGCGAGCTGCCCGGTGGCCCGCCGCGCCAATAGGCAAGATGCCTCGAACAGCAATTCGGACGAGACAGGAGCGACATCATGAGTACCGTCACGCACATCAACCCGCCCGAGCTTGCGTACAACCCGGCGTTCTCCCAGGGGACCGTGCTGGAGGCGGGCCGCATGTTGTTCGTCGGTGGCCAGAATGGCACCGATAGCAGCGGCAAAATCGAGGGTGATCTTCTCGCGCAGTCGAAACAGGCGCTGCGGAATGTGCTCAGCGTGCTGGCCGCAGCGGGTGCCGATCAGTTGGACGTGGCGCGCCTGGGAATCTATGTGGCGGGAGAAGTCGATTTCCGCGCGGCGTACGAAGCCGCCCGCGAGGTCTGGGGCGACCATCCGACCGCCATTACGGTCTTGAGGGTTGCAGGGCTCGGACGCCCGGAGGCGCTGGTCGAGATCGAAGCGGTCGCCGCCCTGAAATGACGCGAAGCCGCGGTCCCAATCCCACCACCCGGCGGCCTGTTTTGCCGGTTGGTGGGTTCTCTGCAAAATACGGCTGAACCCGATCGCCCTCCTCGGGTTCTTCGTTCAAGCGATGGCGACGCAGCACGATTCCGGATTGCTCATCGACCAGTCGCAGCTTGCCGTACACATCAGCGGCTCGCATGTACCGCAGCAGCGCCGGCGTATTGCCGGCTCCATCATCGCCGCGATCGACAACATGATGATTAGGCAGTTGCAAATTCGCTTGCCGCGCCGGTAGTTGCCTGCCGGGTTTAGGATGGAGAGCAGCACTCGTTCCTGGGCGGGCGCTGGCTCCCCTTGCCAAGCGCCCCGGAGGACTGCCGGTTTCGACCGAGCTCGTGTGAAGCGTCAGGCGACAGTAATGGACCTGCTCGAGCGGAAGGCCCATCTCGACGAGCTTCGCGGGTTGCACCGGCAAGCCGGCACTCGCCATGGACATATGGTCTTCATCGGCGGTGAAGCGGGTGTCGGCAAGACCGCGCTGGTTCGGGGCTTTACCAGCCAGCTCCAGCCATCCGAACCGGTGCTGATCGGCGCCTGCGAGCCGCTCTCCACTCCCCGACCTCATGGTCCTCTGGCCGATATGGAACCGTTGATGCAGGGGCCGATCGGCCGGCTGCTGGAGGAGGCAGCCTCCCCGGTCGAAATCGCCAGAGCGGTGATCGCCCAGCTCATCCACGGGCCGCCCACGGTGATGGTCATCGAAGATGCCCATTGGATCGACGAGGCGGCGGTCGATGGGTTGCGCTATCTCGGCCGGCGGATCGAGGCGGTGCCATTGCTCGCCATCATTACCTTCCGCGACGATGAGATCGGCAAGAGCCACCCCTTGCGCCGCTTGCTGGGTGATCTGGCGACAGCGCCAGCGGTGCGGCGGATGCATCTACCCCCGTTGTCGCTCCAGGCGGTTGCGCAGCTCACCGAGGGAAGTGGACTCGACCCGGCCGAGCTCTTTCAACAGACGAACGGCAATCCCTTTTTCCTGACCGAAATCGTCGCCGGGCGAGCGAAGGGTCTGCCGCCTACCGTGCGCGATGCGGTGTTGGCGCGGGCTGACCGGCTGTCGCCGGACGCCAGACAGCTCCTGGAAACCGTAGCGGTCATTGGCTCGCCGGCAGAGTCCTGGCTCGTGACCGAGGTGAGCCAGGCGTCCCCGGCCGCGTCCGAAGAGTGTATCGGCCGAGGGCTCTTGCAGGCTCAGCGCACTGCTCTCGCATTCCGGCATGAGCTTGCGCGAGTTGCCATATTGGATGAGATCTCCCCGCCGCGACAGATCGAGCTGCACCGGCACGTGCTGGCCGCGTTGCGCATAGCCGGTTCGAACGATCTGGCGCGCCTGACCCATCACGCCGCGGCGGCGTTCGACCGTGAGGCGGTGCTCGAATTCGGTCCCGCCGCGGCGCGGCGGGCCGCGGCGTTCCGTTCCCATCGTGAGGCAGCTGCCCAATACGAGCGGGTGATGGAATTCGCAGGAACGCTCTCGCCGGCAGAACGGGCAGAGTTGCTGCTGGCCTGGTCGTTCGAGCGCTATCTCCTGGACGATTCCGCGGTTGCCATCGAGACGTGTCAGGAGGCCATCGAGATCTGGCGCCGGGAAGGGGACCGCTTGCGCTTGGGCGACGCTCTGCGGTTGCTCTCGCGTCTCTATTGGTACGCCGGGCGGAATCTCGAGTCCGAAACGACCTTGGCAGAGGCTGTGCGCACGCTCGAGGAGCTGCCGCCTTCTCCCCAGCTCGCCATGGCGTACAGCGCGCAGGCCCAGCTGCGCATGCTCTCGTGGGATGCCCAATCGGCTATTTCCTGGGGGCAAAAGGCAATCGATCTGGCGGAGCATCTTGGTGAGAACGAGACCTTGTCCCATGCGCTCGCCAATGTCGGCGCATCCTACTTCCTCGCCGGCGGTGAGGTGCGAAAGGGGGTGGCGCTGGTCGAGCGCAGCCTGGAGATCGCCAAAACGGCGAATCTCGAGGATCACGCCGCTCGGGCATACACCTTGCTTGCGACAGGCCAGTGCGAGATGTACGACTTCGCCGCAACCGACCCCTGGCTGGATGAGGGGATCGCCTATTGCGCCGATCGAGACATCGACACGTATACGCACTATCTCCGCGCGTGGCGTGGAGTCTCGCTGCTGTATCAGGGACAGTGGGCGGCTGCCGGTGAGGAGGCAACGGCGGTGCTGCGCCAGCCGCGAGTGGCGGCGATCAGCAAGATCGTGGCGTGGACAGTGCTCGGCCGGATGCGCGTCCGCACCGGCGACCCCACGGCCGCTGATTTGCTGGCGGAAGCCCTGGAGCTCGCGGAGCGGACGGGTGAGCTGCAGCGGCTGTGTCCGGTGCGAACCGCCCGTGCGGAATCGGCCTGGCTGGCCGGTGATCTGGAGCGCACGCGCATGGAAGCCGAATCGATTTACGATCTGGCTTTGCGCAGCAACCACCGCTGGTATATCGGCCAGCTGGCGTTCTGGCTCTGGCGAGCGGGAGCCCTGGAGCGCGCCCCTGCCCATGCCTTCGAACCCTACGTCTTCCAGATCGATGGCAACTGGCGCAAGGCCGCTGCCGCCTGGCGGGAGCTCCGGTGCCCGTATGAAGCGGCCTGGGCTCTGGCCGATAGTGGACGAGAGAGCGAGCTGCGTTATGCCCATGCCGAGTTCGTGCGCCTGGGCGCCGGACCGGCCGCATCGATCGTCACGGACCGGCTGCGCGCGCTCGGCGTCGAACGGCTTCCGCGGGGCCCGCGTCCCACCACCCGATCCAATCCCTTCCAACTCACCAACCGGGAGCTGGCGGTGCTGGAGCTGATCGTGCAACGCCGGCGCACGCAGGAGATTTCCGACGTCCTCTTCCTCTCGCCGCGCACCGTGGGGCATCACATCACGTCCATCCTTGCCAAGCTCGACGTTCATTCCCGGGACGAAGCGGCCCGCAAAGCGGTCGAGCTCGGCATCGTCTCCCAACCGAGACAGCCGCCATCCCTGGTTTAGGATGTGTCCACCCTGAGGTTGTAGCGCCAAATGCGTGCGTGGGATGACGGCCATGGACTTGCTGGAACGGAAGGCGTATCTCGATACCCTCAATGGATTGCACCAGCACGCCGCGCGAGGACTTGGGCGCATGCTCCTTCTGGGGGGCGAGGCCGGGGTCGGCAAAACCAGTCTGGTTCAACAATTCGCTCGCCAATCGCGTCCACCAGAGCGGGTATTGATCGGCGCATGCGAGCCGCTATCCGCGCCGCGTCCTCATGGGCTGCTCTCCGATATGGATGAGTTGATGCAGGGGCAGATCGGCAAACTGCTCGATCGGTCCGCGTCGCCGGTGGAGATCGCCCGCACTGTGCTTATGGCGCTTTCCCACGGTCCGGCGACGATCATGATTATCGAGGACGCACATTGGATCGATGAGGCGGCCGTCGACGGGATTCGCTACCTGGGACGCCGCATCGGGTCGGCCCCGCTCCTCGTCATCATTACCTTTCGCGACGACGAAATCGGAATGGGGCATCCCCTGCGCCGCCTCCTGGGCGATCTGGCCACCGCGCCGGATGTGAGCCGTATGCATCTGCCGCCGCTTTCCCTCACCGGCGTCACCCGAATGTCGGAAGGGACCGGCATCGACCCAGGCGAGCTCTTCCGGCTGACCAATGGCAATCCATTTTTTATCTCGGAAGTCATCGCCAGCGGCCGCGATGACCTGCCAGCGACGGTGCGAGACGCGGTGCTTGCGCGGGCCGACCGGCTTTCGTTCGATGCACGGCAACTCCTCGATGCTGTTGCCGTCATCGGCTCACCGGCGGAATCGTGGTTGGTGGCGCAGGTGAGCCAGGCGAAACCGGAATCGACTGAGCAATGTATCGCCCAGGGACTGCTGCTTGCCCAGGGCAACCAGCTCGCGTTTCGGCATGAGCTGGCACGGGTGGCCGTATTGGGCGAGGTTTCGCCGCCGCGGCAGATCGAGCTGCATGGGAGGGCTTTGGCTGTATTGCGCCAAACTGGTTCGCGTGATTTCGCCCGGTTGGCGCATCATGCGGCGGCAGCCTTCGACCGCAACGCTGTGCTCGAATACGGACCAGTAGCGGCTGAGCGCGCGGCCGCGCTGAAGTCCCACCGTGAGGCGGCGACCCAATATGAGCGCGTTCTCCAGTTCGCCCAGGCGCTTCCGCCCACGCGGCAAGCGGAGCTGCTCATGGCCTGGTCGTTCGAGCTCTCGTTGATGGATCGAAACGATCTGGCAACCGAGAAGTGCCTGGAGGCACTCGGCATCTGGCGCGCCGAGGGGAATCGACTGCGCGAAGGCGACGCGCTGCGATGGCTGGCGCGCACCTACTGGTCAATAGGTCGTAATGCGGACGCGAAGGCGATGGTGGCCGAGGCGCTGGCGATCCTCGAGGCGCTCCCGCCATCGCCAGAACTTGCTCGGGCATATAGCGCGCGATCCCATCTTCACATGCTCGCCTGGGAGACCGAGTTGGCGATCGCCTGGGGAGAAAAGGCAGTACGACTCGCCGAAGAGCTTGGCGAAATGGAATCGCTGATTCACGCGCTCAACAACGTGGGATCGGCGCTCTATCAGAGCGGCAATCTCGATCGGGGTGACGAACTGTTGCGCCGCAGCTTGAGTCTGGCGCTTCAGGCGAATCGTGAGGATGATGCAGGCCGAACCTATGGTCACCTGGTCTCCAGGTACGGCCAGATGTATCGATTCACCGAAATTGGGACGCTCCTCGCCGAAGGAATCGAGTATTGCGCCGAGTACGATCTGGATTACCGACTCCACTATCTGCTTGCCTGGCGCGGGATGTCGCAGCACTACCTGGGACGCTGGGGCCCGGCCATCGAGCAGGAGAACGAGGTGTTGCGCCGGCCGGGGTTGGCGCCAGTGACCCAGATCGTGGCACTGACGACCCTGGGGCAAACGCGCGCTCGGCAGGGTGATCCGGCAGCGGCGGATCTCCTCGACGACGCACTCGAACGCGCCCTCCGGACCGGAGAGTTGCAGCGAATCTGTCCGGTGCGGGCCGCGCGAGCAGAACGAGCGTGGCTCAGTGGCGATCGGGACCAGGTGCGATGTGAAGCAATGTCGGTTTATGACCAAGTCCAGCGCGCCGGACATCGCTGGTGCGTGGGGGTCTTCGCATTCTGGCTCTGGCGGGCCGGCGCGCTCGATTGCTTACCGGATGATGCGTTCGAGCCATTTGCCTTCCAAATCGAAGGGAAGTGGCGTGAAGCCGCCGCGGCCTGGCGCACGCTTGGCTGCCCGTACGAAACGGCCTGGGCCCTGGCAGAGAGCGGTCGGGAGAGCGAGCTGCGCTATGCCCATGCGGAATTCATGCGGCTTGGCGCCGTGCCAGCCGCGTCGATGGTCACGCAACGGCTGCGCGCCCTTGGGGTCGAACGACTGCCGCGTGGTCCCCGGCCCACCACCCAGGCCAACCCCTTCCGGTTGACCAGGCGGGAGATGGACGTGCTGGCGCTGCTGGTGCAAGGGCATCGCACGCAAGATATCGCGGAGACGCTCTTTCTTTCACCCCGCACCGTGGGCCACCACATCACCGCCATCCTGACCAAGCTCGAGGTCCACTCCCGAGACGAAGCCGCCCAAAAAGCTCGACAGCTCGGCATCACCCCCCAATCTAGGCAACTCCCCTCTCCAAACTAGGCTCATCCTGCCATAGCGTTGAGGTGTACGCGGACAGATGATGAGGGCGACCGATTCGCGATCGCCGGTTTGTTCGTAGTTGCTCGATCGATCGCTGGAACGCTTCGGAATAGGCCTTGTCTGCTGGCTCACCAGGAGAACCGATGCGCGCCGACGATCATTTTGAAAGGACACCGTTCCCATGTTCACCGGAAAGAAGCAGGAAACGACCCCGCGGATTCCCGAAGTCAACCGGCGAACCGTGCTGGGAGGCATCGCCGGCAGTGGCCTGATGGCCGCGCTGTCTGGGCATGTCGGCTCGGCGAATGCCGGTACTGCACCTGAACCATCCGCACCGATTATGAGGAGTCAATCCATGACCGTCTGGCGCCCAGATCCCACGTTCTACCCATCGGCGCGTTCCGCGATGACCGCGCCCCCTGAAGAGCTCGCCTATGTCGTGCGGATCAATCCCAACGGCGACGAGCGGCCCGATGCCATTGTGGTGATCGACACCTCTCCAACATCGTCGAGCTATGGACAGCAGATCGGCGAGGTCGAGATGTCCTATGCCGGCGACGAGCTGCATCATTTCAACTGGAATGCGTGCAGCTCGATGCTCTGTCCCAGCGCCGCCCATCCGCATGTGGAGCGGCGCTATCTCATCGTGCCAGCGCTGAAGTCGTCACGCATCTATATCATCGACACCAAGCCGGACCCAACCCGCCCGCGCATCGTCAAGACGATCGAGGCGGACGAGCTGGCCAATAAGTCGGGCTATTCGCGCGGGCATACCGTCCACTGCGGGATGGATGGCATCTACATTAGCGCGCTCGGCGCGCCGAATGGCGATGGTCCCGGCGGCGTGGTGGTGCTCGATCATGATTCGTTCGATGTGCTTGGCCCGTGGGAGATCGACCGGGGCGACCAATACCTGCATTACGACTTCTGGTGGCACCTGGGGTACGACACGATGGTCACCAGCGAATGGGGTACCCCGAACATGGTCGAAACCGGTGTACAGCCGGATCTGCTGCTGAACGGGAAATACGGTCACCAGCTCCATTTCTGGAATCTGCGCGACCGCACGCACACCCAGACGATCGACCTGGGCAAAGAAAACCAGATCGTGCTCGAGCTGCGCCCGGCGCACAATCCGACCAAGGCGTATGGATTCGTCAATACCGTTATCAGCCTCAAGGATTTGTCGTCGTCGATCTTCAAATGGAATCGCAACGACGACGGGACGTGGGACGCCAAGAAGATCATCGAAATCCCGGCCGAACCGGCCGAGGAAGATCAGCTTCCGCCGGCGTTGCAGCCGTTCAAGGCAGTGCCGCCGCTGGTGACCGATATCGCGTTGAGTCTGGACGACCGCTTCCTCTATGTGCCCTGCTGGGGAACGGGTGAGCTGCGCCAGTACGACGTCTCCAATCCGGACGAGCCGGTTCTCAATGGCTCAGTCCAGATGGGCGGCATCGTGCGCCGGGCTGGTCATCCGGCCGCGGCAGGGCCGCTCAATGGAGCGCCGCAAATGGTCGAGCTGAGTCGCGATGGCAGGCGGGTCTATTTCACCAACTCGCTCTACCTCCCCTGGGATGCCCAGTTCTATCCGGATGGCATCAAGGGTTGGATGGCGATGGCGAATGTCGATGCCGATGGCACGATGACCCTCGATCCGGATTTTCTGATCGATTTCGGCGATCAACGGCCGCATCAGGTGCGCTTGCAGGGCGGCGACGCGTCGACCGATTCCTACTGCTTCGCCTGACAAACGCCATGCCGGACGAGGTGGAGGAACCCATCTCGTCCGGCTGGGGTTCGATTTCCGGTCCGAAAGGAGCTTCCGATGGATCACATTTCTCTCTTGCTGCCCTGGATCACCCTGGCGCTGCTCGGAGCTTTTCATGGACTCAATCCGGCTATGGGCTGGCTGTTCGCGGTCTCGCTCGGTTTTCAGGAGCAACGCACGGGCGCGGTCATCAAAGCGCTGGGACCGATTGCGCTCGGGCATCTGCTGGCCATTGGCGCGATTGCCATCCCGGTCGGGCTTTTGCAAGTTGTCCTGCCGGAACGGGCGGTGATGGTCCTTGGTGGGATGGTCTTGCTCGGTTATGCCGCGTACAAGGTCATCACTCGGTTTCGGCATCCGCGCTGGATCGGCATGCGCATCACTTCGTGGGAGCTGGTCTCCTGGTCGGCGCTCATGGCGGCGGCGCACGGCGCTGGTCTCATGCTCATTCCCGCGCTAGCCGGGCTTTCACGGAATGAGCCGCCGATGGCGATGGCGAGTCCCATGCCATCGGGTCATGCGCACCACATGGAGATGGTGGCAGCGCAGGACTCCGGTACCGGCGCCCTGGTCGAAGCGCTGGCGGCGGTGTCGTTGCATACGATGGCGATGCTGCTGGTCATGGGTGTGATCGCCTTCGCGGTTTACCGCTGGATCGGAGTCGGCATTCTGCGACGAGCGTGGTTCAATCTCGATCTCGTCTGGACCGGAACGATGGCGGTAGCCGGCGGCATCACCCTGGCCTTGGGGCTTTGGCCGATGCTGGCAGGATAACCCAGGGTATTCATCGCGGAGGTCTTTCACGCTCATTCCGTAGGTGCAGCCCTCCGTGGCTGCTCCAGGTGCTTCGGCGGTAGTCACGGAGGGCTGCACCTACTCGGGAAGGGCGCCACTCTTCGTTCCCGAAGCACTCTGGTTCGCCCCATTGTCATGAACAGCACACCGCCCCGGATCATTGCGATCCGGGGCGGTGTGCGTGAGAAGAGGGTTGGGAAGTTAGTCGGCTGCGCCAGGAAGGGGATCGAACTCGCCCGGGGCGGGATCGGTCTTGCCTTCGATGTTGACATGCGGGGTAATGCGGTCCAGCCATCTCGGGAACCACCAGTTGCGTTCGCCCAGCAGCTCCATGACCGAGGGCACCAATACCAGACGCACCAGCGTGGCGTCGATCAGCACCGCAACCGCAAGCCCAAGGCCCATCTGTTTCACGACCGGCGCCGGGTTCATCACGAAGGAGAGGAAAACGCAGATCATGATGGCCGCCGCGGCGGTGATGACGCGGGCGGTTACGGCAAGGCCATCGGCCACGGCGTCGGTCGTATTGCGGCCATGCGCCCAGTATTCGCGGATACGGCTGAGCAGGAAGACCTCATAGTCCATCGACAGCCCGAAGAGGATGGCAAAGAGGAAGATCGGCAGGAAGACCGCGATGGGCTGCTTTTGTTCCACGCCAAAGAGTTGATGCCCCCACCCCTTCTGGAAAACAGCCACCAGCACTCCGAAGGCCGCTGCAATCGAAAGCAGGTTCATGATGGCGGCTTGCACGGCGATGACCGGCGAGCGGAAAACGATCGTCAGCAGCAGGAAGCTGAGACCGATGATGACCACGAAGACCCACGGGGTCCGCTCCACCATCTTGTCGGAGAAGTCGAGGAACGACGCGGTGCCACCACCGACATACGCCCGAGTGCCGCTGTCTGCGACGGCGCCGGGCAGTGTGGTGTCGCGCAGCTCCGTGACGAGATCCTTCATCTCGGAGCTATTGGAGTCGCCAGTGGGGATGACGGTGATAACGGTCGTGTCCCCGGCTTCATTGGAAAAGGGCTGCGCCACTTGCACGACACCCTGCGTATCCTGCATTGCGCTGGTGACCGCATCGACCGTCGACGCCTCGACCCCATTTGAATTGTCGAGTACGATCAGAAGTGGATTGTTGAAGCCCTCGCCAAAGCCTTCCGTCAACAGGTCATAGGCTTGCCGGGTGTTGAAATCGGACGGGTTCGCGCCGGCGTCGGGAAAGCCGAGCTCCATCGTGAAAGCCGGAAGTGCCAGGACGATCAACACCGCAATGGAAGCAAGCGCCGACTGCACGGGATGGGCCTGAATCCGGTTGCTGAGCTTGCGGCCGAACGGTACGCCTTCGGGCTTGTTCTTCCGCCCCGGCATGTGCACGCTCCACTTGTCGATGCGGGTGCCAACCAGGGTGAGCAGCGCGGGGAGCACCGTGAAGGCGACGAGTACCGCCGTGGCAACCACGATCGCGGCAGCGATTCCAAGCGCGGTGACGAACATGATGCCCACTGCCGAAAGTCCGAGCATCGAGATGACGACGACGGTACCGGCGAAGATGACCGCGCGGCCAGCAGTGTCGAGCGCGCGGCCCGTCGCTTCCTTGGGATTCAGTCCGTCCTTGATCCCCTCGCGGAAGCGGGTGACGATGAAGAGGGCGTAGTCGATACCGACGCCGATCCCGATCATCGAGGCGAATTGCGGCGCGAAGGTCGCGATATCGAGCCAGCGGGTGGCAATGAAGATGCCCATGAACCCGATCGTCAGACCGATGAGCGCGGTGACGATAGGAAGTCCCATGGCGACGACCGAGCCGAACGCAATCAGCAAGATGATTGCGGCTGCGATGATGCCGATCATTTCAGACGAGTTGCCGAATTCCTGTTCGGTCAACGACACGACATCGCCGCCGGGGACGACTCGAAGCTGGTCGCTGTTGGCTCCCTTGGCCAGATCGACGAGCTTTTTCGCATCGGGGATCTTCAATTCGTTGAACAGCACATCGTAATTGACCGTGGCGTAGGCGATCGTGCCGTCCTCGCTGATCTGGTATGGCGCGTCATACGGCGAGACGATCGAGGCAACGTGCGGAAGCGCATCGATCTCGGTCAGCACCCCATCGATCTGGTCCTGAACCGCGGGGTCCTGGAAGCTGGCGCCGTCCTGGGTCTGGAAAACGATCTGCGCGGTGCCGCCGGACGCCCCGGGAAACCGTTCCGCCAGCAGGTCATAGGCTTGCTGCGATTCTGCTCCCGGCAGACTGAACGAATCGGCGAAATGTCCGCGAATGCTGGTGGCGAGTGCGATGAACAGCGCCATCAGGATGAAGAAGACCAGCAACAGCCGTTTCGGATGCGACGTGACCGTGTCGATCCAGCGTCGCAACAACCCCGTTTTGCCGTTGTTCGATGGGGCTTTCCGCCCGGAATTGTCGTAGATCGTTGCCATAGATTCCTCCTGCCTCACACCCAAGATGTCGCCCGCCGAGGGGCGCTGGTTCAGCTGATTTGGGCGCCGGAGCGGGATCCACCCTCCCGCTCCAGCGCGTTGTCGTTAACTAGTCGGCCGCGGTGGGGGCGAAATCGACATCCCCTCGCCGCATCGATGCTTCTTCGGCCGCTTCCTGTTCCTCGATCGGCTTCTCCACGACGGCGTCGTCGATCAGGAAGTAGGAGATGACGGCGGCAGCGATGATGCCGGCGGTCGAAAAGATGATCGCGCGGTCCATCCCGACCATGAACGCCTCGGCGCTGGCATGTTCGAGGGTCTTCACTGCCTGGGCCGGCAACCCGGCGAACTCCGGCATCTTGGAGATGACATTGCCGCCGATGTTCATGCCCGATCCGACGAAGTCGATCACCGGCTTCAGCGCCTCGCCGCTGGTGGCGCGCAGCGCCTGGATATCGCTGGAGCCATCGAAGCTGTCTTTATAGGCCCGGTTTGCCAGCGTACCAAGCAGCGCCACCCCGAAAGCCGTGCCGATCTCCCGCAGCGCGCCATTGACCGCCGAAGCCACACCGCTCTTATCCGAGCTGACGCTATTGAGCACGGCGGTGGTCATCGGCGCCCAGATGAAGCTCATCCCGAAACCCATCACCATGAAGGCCGGCAGGATCTGCCAGTAGGGAACGCCCACCCCGGCGAAGAGGAAGAGTCCCGTGCCGATACCGGTCACGATCATCCCGAAGGAGATCAGCTTGCGCGCGCCCATCTTGTTGACCATCGAACCGGACACTGGCGAGAAGACCATCATCATCGCCACCATCGGAATCAACGACAAGCCGGTGCGGATCGGCGAGAAGCCGTGGATGTTCTGCTGGTAGAGCGTCAGGAAGAACGAAACGCCGGTGATCAGGAACGCGATCATGAACGAGTCGATATTCGCGCCGACGAACGT
Source organism: Thermomicrobiales bacterium (assembly GCA_035708745.1). Taxonomy (GTDB): domain Bacteria; phylum Chloroflexota; class Chloroflexia; order Thermomicrobiales; family UBA6265; genus JAMLHN01. The sequence continues at coordinate 11,624 of DASTFJ010000100.1, read as the reverse complement.
GCGCGAGCGGAAGAAGCTCATCGGGATCATCGGGCGCTCGGTGCGCAGCTCGACCCAGATGAAGACCGGCAGGATGATGGCCGCCGCCGCAAAGGCTGCCAGAATCCACGTATCGGTCCAGCCGCGCTCGCCAGCCTGGATCAGCGCCCAGGTGAGCGATGCGATACCGGCGGTGATGAGCACCGTGCCCGGAACGTCCGTGGCGACCGTGCCCGATTCATCGCGCGATTCCCGCACGACCGCCTGCGTGACCAGCAGCGCCAGGATGCCGATGGGCACGTTGATCAGGAAGATCCAACCCCAGCTGAAATATTCCACGATCGCGCCGCCGACAACCGGACCGAGCGCGATGCTGGAAACCGAAACGGCACTCCAGATGCCGATGGCGCGTCCGCGTTCCTCGGGCGGGAACGCCGCCGAGATGAGCGAAAGCGAAAGCGGCATGATCAGGGCCGCGCCAAGGCCCTGCAAGGCGCGCATGGCGATCAGCATATCCATGCTGTTCGAGAATGCGGCCACCGCCGAGACGCCGGTGAAGATCGCCAGACCGATCATGAACCAGCGTTTGCGTCCGAAGCGGTCACCGAGACCGCCCGCGGTGATCTGCAGGGACGCGAAGATGAGCGTATAGGCCGAGATCACCCATTGGAGCTCGGAGTTGCGCGCATCGAGATCGCGCGAGATGGTGGGAAGGGCGATATTGACGACGAGATTGTCGAGCATCGCCATGAAGAGCGCGAAACACGCGGCGATGAGGGTGTACCACTTGACGTTGTCGTCAGTGACCCGATTGGACAAACCGATACTTGCCATACACACACTACCTTTCGAGAATCTGTACGCGCGGCGGCCGTGGCTATCCGGCCGGATTTCCGCAATGACTAGGACGTACCTCGAGGAATTTCGTTAGACGGTCAATGTCAATAGGGGATGTCGAACGTCATCAGCGCCGATTCGACTCCATTGCGGGGGCTGCACTTCTCCATCGACGCGAGCACCTGATCGAGCGTCACATTGCTCAAATGCTCGTGAAGCGCCCGCTTGGCGCTTTCCATGGCCCCGGCCAGCGCCTGCGGGAGAAAGGGCGCGAACCGGCAGCAGGCATCGGGCGGACGAGCCGGCATCTCGAACGGGAGATCCGACTCCAGCGCGAGATAGATGTCGTAGAGCGTGATCTCCTTTGGATCGCGCGCCAGCTCCCAACCGCCCGTGGGGCCAGATTGCGATTCGACCAATCCGGCTTCTCGCAGCGAACCCATAACCCGTCGCACGTGAACGGGGTGGACCCCAACCATCGCGGCGATGGCGTTCGAGGTGACCGGCTTCCCCTTGCGCATTTCCTGCGCGATGGAGGCCAGCGCCAGCGCATGCAACCCAACCGCGAATCGACTGTTCCCTAGCAATCCTCCCTCCCTGCGAAGAACCGTAACCATCTTAGTTACGATTTACTGAAAGTCAAGAGGGCGGCGAGACGAATCGGGCTCGCTGAGACCTAATCGTTCGGGCAGGTCGAGAATCGACTGGACGCATTGCGGACAATGCGTTTGCAACTCCGAACGCGGGCCCCAATGACATGACCCGCCGGCCAGGGAAAATGTGACCAGCGAGCATGCAGGGCGCGGAAGCGCTCCTGTGTGTGACGCACCATCGACCGAGTTGTGAGGAGGAACGCTTGTGGGGTGACGGCGGACGGGCAGGCGTCAGGTGGTCATTGCGACAATGAGCGCGACGACGATGAGAGCCAGCATCAGCACATTGGGCCGGAGGATCGAGCGCAGCATGCGACATACCTGCATCGCTGGGGCTACACGCCGCGCGGGACCGGCGTCATGCGCTACTTTGCCGCACAGGGTTGTGATTTTGGTTACAGAATGATTGCGATTGCCGGAAGATTTGCTGAATTCGGCAGAGAGATCGATGTGCGAAGGAGTGATATGGCGACTCGAGATGATGATTCGGATTCCGAAGGAATGCTGTCCGATGTTGCGGCACGGCTCGGCCTGATCGAGACGCGCATCGCTCAGCCCCTGACCGAGGAGCAACGCGACGAGGTGCGGAACCGCATTTCGCGCTCGATCGCGCTGGGCGTGGCCTTGCGGACCTATCCGCTGACCAATGCCGATGAGCCGGAGATCGGGCTGGTCCCTTACCGGGGAAACGATCGATGAGCGCCGCACCCGATCTGGCGTTCGCTACCGTTGCCGAGCTGGGCACGGCCATCCGCTCCGGCGCGGTTTCGCCCACCGAGCTGGCGACGTTTTCTCTGGAGCGACTCGACTCGGTGGGGCGTTCACTGAACGCGGTCGCCACGCTGACCCCAGAGCGGGCGATGGCCGCCGCCCGCAGGGCAGAGGACGAGCTGGCCGCCGGAGTCGATCGCGGACCGCTCCATGGAATTCCCTATGGAGCCAAAGACCTGTTGGCGACTATCGACTACCCGACCAGCTGGGGCGCTGCGCCATTTCGCGATCAGCAGTTCGCCCGCGATGCCGAGGTGATCCGCCGTCTGGACGAGGCGGGGGCGGTGCTGGCCGGCAAGCTCTCCATGGTCGAGATCGCCGGCGGGTTCGGCTACGAGCAGGCGAATGCCGCCTTCAACGGTCCCGGCATCTGCGCCTGGGGACGCGATTCATGGGCGGGTGGCTCGTCGAGCGGATCGGGTTCGGCGGTCGCGGCCGGCTGCGTACCCTTCGCCATCGGCACCGAAACCTGGGGCTCGATTTTGTGTCCGTCGTCATTCAACGGCCTTGCCGGACTGCGGCCGACCTACGGACTGGTCAGCCGCGAGGGCGCAATGGCGCTGTCGTGGACGATGGACAAGATCGGGCCGATGGGTCATACGCCCGGAGACTGCCAGGCAGTGCTGGGCGCCATTGCCGGCAACGATGATTGGGCGCTGGCCGAACGAGCGCCGGGTCCCTATCGCATCGCAGTTCTGGCGGGATCGGCCCGCGAGGCGCAACCTGAGGTGGCGACCAATTTCGCGGCCGCACTCGATGTGCTTTCAGATATCGGAACCCTGGAAGAAGTCGCGCTGGCGTCTGAGATGCCTTGGGATGCCGCCGCCAGCGTGATCGTGATGGCCGAAGCCGCCTCGGCCTTCGAGGAGTTCATCGTTTCGGGCGAGAGCCAGGAACTGACCGCGCCGGAAGACCGTGCCGGGTTGCACCATGCGCTGGCATTGCCGGCGGTCGACTACCTACGGGCGTTGCGTATCCGTCGGAAGGCGATGCGCGCGCTCGATGAAACACTCACTGGATTCGATGCCATGGTCGCGCCGACCATGCCCTATGTGGCGATTCCATTGCAGGACCGGTTCGATACCTGGTTCGGGCGGGAGCGCGGTCCCTCACTGGGCGCGGCCGGCAATCTCTGCGGGGTGCCCTCGATCACTGTCATGAACGGGCTGGGCGCGCGTGGCTTGCCAACCGGACTGGAATTCATGGGTCGTGCCGGCAGCGAGCGAACCCTGCTCGAGCTGGCCGAGCGGTATCAGTCGGTTACGGACTGGCATACGCGGCATCCGGAGTTAGGAGCTGGGCAAAAGGCAATGGGCAAAACGCAATAGAAGGATCGGTTCGCCCTCCTACCCGGTCGGTGCGTGATCCTTCCATGATTGCCAAGTGCCCTACCCCGTCAGATCGGAATGCTCGCCGTCAAGTACTTGCCGGCAACCCAGCCGGGGCCGATACCTTGCACCACGATGGGATACCAGTCGTAGCCGCCACTGCGTTTGGGATTGCCGGTGATCGAAACGCGCGTGCCTTCCGGCAGCGTTGCGATGATCCGGTAGCCGGTCCCGGCGCCGCTGCGCATATTGACATTGTGGGTGGTCCAGCGGGTCAGCACCCCGGCAATCGTGGCGGTGGGCACCAGCGTGCGCGTGGCCGTGGGGGTCGCGGAAATCGGCCGGAGGTATTTTCCGGCGACATACCCGCTCGGCCGGCCATCGAAAATAACCGGATAGAACAGCATGCCGCCACTCGAAATACCCGAGCCTGTGACATACCCAATCGCATTGCTGGGAAGGACGCCCAGCACCTGCGAGGACGTACCAGGCGCTGAGCGGAGATTGAGTCTGGTCGTGGTCCTGACGTAATCACCGTCGATGAAACCGCCCGGCGCGCGGGTGGGGGTGCGCGTGGCAACCGCGCTGCCGGGTGTGCGAGTAGCGGTTGGCGGCGCAGGAGTTCGGGTTGGGGTGGGGGTGGGAATCGATCTCAGATAGTTGCCGGCGACCCAGCCTGCGCCGAGGGATGGCGCGGTGACTGGCACCCAGACGTACCCGCCGGCCGCGGTCGACGGACCGGTCACTTGCACGACGGTCCCGCTTGGCAGAACCCCGCGACTCACGGTACTGGTGCTGGCGCCGGAGCGCAAATTGACCCGGGTGGTCGTACGCAGGGTCGTGCCCGTGGGATAGCTGCCCGGCGCGAGGGTTGGGGTGCTGGTCGCGGACGGTGAACTCGTCGGACTTGGGGTGGACGTGCTCGAGGCGGTTGTTGTCGCCGTGGCTGTCGCGGATGGGCTGGGCGAGGGGGTCAGTGTGGCAACACTCGTCAGCGACGATGTCGGCGTGGCCGAGCTAGTTGGCGTATTGCTTGCTGTGGGCGTCCACGTTGGAGGCGTCGTTGCGGTGCTCGACGGAGTCGGCGTCGCGGTGGCGGTGCGGGATGCCGTCGGTATCGGCGTTGCGGTGGCCGGTAGCTGCTCGGCCAGTACGAAGGCGCCGAGAAGCGTTGTATAGCCGCAACGCGTTCCCTGCGTAGGACCGAGATCCGGGAATACCTGACCGGAGAGCGCTGACCAGCCAGTTCCGGTATTTCGCAGCAGCGTGACACTCGATGGATCGGCATAGCTGGTCGACTCGAACAGGACGCAGACCTGTTTATTCGTCGTCAGGGGAACGCTGGTCGAAATCGAGAAGAACCAGGCGTTTGCCGCCCGATACGGGGACGGAAGCGAGGGCAATGTACTGCCATCGAGCACCGACCCCTCGGTCGTGCCAGAGGAAGGCGGCTCGCTATAGATCACCCAGACGTTCGGCAGCGCGTATTGCGTTTGTCCGGTTGCCGAGGTGGGTGAGGCGGTGAACGTCGGGGTGTTGGTCGGCGTGGGCGTCGCCGTGCTCGTCGATGCGGTTGTTTCTGTGGGGGTCGCAGTTTCAGTTGCCGTCGACGTGAGCGTTGTCGAACTGGTCGACGTTGCGGTGGGGGTTGGGGTCGGTGAAAAGGTCTCGATTGCCATTACCGAGGGCGAAATCGTGGAGGTGGCAGTTGGCAATAGAGTCGAGGTGCTGGTGGCGGTTTCGGATGGTTCGGGGGTGGACGAAGGAGTCGATGTCTCCGACGCGGTCGGGGTCGGTGTTTGTGTCGGCGAGGGGCTTGCCGTTTCTGTGGGAGTTGCGCTGCTCGTCGGAGTATCGGACGGTGTAGACGTACTGGAAGGAGTGGTTGTTTCCGTGGGAGTGGCCGTGGCTGTGTTGGTCGGGAATAGCGTTTCGGTGGCCGTAGGAACGATCGTGTCGGTTGCTGTCGGAACAGATGTGTCTATGGGGAGCGGCGTCGACGTGTTCGTAGGCTCGGCAGTGGGGGCAGCGCCATATTCGGCCGCGGCGAACGTGCCGAGCCCAGGGGTATAGCCGCATGTCGTTGCCGACGCGACCGAAGAGAAGGACTGATCGGTTATTTGATCCCAGACGCCGCTCGCCAGGTGGAAGAGCTGAATCGTCGAAGTATCGGAGTAGTTGGCTGCGTTGTAGAGCAGACAGACGAGATTGCTGTATTGGACGCCGAGAATGGCTGTTGTCTCTATGGTGACGATGCGCGCGTTATCGAGACGATATCCGTCGGGGAGCGGTGGAACTGCGCTCGAATCCTCTTCGGAAGCAGTCGTATTTCCTCCTGTCTCCACGCTTCCGAAGGTGATATAGACATCCGGCATTGGGTAAACGGGGCCGACGGACGACCCCGGCCAGGTATTGCCTGGTTCGCTGGCCGGTTGGACTTCGCCTGTCTCGAGTTCAGTCTCGCCGGAGGTGGCGGTATCGGCTGGATCGAGGCCATCCGATGAGTCATCGAGATCGACCGCGACCGGCGAGGCATTCTGGGCGTACGTTGGAAACGTCGAGAGTGCGGGAACCGAGGCAGCAAGAAGCAGCAGCGCGAAACACAGACCGGAGAGGCGACGGAGCACGGACGTTCCTCGCTTCATGCGTCAGAGCACGGAAACCCAGGGCGGTTTCCGCCGCAGTTCGGTTTCGGCAGCTGACTGGGAGAAGTCGCTGAGAACGTATCAGATGCCGTTTATTCAGTACCGGCAGCTTATCATGCGTTCTCAGTATTTGTGAAGATAAAAATGCAAATCGAACGCCGATTCCCGCGGTGTAAAACTCGGCCAGTGCGCTTCGTTGAGCTACCCGGTCGTATCCGCGCGCCGATAGATCGCCGTCTCTCCGCTGGAGAAGACCTGTTCCCATCCTGCGCCGGGGAAGTCGGGATTGCCGATCGAGGCGTACGGTCCCGTATAGGTTTCTCCAGTCAGCGAGCCGGGGACCGGGATGCTGCACGCGGGGGTGCCGTATCGCTCGAAGCTACCAACGTAGAGCAGTGTCGCGTCGTACTTGTCGATCAGATCGCTCTGCGGATCGGAGTAGATCGCGGCGACATCGGCCTGTCGCTGGCCGATCGAGTTTTGCAGCTCTGGTTGACCGCCACGCCATTGATACTCGTGGTAATCCCACCCAATGATGTCCGGTATCCCTGTCATCGCCGCCAGGCCGGAGGTGGGAATGCCGCCATTCACCTGGTATGAGCAACCGGGCATTTCGATGATGACGTCGCCCTCTTCGGCGTTGTCATAGAGCCAAGACATCGCCGCCACATCGTCCGGTGAGATTTGCTCCATGAATGCCGCGCTGTTCAGTCCCTGCCAATCGCGCGGTCCATGCACGAGGGTCCATTGATTGGTGGCAATCACCGGATACGCCAGCGCCATCAGCAACCCGGCGACGCCGGCCACCGCCAGCACCGCGCGCAGCTCGACCCATCGTCTGCTTTCCTGGAAGAGCTGCACGACCGCGACCGCACACGCCACGCCGAGCAGCGCCCATACCTGGTAATAGACCTTGAAGAGCGTGTTGTACCGCCCGGAAAACGAATCCTGCACATAGAAGAACTCAGTGATCAGCACCAGCCCAAATGCGCAGGCGATCAATGCTTCGGGAATGGCGGAAGGAAGCTGGTCGTTCCGCCGGGCTTCGAGCACGAGCCAAATTCCGGTCGCGACCGGCAGCCCCGCCAGCACGATCACCGGCGCCGGCAACGCCACCGTGACGAGCAGGATCAGCATGACGACGATCCAGAACCACCGTGGGATGGTGGGACGGCCATGGATTTCGATGTGTTGCCAGAGCCGCAAACCGAGATAGAGCAGCGAGATGACCCAGGTCAGTCCAAAGACAGTGAAGAACTCGCCGGCCGAGGTGTGCTCTCCGGTGAACATTCCCACCGTGGTGAGTAATTTCGGGACGACCGGCAGATCCTGCACCCATTGCGGAAGATCGTCCGGATTTCCGGCAAAGGAAACGAACCGCAACGTGAACGGCAGCCAGGCGATCAAGGCCGATGCGCTGACGACCAGGATGCGATACAGCGACTGGCGGTTCCAGCCAACCACCACGAGGATCGCCAGGCAGAGCAGCACCAGATAGGTCGGCAGATCGAGACTGTTCAGCGGATAGAGCGCGCCAACGATGGCCCCCGTGAGGACCAATTTCCCCCAGTCGACGCGCTCCAACACGTCCTTGCGTCCAGATAGCACGACTCCGATCGCGACCGTGAGCGCCAGCAGCGTAAACGGCAATGCAGTTAGATGCGGATGCAGATCGCCCAGGAGCAAGCTGAACCACGGGAATTCGTTGATCGTCTGTTCCTGCGATGCGCCGTGGTCGACCACGATCCGGCTCGATTGCCAGCCAATTCGCTCCCACCAGCTGACATCCCACGTGCCGCCTGGATCGCGCACGAATTCGATCGCGGCCTTCATGTTGCCGGAGACGACCACCAGGAACCCGGCCAGCAATCCGGCGATCCAGGCGATGCGCGCGGTGGTGGTGCGGCGGATGATATTGAAGGCCGCTCCGCCGGCGGCGACGAACGTCATCGAGGCGGTGGTCGCCAGCGCCAGGTTGTAACCGATCCAGGTGGAGATGCCGACGATGCGGCTGAGGGTGCCGTAGATCAGGTACCCGAGGTAGTAGTAGTTGATGGTCTCGCCCACCATCCAGGCATCCGCAGGCGGGATGGTGTCGGTCCGATAGCTCGAGGTCATGAACATCATGTCCATCGGCTTTTCGGTGAAGGCAAGCTGGGGGGTATAGCCGCGCAACCCGACATAGAGCGCGAAGGTCGCCAGCGAGACTGTTTCGACCACCAGCAAGGTGCGGATCCAGTCGCGCGTGATCCATTGCTGTTTGTATGCCCACGTCCAGCTAATGAATGCCAGCACGGCCAGCGTCAGCCAGATGCCGACCGAGGTGTATGGCAGCTTCACCGAACCGGAAAGGAACCAGGTGGGCCAGAGCACGAAGAGCAGCGCGGCCGGGCGCGCCACGGTGGCGCCTTTGTCCGGTAGTCCGCCCAGCAGCCAGCGCACCGCGGGAGCCAGCCCCCAGGTGATGAGCATCAGCGCGATGTACCAGCGAACGGTTTCGCCGAACCAGCTCGAATCCAACGATGCCCCCAACCGGCGACGGCCCGGATCGCGTGAATGCTACCCCGAAGCGCGCTGCGCGTTCGGACGGCACGCTTCCGCCGCTACAATCTCTTCCCTGGTCATCCTGAGAAGATCGACCGCGGCTGCTTGTCTCGTTCGTTGAGGGAGACGTGGGTTCTCTCCAGCAAGAGATTCTTCGCTGCGGCTCAAGATGACAGAGGATGGGGCGACCTTCGCTGATGGCAACGCATCCGACATGATGCCGCGGTCGAGGTATTGAGCCGCAGCGACGAGCCTGTCCTGAGCAACGCCGAAGAAGTCACTTGTTGGACCAGGCCAGTCCAAACGAGGAAACATCTGCCAATGACCGTTGTACAACGGTCACACGAAGACAGGACAAGATGAAGCGCCAGAATCTCACTCCGAAGACCACGATCACCGGACCGGTGCTCGACTTCGACTTTCCCGGTTTGCAAATCGGCATCGCCGAATACGAAGAGGGGCCGACTGGGTGTACGGTCATCGCCTTCGATGAGACCGCTGAGCTGCATGTCGATGAACGAGGCGGGGCGCCCTATGCCGTGGGCGATTTCGGTGTGACCGATGCCATTTGCCTGACCGGCGGTTCGGTCTATGGCATCGAAGCGGTCGCCGGGGTGAATCGCGCCATTCTGGAAGCACGCGACAACAATGTGAGCTGGGAATCGCTTGCGGTCGTGGCCGGCGCGGTGATCTATGACTTTGGACCGCGGGACAACGCGATCCATCCCGATGCCGAGCTTGGCTACGTCGCCTGGCAGGCAAAGCGGCCCGGGCGTTTTCCGCTCGGAGCGCAGGGAGCGGAGCGCTCCGCCACCGCGGGAAAAGGGTTTCACTTCGATCGGGCGGAGCAATCGGGCCAAGGCGCCGCATTTCGGCAGATTGGCGACACGCACATCGCGTTTTTCACGGTTACCAATCCGGTCGGCGCAATTCATGACCGCTCAGGTAGGGTCGTCTGCGGACATCTCGATCCCAAAACCGGCGAGCGCGAGCCGCTGCTGGCCGATCTGGATGCGAAGATCGAGCTCTCCCTGAAGGGTCCATCGGCCAACACCACGCTTTCCGTGCTCGTGATCGATCAGAAATTGCCCGATCCGGGCGCACTCGGTCGCATCGCCCGGCAGGTGCACGCCTCCATGGCGCGAGCCATCCAGCCGTTCCATATGGCCGTCGACGGCGACGTCCTTTTCGCGGTCAACACCAACAGGGTCGATAGCCCGCTGCACGAGATGCTATTGGCAACGACTGCTTCCGAGCTCGCCTGGGACGCCGTGCTGGCTTCGGTGCCGGTTTTGGGGCCGGGGTCCTGAGTCCTGAGATGAAGGTGCGACGAGCTTCTGTGTCCTCTCGGGTCTAGGGAGGAAGTTCGGCGTGAACCCGATTTTCGTGGGCACGGTTTTCCTCACTGCTGCATTCTTGGATCCTGGGTTGGGTCGTCGAACATGGCGGGACATCCACTATCGATCGCACCGGGGTGCAGCTCGAAGTGCCAGGGTTCGTTGCCATAGATCTGGCATAACCCGTATCCGGCGCCATATTCCGACAGCCAGGTGGTGGCATCGAAACCTCCGAGGTCGACGGCATCCCCGGATACGTGTGCGGACGTGTCCGCGGTGGCGACCCAACGCGCTGCTTCCTCTTCGGATCCATACTCGGCGACTGCCTCACGAAGAAGCTGATCCTGATACGCCGGGGAGCGCCAGCCGCTATTGACGTAGAACTCGATGCCGTCGTCCGCGGCGTCGGTCGCCGCTGTGCGCAGGGCCTGGAGCAGATCGGGTTCCAGATTGGCGACGCCGGGATATGAAACATCGAACACGGTCACACCATCGGGAAGGAGACCGTCATCCTCGGTAACAGGATGGTGATCCTCGGAAGCCGTACCACCGTGGTCGCTGTCCCGATGGGGCGGCCTGCCGGGGCGGTCAGGAGCGCCGTCGTCCTGAATGGTCGCCACACCACGATCACCGCGAAGGATCTCGGTGAATGGGGGAGACGACGATGCTGATTGATAGACCAGGGTTCCGACGATCGTAGCGGTAACGACGATCAGGCTGGCGACGGAGAGCCTGATCGTCGTGCGAGTTTTCGTTCGTGGGGTTGTATAGGTACTCATGCCGCCAATGTAGGCAGCGTGGAGTTGCCGGCGTGTATGCAGTTTTCGATATGCCAGCGATATGCACCGGCTCGTATCATTGCGCGCATGCGTGTGTTGGTCGTGGAAGACGAACCGTTTCTGGCAGAAGCCATCCGAGACGGACTGCGCCTGGAAGCGATCGCGGCCGATATTGCCGGAGACGGCGAAGCCGCACTGGAGCTGCTGAGCATCAACGCGTACGACATCGCCGTGCTCGACCGCGACATCCCCGGTCCCTCCGGTGACGAGATCGCCAAACGTATCGTTGCCTCCGGCAGCGGGATGCCGATCCTCATGCTCACCGCGGCCGACCGGCTCGACGACAAGGCCTCCGGGTTCGAGCTCGGCGCCGACGACTACCTCACCAAGCCGTTCGCATTGCAAGAGCTGGTGCTGCGGCTCAGAGCACTCGACCGCCGGCGCGCATACAACCGCCCGCCTGTATGGGAGATCGCCGGTCTGCGGTTGGATCCGTTCCGCCGCGAGGTCTACCGCGACGGCCGCTATGTCGCGCTGACCAGGAAGCAGTTCGCCGTGCTCGAAGTGCTCGTCGCGGCCGAAGGTGGGGTCATCAGCGCCGAAGAGCTGTTGGAACGGGCCTGGGATGAGAACGCCGATCCCTTCACCAATGCTGTGCGCATCACCGTTTCGGCTTTGCGCAAACGTCTCGGCGAGCCCTGGATCATCGCCACCGTGGCCGGCGCCGGATACCGCATCGACACCCAACCAG
>DASTFJ010000099.1:0-4143 GCA_035708745.1 Thermomicrobiales bacterium | reverse complement strand
TCATATTGTATTGCAGATATTCATTGAATCCGTGGAAATGCCCCTCCAGCTTCACGATCTTTTCTTTGCCGGTGAAGGCGCGCGCCAGCTTGACCACGTGCCAGGTGGTTTCGGTGCCCGATCCGCTGAACCGCACCATATCGAACGCGGGCACCGCCTCGCACAGCTTGCGCGCGGCCTGCACATGCTCCTCCGTCTCCAGCGCGCACAGATTGCCCATGGCCAGGGCGTCTTGCAACGCAGCCACCACCCTGGGATGCCCGTGCCCGAGCAGCGCCGCCCCGAACGAGGTCTGGAAGTCGATGTACTCCCGGCCCTCGACATCCCAGACTCTGGACCCCTGTCCACGCTGCACGTAGAAGGGGTGGCCGATGGTCGGGTCGGCCTTGCGGCCGGGACCGGTCACGCCGCCGGGCAGGTACTGGCGGCCCAGCTCGTAAAGCGCGCTGCTGTCTGTAATGGTGTCTGTTGCGAGTGACGCCTCGGACATGTGACCGTAAACCTCCGTGTGCATCCAGTTGCTTTGCGAGCGCGCCGGTGGTGCTCAGCCGCGCGTCCGTCGAGACGACGGATCGAGCATTTCGCGAATGACATCAGCCAATGAATTGAGCGCCAGCACCAGGATGGTGATCATCAGTCCCGGGAAGACGCCGTACCAGGGGCTGTTGTACATGTACTGCCGTCCGGTACTGAGCAGATTCCCCCAGGAGGGCGTGGGCGGCTGGGTGCCCAGGCCAAGAAAGCTCAGGGTTGCCTCCAGCAGCACCGCCGCCGCGGCGGCAATGGCCACCTGCACCACAATGGGCGCGGAGATGTTGGGCAGGATGGTCCGGCCCAGGATGTACCGATTCGACGCCCCGATCGAGCGAGCGGCCTCCACATACTCGCGTTCCTTGGCGGACATCGTGCTTGCCCGGGTCAAACGCGCCATGGTGGGTATGCCGATGATCGCAATCGCGATCATTGCGTTGACAACATTGGGACCCAGCACCACCACGATCACCATCGCCAGGATGATGCCCGGCACTGCCAGCAAGAAGTCGACCAGCCGCATGATCACGGAATCGAGATGACCACCAAAATAACCCGCCACCAGACCAACGGGCACGCCGATGATCGTCGTGATCGAAACGGCCACGATGCTTGCCAGCAGTGAGACCCGGGTGCCATAGACGAGCCGGCTGAAGATGTCGCGACCGAACTCGTCAGCCCCAAACCAGTACGTTCGGGAAGGTGAAGCAAATTTATCGGCCATGTGCATTTGCAATGGGTCGTACGGGGCCACCAATGGCGCGAAGATGGCGACGACCACCAGAATCAGCAGCGTGACGATCGCCACCCGCCCGTGCGGGTAACGGAACACCCGGGTCACGCCGGCGAACCGGCGTTCGCCCGCCGCATCGATCATATTCGCTGGCCAGCCGCCTATCGTGACCGGTTCCGACATCGATCTCCCTTAGAAAAGCCAATGCTGCGTCATCTGCGAAGTCGCTCTTTGGTCAAGGGTCCAGAGTCAAGTGTCCAGAGCAAATTCTCTTGACTCTTGACTCTTGACTCTCGACACGTTCCCAAACCCGCCTCAGTCGAAACGAATACGCGGATCGAGAAACGCGCAGATCAGGTCGGTGACGAGATTGACCAGGATGAAGGCGATCACCGTGAAGAGCACGATCGCCTGCACCACGTTGTAGTCGCGGTTCAGCACGGCATTCCAGAAGGCGAGCCCCAGTCCCGGCCAGTCGAAGACCGCTTCGGTCACCACGGCGCCGCCCATGAACGCGCCGATCTGCAATCCCAGAATCGTTACGACGGGAATCAGCGAGTTGCGCACGGCATGGCGGCCGATCACCCAGCGCTCGTTCAGCCCTTTCGCCCGCGCGGTGCGGATGTAGTCGTTGTGCAAGACCTCGAGCAACGACGAGCGCAGGTACCGGCTCAGAACGGCGGAAATCCCGAACCCCAGCGTCAACGACGGCAGGATCAGGTGCCGCAATCCGTCCGCTGGGTCCGACCAGATCGGCGCGTATCCCGAGGGGGGCAACCATCCCAGCTTGAGCCCGACAAAGAGGGAGAGCAGAATGCCCAGCCAGAAGCTCGGCACCGCGAGACCCAACCCCGCATACCAGGACGCAAACCGGTCGATCCACGAATGCGGCCGCAGCGCGGCGCCGACCCCGATCGGCACCGCCAGCAGCAACGCGACGAAGAACGCGCCGGCAATCAGCTGCAAGGTAGCCGGCAGCTTGCCGGTGATCAGCTTGGAGGCCGGATATCCACTGCCGTACGAGTTCCCCAGATCGCCCTGCAGCACATGAGTGACCCAGCTTGCGTACTGGACGATCAACGGATCGTCCAGATGCAAGTCCTTACGCACCGCCTCGAGCTGCTCCGGGCGCGCGTCCGATCCCAGAATGATCACCGCTGGATCACCCGGAATCAGACGCAACATGAGAAAGATCGCGGCCGATGCCAGGATCAGAACCGGAATCGATTCGACCAAACGGCGCAGGATATACGCACCCAAATGGGCTTACCCCTCGATCCAGACATTCTTGATGACCACAAAATCGTCCGCGGTCGTGCTGAATCCCCGGACGTCGTTGTTCGCGCCGAACAGTGTGTAGCGCCACGAAACCGACATCGCAAACGACTCTTCGAGCAAGATCTCGGTCGCCCGAACGAGCGCCTCGTGCCGCACCTCGGGATCGAGAGTCGATTTGGCCGTGGTGACCGCTTCGACATAGTCCGCCGGCGGATTCCCATCGGGGAACAAGGGGTTGTTCACCGGGCGGAATGCGCTGTTGTCGAAGCCGCCCACTGGGTCCAATTGCGACCGGCCGGCGAACGAGAAGGTCAGGTTGTAGTCACCGCTTTGCAGCAAGGCATTCCACTCGGAGCCGAGGGTGCTGAAGTTCAGCGTGGAGCCGATCGAATCGAGGTCGGCCTGCAACACCAGCGCCATATCCCCCAGTTCGGGATAGGCCGTCGGCGCGACGATGTCCGCCTCGAACCCATCGGGGAAACCCGCGTCGGTGATCTGCTGCTTCGCCTGCTCGAGATCGTAGGGGTAGAAGTTGTTCCACCGATCGTCCCAGGCCAGCGAGGTCGTGGGCCACGGCGTCCAGATCGGCTCCCCGTAGCCGAACAGAATCGATTCGACCACCAGTGGGCGGTTGATCGCATATTGCAGCGCCTTGCGCAGCTGCTGATTGTCGAACGGCGGTTTCTTGCTGCTGGCGTAGAGGGTGTACCAGGTGGCGCCGGTCTGCCCCGGGATGATCTGCACTTCACTCGAGAGCCGTTCGGCGTCCTGATAAGGAATACCGATGGCCGCCTGGATATTCCCCGACTGCAGCGCGATTTGCATCGCCGCTTGATCGTTGTAGGGTTTGAGCGTGAGCTCGTCCAGATACGGCTTGCCTTCCTGCCAGTAGTCGGCGAACTTTTCGAAGCTCACATGGTCGACCGGCACCCATTCGATGAACTTGAAGGGGCCGGTGCCGATACCGGCCTGCGCCAGATCTTCGAACGACTCCGGCGCCACGATCGACATGCGCGAAAGGGTGTCGAACATTTCCGGCGTGGGCTGCCCGTACACCACGGTCACCTCGTTCGGCCCGCTGGCCGTGACCGATGAGACGGCCAGCGTCGCCTGGTACAGGTGACCGCCGGTGTCGGGGTTCCTGGTCTTTTCGTAGTTCTTGACCACATCGTCGGCGGTCATCTCGCGCCCGTTGTGGAAGAGGACGCCCTTGCGTATCTGCAGAGTCAGGGTCAGACCGTCGTCGGAAACCGTCCAGGATTCCGCCAGCTCGGGTTGCAGCTCCCATTTGTCATCGACCATGGCGTAAAACGCCAGCCGGTCGTAGAGCTGAGCAATGACCGCGTAATTGCTGAACGCGAAGTTGTGCGGATCGAGGGAGACGATGTCGCCCATCTGACCCAGGGTCAGCGAGCCGCCGCTTTGCGGCACTGGCGAAGCATCGGATTGGGCAAGCGCGGGTAGTACCCCTGGCGCTCCCCAGAGGGAGCCCAGGCTGAGCGCGAGACCGGTTCCCAGCGCACGCCGTCGTGTGGTGAGATGCGAGGTTACGTTCTCGATCGGAGACGTTCGTCGCGAATCCGTCATGACCTTCCTCCTTG
>DASTFJ010000098.1:0-7772 GCA_035708745.1 Thermomicrobiales bacterium | reverse complement strand
GGGCAGCAGATGGACCTGCGCTTCCGGGACGCTGAAGATGCCCCAGGTCGGCTCATCGTCCGCCCAGTTGCGCTCGCCGGCCGATACGTAGTCGGCGGCCATGACATCCCAGGCTTCGCGGTTGCCGGCTACGTGGTCGGGTAGGACTTCGTCGGTTTCCGCCATACTGTTGCTCCTTCATTCGCTTAAGCGTTTTCACATCTAACCATGGCCGACTCCTCAATGGACGACCGAATCGCAATTATCGCGCTGACCACTCCGCTCGGCCTCACTCCCGCTGAGATCGACAAGATCGCGCCCATCTCGATTCGGACGTGGAGCAGGTTGACTACCTGGTTCGATCGCGGTGCCATTGGCGCCGCGTCACTCTATGAGCGATCTACCGAAACCGAAGCTGTCCTGACCGCTATCGACCCCTCGTTGCCACTCTGCGTAGAGCAGCTGCTGAGTCGATGCGAACGTGTCGAGCGAGCAGTGAGCGAACTGGAGGACCGAGGCATCTGGATTGCGACCATTGGCGAACGAGGCTATCCGAAACGATGGACTCGAACCCTCGGCTCGACCGCGCCGCCGTTGGTCTATGGCGATGGAGTTCACGACAATGTCGATCGCCCTGCCATCGGGATCGTGGGATCACGAGATATTTCCGAGCGATTGATCGGCGTTGCCAATGATTTGGGAGCCAAAGCAGTATTGGGCGACTTTGCCGTGGTATCGGGCGGTGCGCGGGGTGCCGATCGAATCGGGATGAATGGCGCGCTCGATGTGGGCGGAACGGTCATCGGAATCCTGCCCGATCACCTTCAGCGAGAACGACTCCGGCGTCAGAATCGTGACGATATCGATGTTGGCAATCTGACAATGATTTCAGTCGTGCATCCAGATACGCCATTCATCGTTGGGAATGCCATGTATCGCAACCGGCTGATCTATGCGCTCTCCGAGCTTACGATCGTGGTTTCTGCATCAGACGGAACCGGTGGTACCTGGGCGGGCGCGATCGAGAATCTGAAGCATCGCTGGGCACCACTGGCGGTTTGGACGGGGAGTTTCGCCCCCAAGGCAAGCCACCGGCTGGTAGACCACGGGGCGATTGCGCTGAATGAAATACCCGCTTCGAGTAACGATGTTCGTGCACTCTTGCACGATGTCACGAACGCATTCGACGCGAAAGGTCGACAATCATCCAAGGCGAATACGCTTCAACTCGGTCTCTTCGAATCGTAGTTTCCGCAACTGTTCGGGCGTGACCGCTGAACGACAATCCCGAATCACGAGCGGCCGGTCGTGGCCGGAAGGAGCAACTCATGTCCGGAACAGACGCGGCGCGCACGGCGATTCGACCCGGAGCGGCTGCGCGGGCGTATAACGACCGGACGAAATATCGATTCGTGACCGGGCCGGATGGAGCGCTCGACGTGGTGGCGGGGACGCCGCCGGATGCATTCCCGGCGCTGGGGGCGCAGGACCCGGCGAACGATCCCGGGCGGTTCAAGATCTATCAGGGCGTCGAAACGATTGCACTCCCGAAAGAGCCGATCGCGTCGTCTTTGACCGCGCTCGACACGCTGACTGCCAGCGGGCGCGAACCGGACGGGACGGTGATCCCCGATCTGACGGTGCTGGGGCGGGTGCTGCAGCGGTCGAGTGGCATCCTCAAGATGGGGACGCATCGCACCGGGAAAGAGATTGCCTATCGCGCCGCCGGGCAGACCGGCGCCCGGTACCATCTCGAGCTCTATCTCGTGACCGGGGGGCTGCCCGGCCTGGCCGCCGGGGTCTATCACTATGGCCCGCACGATGACACCTTGAGCATCCTGCGCACCGGCGATTACCGTGGCTTCGTCACCCAGGCGGCGGGGAACGATCCGGCGATCGCCCAGGCGCCCGCCATCCTGATCGTGACCAGCCAGATCTGGCGAAATGCCTGGCGCTATCTGGAGCACAGCTACAAACAGGTCTTTTGGGATATGGGCACCTTGCTGACCAATACCCTGGCGATGGCGGCCAGCGCCGAGCTGCCTGCCGAGGTGGTCTTCGGCTTTGCCGATCCGGAGATCGCGCGGCTGCTGGGCATCGACGGCCGTGACGAGCTGGTATCGGGCATGATGGCGCTGGGTCGTAGCTCCGAGCCGCAACCCGAAGCCCCACAGATCACGCCGCTTTCGCTGGTGCAGACGCCGGCCGCGGCGGACAGCCCGCGTTTTCCGGTCATCGAGGCCGCTTATAAAGGAACGTCGCTCTCCACCAGCCAGACCGCGGCGGCATGGAGAGCGGACGCCGCGGACGGCCCGCTTCCGCCGCCCACGAAACCACCAGCCGGACCAGCCATTCCGCTGCGACCGGCCAGCAGCAGCGACCGCTCGCTGGAAGATGTGATCGAGCGGCGCCGTTCGAACCGGCATTATCAGGCGGAGACACCGCTCTCGTTCGAGGATTTTTCAACGGTGCTCAGCATCGCCAATGGCGCGCCGCCGCTGGATGTGCCGTTCCCACCCGCGGATGTCTATCTGATCGTCAACAATGTCGAGGGGCTGGAGCCGGGCGCGTATTTCTTCGACCGCACCCAGAACACGGTTACGCTGATGCGATCCGGCAATCTGCGCGACACCGCCCGGCGGCTGGCGATGGACCAGCAGTATGCCGCCGATGCCCAGGTGGTCATGTTCTCGATGGGGAACCTGGATGAGATCTTCGCCCGGTATGGCGATCGAGGGTATCGGATTGCGCTGTTCGAGGCGGCGGTGTTTTGCAGCCGGATGCAGCTGGCGGCCCATGCGCTCGGGTTGGGCGCGGTCGGCTCCGGCAGTCCGGACGACGAGCTCACCGCGTTTTTCTCGCCGCATGCCGCCGGCAAGGATTATCTCTTCGTGGCGGTCTTTGGGGTGAAGCGCAAACCGAGCGACGGGGAACATGCGGCAGCCCTGCGCTTCCTCGATGACCGCCGCGCCTGAGCACATCTCTCCGCGGGCTGTCAGGTTTTTTCGGGTCCAGGCGGAATGGGTGGCAAGGCCGGGGACACGCTATACTCACGATTCCCGCAGTGTCCGGTTGTCAAGAAGTTCGAGGATGAGAAGGAGCATCGATCGATGGTCGGAGGGATTGGCCGCGGAACATTGCGCGCGGCTGGGCAACCCGGGCTCGATGCCTTGCTGGAAGAGTGGGCCCGTGGCGTTCGCTCCCAGTTCGGCGACGTCGTTCAATACATCGGGCGCGTGCACGGCGATCCCACGCAGATCGTGGTCATCGTGCTTTTCCCGGATGAAGAAACCTACCAGCGGTTCGGCCAGGAGCGGCCCGATCGCTGGGCGCAAGACGTCCTGCAGCACCTGGAGGATGGGATGCAGTGGGAGGAAATCGACGTCAATCAAGTGTAGGCAGTGAAACCGTCCGGCCCACTCAGGCGTCTGATGATGGGAACCAGGATGGATTCGGAATCATCGAGGAAGCAGTAGGGGGCAAAACGCATGGATATTCGGAAATTCGACGATCTCACCCGTTCGCTGGCGGCCGGCAAATCTCGCCGAACCGTCATCAAGGGTCTCTTCGGGGGCGCCGTTGGCAGCATTGCGGTGGCAGGACGCCCGGCTTATGGCGCGCTGGCCCAGCTCGGCTGCGGCAGTGACGACCAGTGCGACGAGGGCCAAATCTGTTGCGAAGGCACCTGTGCGGCGATCGAATGCTGCATCGGCGATGACGAGCCCAATGCGCGCTGTCCGGAAGGCACGACGTGCTCCGAGGGGATGTGCGACCCGATCCTTGGATGCGGCAGTGACGACCAGTGCGCCGGTGACGAGATTTGCTGCGAAGGCATCTGCGCCGCGATCGAGTGCTGCATCGGCGATGCCGATCCGAATGCCCGCTGCCCCGAGGGCACGAGCTGCTTCGAGGGACAGTGCGATGCACTCTGCGAATATGCGGGTTGCCCGGATGGCCAGTGCTGCTGCCCGGACCAGAGCTGCTCGGCTGACTGCTGCGACGCGCCGATCGCGGTGCTGCCGGCGACCGGCAGCGGTTCCGAGTCCGAAGGTGGCGCGTGGGTAGCCGCAGCGGCGATCGGCGGCGCGGCGGCCTATCTGGCGGCCCGCAAGGTGCGCACGCCGGGAGCCGAACAGGGGCAATAGGCAAAGGACAATAGGCAATAGTAGAGCGGAGTGGCACGATACAAGTGCCACTCCGCTTATCGTTTTCCTGCCTATTGCCCGTTACGACACCAGGGTTTCGATCGTGGCTTCTTCCCAGACGCCGATGCGGCGGTATTTCTCGTAGCGCAGCTCCATGAGGCGGTCGATGCCGGAGGGTTGATCGACCAGGCGCATGAGGTCTTCGAACTGGCGGGTGAGCGCTTCACCGGCGGCGGCGATGGTGGCTTGCGGCGCCTCGTGGGCGGGAGCGGGTTCGGGGACGATCTCATCGACGATACCGAAACTGTGCAGATCGGCGGCGGTGATACGCATGGTTTCGGCAGCCTCGGGGGCTTTGGCGGTGTCCTTCCAGAGAATGGCGGCGCAGGCCTCGGGGGAGGCGACCGCGTAGACCGCGTTTTCCAGCATCAGGATGCGGTCGGACATGCCGATGGCGAGCGCGCCGCCGGACCCTCCTTCGCCGATGACCATGGAGAGTACCGGGGTTTTCAGGCCGGCCATGGTGAGCAGGCTTTCGGCGATGGCCGTGCCCTGGCCGCGTTCCTCGGAGCCGACGCCCGGTTCGGCGCCGGGGGTATCGATAAAGGTGATGACCGGGATACCGAACTTCTCGGCGTGTTTCATCAGGCGCTCGGCTTTGCGGTACCCCTCCGGGCGGGCCATGCCGAAGTTGTAGCGTAGATTCTCGCGGGTATCCGAGCCTTTTTGATGGCCGATGACCACCACGGTGGCGCCATCGAAACGGGCCAGACCGCCGATGAGGGCCTTGTCGTCACCGAAGCGGCGGTCGCCGTGCAGCTCGACGAAGCCGGTCATGAGCTGGTCGATATAGGTGAGGGTGTGCGGCCGGGCGGGATTGCGGGCGAGCTTGACCCGGTCCCAGGCGGTGAGGGGGGCGTCGGGATCGCGCTCGGCGATCTCGACGGCGATCTCTTCCTGGGGTTCGGTGGGTTTCTCGCGGCGCGATCGTCTCATCGGTCCGCTCCATTCTGCCCGTCGAGCGGCGTAAAGCCATTGCGCTCGAAGGCGCCGGCGTCATTTCCGTTGCTCGCCGGCTTGCCGTCGGGAGCGTTCGGCATCCAGGGGATGCTCTCGCCGCGGTCGACCTGGCGAGCCAGCGCGTAATGATCGAGCAGATCGGCGAGTCGGCGACGCAAACTGGCGCGGTCGACGATGAGGTCGATCATGCCGTGATCGAGAAAGAACTCGGCGGTCTGGAATCCCTCGGGCAGCTTTTGCTTGGTGATCTGCTCGATGACGCGCGGTCCGGCGAACCCGATGAGCGCGCCCGGTTCGGCCATGATGACATCGGCGACGGTGGCATAGCTGGCGGTGACCCCGCCATAGCAGGGATCGACCAGCAACGAGAGATGGGGCACGCGCGCTTCCCCCAGCCGGGCGAAGGCGGCCACGGTTTTCGCCATTTGCATGAGGGAAAAGAGCCCTTCGTGCATGCGGGCGCCGCCGGAGGCGCTGACGCTCAGGAGGGGCACGCCGGTTTGGGAGCATTGCTCGACCGCGCGGGTGAGCTTTTCGCCGAAGACCGATCCCATGCTGGCGCCCATGAACCCGAAATCGGCCACGGCGACCGCGATCGGTCGACCTTCGATGGCGCCGATGCCGGTGATGAGCGATTCGGACTCACCGGTTTTGCCGCGGGTTTTCTTCACCTTGTCGGCATAGGAGCCGGAGGGATCGATGAACCCGAGTGGATCGGCGGTGCGGACCGCGGCATCCCATTCCTCGAAGCTGCCTTCATCTAAAAGGAGCGCGATCCGCTCGCGGGCGCCGAGGCGGAAGTGGTAGTCGCATTTGGGGCAGACGTTGAGATTGTGCTCGACCTCGCGGGTGTAGAGGGTCTCGCCGCAATTGGGGCATTTTTGCCAGAGGCCGTCGAGCTGCGGCCGTTCGAGCCGCTCGTCGTCGACGGAGACGGGCTGGAATTTATCGCCCCGGTGAAGGAATCCGCGCATGGGTGGTCTTTGGTTTCGTCGAGGCCGCGATTGCGAAAGAAGGTCGAGATGAGGACACGCGCCTGCGAGCGGCCGCCACGGGACGCAGACGCGAACCTGTGGAGGATACGTCAGGGACGGGTGATTGGCAAAAGATGATGAGTGGATGGGGGATAGGTGAGAGCGGAAATGGGAAATAGGAATTAGGAAATGGGAAATAGGAAATGGGACGGATTCCCGGCTGAAGGGCCGGGCTGCGAGAAGCCAAGGGTCTCCGACCCTCTGAACGGGTGGGGACTCGGCTTTCGACAAGAATGCGGCGCAGAGCGCACACTTGCACGAGTTCCGCTATCGACAACCAGGAGGCGTGCACGATGTTCAGGCGGATGCTGATAGCAAGCACGATCGTTGGTCTTTGCCTGGGATTGCTTCAAAGCGTGGCCGTTCCGGTAACCCTGGCGGCTCAGGGTACCCCAGCGGCAACTCCCTGCGCGTTCGATACCAAGGATGCGATCACGGCGATCGTCACGGGCTTCAATGATGCGTACAACGCGCACGATGCTCAAGCGATGGCCGCGCTAGCCTCACCGGATCTGGTCCGGCATTCGCCCCGGGGCGATACGCAGGGCGCCGATGCGATGGCGGATGCGTTCGAGGCGTTCTTCGCAATCTTCCCGGATACAGTGACCACGACGAATCTGGTCCTGGTCGATGGGTCCCTGGCGGTCGCGCATGTCACCTCGACCGGCACGCAGGCGACCTCGTTCAAGGACGTCGAGCCAACCGGGGCAACCGCAACCTGGGACGGTATTCTCATGTTCCATATCACCTGCGGGAAGATCGATGAGCTGTGGTCGCGGGCCGATCAACTGGCGCAACTCAACCAGGCCGCGCCGGCGCTGGCGACGCCGATGGCAGCGACGGAGGATGCGACTCCCGGGCAGTGCGCGGAGCTGTCGCACCAGGCCGCCCAAG
Source organism: Thermomicrobiales bacterium (assembly GCA_035708745.1). Taxonomy (GTDB): domain Bacteria; phylum Chloroflexota; class Chloroflexia; order Thermomicrobiales; family UBA6265; genus JAMLHN01. The sequence continues at coordinate 700 of DASTFJ010000098.1, read as the reverse complement.
CCCTGATGGACACGTGGTACAGCGATGTCTGGTCGGGCAATTTCGATGAGCTGGCGACGATCACGACGCCAAGCGTGTATCACCACTGGGCGGTGGGGCCGGACAGCAGCGGGCAGGATGACCAACTGGCGCATCTGCAACAGACGGTTGGCGCGATGAACGGGCTCAGCACCACCTACGACGCGATGGTGGTCGATGGCGACTATATCGCCGTCCACTGGGCGCAGACGCTGGGCGACGATAGCTGGGACGGACTGAATATCTTCCGGACCGAGTGCGGGCTGATCGACGAAGTGTGGTCGGAGCTGGATCTGGCGGCGTTGCCGGTGCAGGCGCAACCGGCGACTCCGGCGGCATAGGACAACGAATCACCGTACGCACCGTCGATTGACGGCGCGGAGCAAGCCGGGACCATCCAGCCGAGTGATCGGAGGATGCTCCCGGTTGTTCCTGCCTCGATCATCGATCGGTTGAGTGACCGCTGGCCCGCTACGGGTAATCGCAATTCGTGCACCAGCAGCGCTTGGTGTCGCCCTCGATTTCGCAGATCCAGATCTGCTTACGCTCTGAGCGAAGTCCCATCGGGGCATTCCCGCTCTGGTCGGTATCGCTCACGACGAACCGGCTCAGGAGCTCGTCCGGGAGACCGGCGTTGCGCAGGGTTCCTTGCAAGTCGGTTTCTGCGGCGCTTCTGAACGCG
>DASTFJ010000097.1:0-8358 GCA_035708745.1 Thermomicrobiales bacterium | reverse complement strand
GTCGACCCAGATGGCGCAGGTCCTGCGCGAGGCCTACCTCTCCTCGATCTGGGATTTGCCGCTTGCCGAGCCCCTGGCGGAATTCCTGGCGCCGCCCGTGTTCGTCAATCGCCCCGACATTTATGCTCGGGTGAATGCGCCGGCCATCGCGCCCAGCCAGCTCGTCTACGACGCCGCGGAGAAAACGATCCGGCATAGCGCCGGACCGATCGACTATCTGGTCGTTGGCAGTGGCCCCGCCGGCGCCACCATGGCAAGCCAGCTTCAGGCGGCCGGCAAGCGCGTCGTTCTGCTCGAAAAAGGCCCGTTCGTTGTCTGGGGTTCGATGACGACCATGAGTTATCCGCGCCTCATGTACCAGAACGACCGGGCGGCGACGATCGATAACTCGGTCATCATCCGCGCCGGCGAGGCGCTTGGCGGGGGCACCGCCGTCAACATCGACCTCGCCTTTTCGCCGCTCGAATCGACCATCCAGGCCCGCATCAATGCCTGGATCGCAGAGGGGCTGATGGACAGCTCCTATTCGACCGAACGGCTCGCCACCGCCTACGACTGGGTGCGGAAGGCAATCGGAACCCGGTTGGTTTCCGAAAGCGAGATCAACAACGACAACAGGGCACTCTGGGACGGCGCGTTCGCCTACGGCGTCGATCCGTCGCTTTACCACCTGAACCGTATCCCGGTCGGCGATTCTCCGTCGCCGGTCGACGACAAGCTGGATGCCGCCCGCCAGCTCATCTATCCGGCCCTCGGCGATAGCGAGAATCCGCTCAGTCTCATTCCCGACGCGATCGTCGACGAGATTCTCTTCGACGAGAGCGGCATGCGCGCGACCGGCGTGCGGTTGCATACGACGGCGCCGTGGACCGACTACGGCAACACAGTCGTCGATCCGTCGAATCTCGGCATCGCGCCGGGTGATTCCGTCACCATCGAAGCAAACGACATCATCTTGTCCGCCGGCACCATTGGCACGACGCGCATCCTGCTCGATACCGCCAAGGCGAATCCAGCCGTCGCCAACCCGCATATCGGACGCGGTCTCATCCTCCATGTGTCCTTCCCGCTCCTTGGTCTGTTCGATCACACGATCAATCTGCTCGAAGGGCTCGATAGCGCCACCTTCTGTGCGGCGTTCGGCGTGACGCCCGGCTTCATCTACGAAACGATGGGCGGCCTGCCAGCCTACGGCGCGGTGATGGTGCCGGGAAGCGGCAAGCAGGTCTACGATGAGCTGGTGCATTTCAACGACTATGTCGGATTCGGCTGCACGCTCATCGACACGCCGTCGGATGACAATCGCGTCTTTCTCGACGAGAACGGGGATACGGCGCTGCACTATGCCCTGAGTGATGCGGACACGGAGCGGTTCCGGATTGGCGTTGGCATCGGCATCAAGATGATGTTCCTCGCCGGCGCGAAGAAGGTCGTCATCCCCACCAATGAGAATGTGCTGGGCTTGCCGGATTTCGATCCGATGCAGGTCACCTATCTGACCGATATCTCCCAGGCCGACACGGTCGAGCAAAACCTTCAGTTCGTGCCCAATCGCACCGTCCTTACGTCCGCGCACTGCCAGGCGACGAACAAGATGGGACCGAATACCAGCGGGGTCGTCTCGTTGAATCACCGGCTTTGGGCGGCCAACGGCGAAGAGGTGCCGAACGTGTACGTGATGGACAGCAGCATCTTCCCCACGTCGGTCGGCGCCAACCCGATGCAGTCGCTGTATACGATCGCCAAGATCTTTTCGGAGCGTTTGATCGACGGCCTCCCGGCCTGATTTCTGCCATCGAACGTTGCTCGGACGCGCTTTTTCGCACTGTCGAAGGAGACGCGGGCGTTCATCGAGACCGCGTTTCACGATGGCGCGATCCAGGCAACTGGCACGGCGATTACGTCGGTGTTGCCGCCGGTGTCCCGGTTTTCGGCGAACAGCGGTCATGCGGAGACGAAGCAGCAGGTGCTGGCGAAGCCCGGTGTGTTCTTCGAACGGTTTTTTGGCTTTGGGGGCCAACAGGAGCGAGCGAGGTCCGCGCGAATTCAGAGCGACCCGGGGATCTGGCTATTCCTGACGCATGTTGGAAGAGAAGGGATGCGTGATGAGACCGAGTTGGGTGAAATCGCCTGGCGACCTTGCCGGAATACGAAGCACGGCTCGTTCGATCCCATTGGCTAGTGGTCGATCGCTGGTCAGCCCTGGTCCTGAGATGCCAACTGCCTGACTCCCAACTCCAAATTCCTGACTCCTCACCCCCATACGTCATTCTCGACACGCCCCACCAATTTGTGATCAAAAAAATACGCCGAACTAGGGGCTGTTTATGGTCAAGCTCAGCCATACACTGCGGGCGGTTCGAACCTTAATGGACGTCCACGTAATCGAACTACATGACGAGGTGGTCACTTATGAGTTGGATCGTTCGCGTTTCGTTATTTTGCGTTCTGCTCACCGTCACCATCGCCGCCTGGGGCGGCCACGCTTCCCTCGTTTCCGCTCAGGACCAAATCTATATCGATTCGATGGATTCCCCGGACGCCGGGCTCCTGAGCACTCAATCGAGCAACCCCGATCGCTTCCTGATCGGGTACCAGGACAGCCAGTACGTCATCCAGGCACTGGAACCATCGTACAACGGTGACTTCTACTCCTTCATCGGGCTGCCCGATTCGACGAACACGCGGGTCGAGATCGATGTCGCCATCGCCGGCGACCCGCGCAGCAAATATGCCCTGATCGGGTGCCGGGCCGGCGCCAACGACACGGGGTATATGTTCGAAGTCCACCCGGAAAACGGGTCCGTTGCACTCTGGCGCTCGAATTTCGACGGCACCTTCACCGGATTGAGCTCGGTCGAGGTCTCTCCCGCCGTGCTGACCGGGAGCGCCTCCAACCACATCGCCATCGACTGCCAGCAGAATGTCATTACTGGCAGCGTCAACGGGCAGGCGCTCGTGTCGGCGACCGATGACACGTATGCCTCCGGCCAGTCCTACATCGGCGCTGGCGCGGGCGGCGCCACCGTCGACGGCTTGCTGGCTGGCTTCGACAATCTCACCATCACCGATCGCGGCGGGTCGACCAACGTCGGGCCGGGTCTCGTCACCACTGCCAATCAGGATGGCATGCTCCCCATCACCGATCCGCGCGTCGACCCTCAGGGCGCGCTCGATGACGCACTTTGGGTCACGCTGGCTATGGATCCGGCCGCCAATCAACTGGCTGGCTCGGTCGATCTGGGCGCCGAGTTTCGGACGATGCCGGCCAATGTGGCGCTGAGCGATTTCTATGCGGTGATGTACGTCACGACTCCGCCGCAACAACCGGTGGGCGCCTGGGCGGTCGGATTCGGCTTCTGGTCCGATGCGGCCGGAAACTTCTACGACCTCTACCTGCGGGTGGAGAACGGCGTGGCAACCTGGAATCTCGGTCAGGGAACGGCCGGCGGCGGGTATCAAGTGTTGCAATCCGGTCCGCTTCCGGCGGGGGCGCTCGATCTCACGCCCGGCGCCGTCAATAACCTGGCGTTCATGGTCTACCAGGGCGTGGCGATCCTGAGCGGCGCTACCTACGGGCTGGACGCGGTGGTGACGTTGCCGGTCGCACCCACCGCTGGTGATGTGTTCGTAGAAGTTGGGTTCAGTCCGGCCAACCCGGCCGAGACCGCCACGCTGCCGATGAGCGTGAGCGACTTTTCGGTCTGGGATTTGTCCAGCGGCCTGGTGCCCGACATCTTCGATATCCCTTCGGGAAGCGTTGCTCCCGCGGCGCTTTAGCGTGGCATGCAGACCGGAGAGGGAACGATGATGAACACACTGCTGCGTCTGTCGTTGCTCTGCACATTGCTTGCCTCGGTGGTCGGCTGGTTGGGAGGAAGCTCGCTCGTCACCGCTCAGAGTGCCGCCTACACCGACACCATGGATTCGGAAGCGGATGGCCTGCTCAGCACCGAATCACCCGACCCGGCGATCATCAGTTTTGCGTACCAGGACGGCACGTTCGTCGTTCAGGCCCCTGAACAGGCCGCCCCAAAAGAGATCCTCACGGAGATCAAGGCGCCGTCCATGGCAGGGACCCAGGTGCTGTTCGACGTCGCGATTAGCGGAGACGTGAATCTGAAGTACGTCGTCGTGGGTTGCCGCGCCGGACCTGGCCACAGCGGCTACCGCCTCATGGTCGACCTGGACACCGCCGAAGCCACTTTGAGCAGTAGAGATGGCGAGCATTCCTGGGTTCTGGACCGCACGGAAGCGCCGGTCCCCCTGAACAGCGGCGCGACCATGAACCAGATCGGGATCGAATGTCAGGACACCCGGATCAGCGCGATCGTCAATGGTGGGACCGTGCTGACCGCGTTCGACACGGAATACACCGATGGCTCCTCTTACCTCGGCGTCGGATCGAGGGTCGGTGCGATCGGTGGTCTGACCGCGACATTCGACAATCTGACGGTTGCCGACCTCGGCTCCACGGGCTTCGAAAGCTCCATGGGAGACGGCCATGAGCTCGCTCCCGCTCCCAGCACTGCGCCGCAAGCATTGACCGCGCCGCCCTACGATCCGGAAGCGGCATATGTGCAATCGGCGATCACGTCGGTGCTGTCGCCGCCCGTGGCCGAGCCGATTCGCCGCACCGGCCCGGTGGCTCCCAACCAGGCGGCCAACGTGCCGCTGGGCGTCCAGCTCGATGAGCTCTATGCGGAGCTCACATTCTGGACCCCGTTGCAATCCTCCGGCCTTTGGCTGTTTGGCTTCTGCTTCTGGGTCGATCCCGCGGGAAACTGCACCGATTTCTTCATTCAGAGCGACGGCGCAGCGGCGCATTGGGGGCTGGGCGCCTATACCGCCAGCGGCTACACGCTGCTGAATTGGGGCGTTATGCCGGCCGGATCGGTCGATCTCACCCCCGGCGCGCACAATGTAATGGCGGTGGTGGTGTACCAGGGCGCGGCCACGCTGGGGGCCAATGGGCAGGTAGCGGCGTCGTTCATGCTAAACAGCCAACCGGCCGCGGGCGATGTGGTCGAGCGGATCGAATACTCCAACGACGACCCGAACGCGCAGCCACTGATCATGACGGCCACCGACGTGGCGGTCTGGGATCTGAGCGATGTCGGTCTGATGGTCGACTACGAGAATCCCGAAGACGCGACCACTGGAACAGAGGGCGTGCAAAGCATCGTGGACCGGACCTGCCGGTACGGAATGCCGGTCAAGGCCTCGAGCGGCAATTGCGACGAGGCGACGACCGCGTAGGGAGCGTTTTTTCGTCAAGAGTCAGGTGTCAAGAGTCCAGTGCGAGTTTCCGAGCTTGTCTCTTGACTCTGGACACTGGACTCTTGACCCGAATCCCCGGTTCACGCTTTCGGGCTGGGCGCCGGGGCTTCGGCGAACGATACGCGGCCGCTGTACTGGGTCCAGAGGATGGCGGCCGAGGCCACAAGCAGGACGGCGGCGAGAAAGGCGAAGGCGAAGCGGAAACCCATGGTGGCGGCGAGGATCGAGCCAGTGAGCGGGCCGACGAAGGCGCCCATGGATCCGGCGGAGGACGTGAAGCCGAATACGGCTCCCCGGCGTTCGGCCGGTGTGTTGGCGGCGATGATGGCATTGGTCGACGGAAGCAATCCACCGAGCGCAAAACCGAAGAGTGCTTGCAACAGAATGACCTGCCAGGCGGCCATGACCGCCGCCATGGGGAAGTAGCAGATGACCGAGGCAATGAGGCAGACAACCAGAATTTTCCGATGACCCACGCGATCGCCCTGGCGGCCCAGCACCATCGAGGAAATGGCGCTGGTGAGTCCCATGAGACCGAAGGAGATGCCGGCCAGGGACGCAGCCCGCGCCTCGGTATAGTGACCGAGCGACTCGATATAGAGCGGAAGGATGGGGCGGCCGCCCATCTGCACGAACCGCATGAGCACGAGAATGGCGGTCATCGTCAGCAGGGTGGGTGTGAGCAGCCACGCGCGCGAGGCCTTGATGGCGGCCAACCCGCGTTCCGGGCCGCGCTCGGCCGGCACGAAGCTTTCCCGCACAAAGACGAGCACGATGACCCCGCCGATAGCGAGGAGTCCGGCCGAGCTCAGCAAGGTCGCGCGATAGCCGATCAGATTGGCCAGCACGCCGCCCAGGAAGGGGCCGATCGAGGCTCCGGCGAAGACGGCCGTCTGGATCAAGCCGAGGGCGTAGCCCATGTGCTCCTTGGGGGCGGTAGAGGCCACCAGGGCGGCGGAGGCGGCCACGGTGCCGGCGAACGCGCCCTCGGTCATGCGCAAGACGACCAACTGCCAGGGCGCCATGGCGAATGCCATCAATGCGGCGGTGATGACGGACGCCCACATCGCGCGGAGCACCATGGGCTTGCGGCCGTGACGGTCGGCCATGGATCCCCAAAAGGGCGCGGCCACCACCATGACCAGCGCTCCGAGCGCCATCGAGGCGCCGGACCAGAGGGCGGCCTGGTCGTTGGTCAGGCCTCCGAGCTCTTTCATATAGAAAGGGAGGAAGGCATCCCGAAATGTAAACGCCACCAGGACCAGCGTTTGCGCGATCCAGAGCGCGTAGAGATTTCGTTTCCAGGAGATCGGTTCAGCCGTCGAGGGGCCGGATGTCGGAGTCGGTGCGCGTCTGCCGAGCATGGTCGGGTCAGTGTACCGGAACGAGCTTGGTTGTCCGAGTGGTCATGGCTGCCGGGTGATCGGAGCGAGGAGTTGGGAGCGGGGGTTGGGGCGTGTTCGCAAAGCTCGTTGCAAGGGCGTAGGCCCAATTGAATTGAGTTTGCAAACGCGCCCCATGCGCGATCGATGGGCACGGCGGTTTACGGAGTAAGGGGGGCGGTGAAGTCGAAATCGCGCCTACGACACCTTCTGGATCGGCGGAAGCTTGTAGGTTCCGTCGAGCACCGGCACCTCCGGCAGGTAGATGCGCACCAGCGGGCGGAAGTCATCTGCCGGGGTGGGAAGCCAGTTGGCTTTCGCTTTCGGATCGGTTGGCTCGTCGCGCTGCAGATAAAGATCGAGCGAACCGTCGACGTTCATGATGAGACCGGGCGTGCGGTCGCCGATGGAGTAGCGATCGATCGGGTTGTCCACCAGGTAGTAGTGGGGAATGTCGTACATCGTGACCGACCAGAAGGCTTTGGCCGGAGGCGGGGTGTCGAAGTGCATGACGTACCGGTTGGCGCCATTGAGCTGATTTCCGTCGCCATCGACGAAACTCCAGGCATAGTAGGCCTCGTAGCCGTGGTTCCCCCAGAGACCGCCATCCGCCGCTATCGCGCGCATGGCATAGACCACCTTCGAATCGCTTTGCTTCCACTCCGGAGCGTCGATCGTACCGGGACCGAGGCGATAAAGGTTGTAGTCGAAGAGGTGCGCGGCCGAGGCCCAGCCGTTCACCGTTTTGGCGCCCTGTTTCGAGAGGATGGGGATAGCAGCGTGGCCGTTCGCCTGGGCGGCTCGCAGCATGGCAGCCAGCTTGGGATCGGGATCGACATAGGGACTCTCATCGGCCAGCAATCCGAGTGGCTCGAGCCGGGCGACGAAGGCATCTTCCTCGGTCGGCGGCGGGAAGAGCTTCAGCCAGGCGCGGAACTTCTCCCAGAAGACGAGGTCGTCGCCCACCCGGGTGTCGTAGGGGGCCATGTCCCAGTCGCCCATCTTGCGGTCGCTGCCGTCGGAGACGTTGGGATAGGCGCTGAGCGGGGTGAGCCAGGTTTCCTGCTGGATCGCTTCCACATTGGGGACATCGGCCATGCCATCGACCGCATGACGCCCGACGATGGAGAAGACATTTGTGGGCGCCTGCACCAGACTCATGCCCTCGGGGACATCGCCAGTCCAGTTCGGTCCCGCGAGGAGAAAGAGCCCTTCGCCGTTGCCAGTGGCACGGGTGCCGAGATAGGCGAAGTTGTTGGTCCAGACATCGACGAACTGCATCACGCGATAGCGCTCGCCGGTTGACGGCAGATGAAGCACCAGCGGCTCGCTGGTGACGTCGCAATTGGCGATGGAATAGAGCGTGTCATTGTTGAGGGAGACGAATTTGTCGTCCGGCCCGGAGAGCACGGTGGCATGTGCGAAGCGATTGACCGGCGCGCCGATGGAAATCTTCGGTTTGGTCGTCATGGAGATGGCTTCGTCCAGGTCATAGACCATTGGGTAGCCGTAGATATAGGCGCGGACAGCCGGGTCTTGCAGGAGCGCGGCTCCTTGCTGTTCGGTCATCGGACATGCTCCTTCGTCGAGCGACGGGTCGCTAAGTTTATCCATGCGTGGATCGGCCGGCGGGCCTGATGCGTAGTGTGACCGCTCGAGCCGGGTGCGGACATTCCCCTTTTGGGCCATTTCACGC
>DASTFJ010000096.1:0-4460 GCA_035708745.1 Thermomicrobiales bacterium | reverse complement strand
AAACCGTAGTGGCGGACCTCTGTTTCTGCTCTCGCCCAAAGCAGACACAGAGGTCTGCCACTACGGTTTATGCGAAGTGCCGTTCGGCTTGATGAACAATTCGGGCTCGTCCCGCATCTTTGCTGAATAGGGACAACGGTGAATAGATCGCAATCGGTTCAGGAAACGGACGGAGGGCGGACTCGATCGAGTCCGCCCTCCGGCGAATCACCTGGAATTCGGCCATCAACCGGAGATCAACTCACCGGGCTCGCCCAAGTACTGGTTCACCAATCCGTCGCCGGCCAGATAGGCCAACGCCAGCACGGTGCCGGTGGGGTTCATGCCCGCGTTTTGCGGGAAGAGGGCGGCGCCGGTCACGAAGACATTCGGCGTGTCCCAGACCTGCCCGTATTTGTTGGTCACGGAATTGCTGGGATCGCTGCCCATGATGGCTCCGCCGGTGCAGTGCGTGCTCTGATACGGGCCGATCGAATAGGGCCGCAGCTCTTCCTGCGTATTGATGTCCTTGGCGCCCATGTTCTCCATGATCCCGCGGATCTTTTTCGAGAGGTAGCGGATCATGTTGTAGTCGTTCTCGTGCCAATCGAACGTCAACCGCAACAGCGGAAAACCGAAGCGGTCGCGATAGGTCGGATCGAGATCGAGATACTGATCGTCGTATGGCAGGCTCTCGCCCTGGGTGCCGATGCCGGCCCGGCTATCCCAATTGTTGCGGAGCGCTTCTTTCCACTCTTTACCCCAAGTGGCCCCGCTCTCGGTGGGCACGCCGCCGACGGAGCTGATGGGGTTGTGCTCGCCGCTGCCGCAGCCGATCGAGGCGCCGCCGATGAAATCGAGATCCGAATGGTCGAAGTTGTCCGCGTTGAAATCATGGATCAGCGCCTGGATGCCGCCATTGCCCATGAACAGATTCAACCGCTCGCCTTCGAAGAGCCCACTCGAGCCGCCACCGCCCAGCTGGTAGGTGTAGTTCTTGCCGACCAGGCCGCGGTCATTGCCGATACCGCTCGCGTGGACATTCGAGGTCGACCGGAGCAACAGCTTGACATTGGTGAGCGTGTACGCCGAGACGATGACGACATCGGCCGTTTGGGTTTGCGAGCGGCCACTCGCATCGATGTATGAGACGCCAGTCGCGTTGCCGTCGCTGTCGGTATTGATCTGGTAGACATAGCAGAGCGGGCGAATCTCGTACTTCCCGGTCGCCATCGCTGCTGGAATGTGCGTCACGATCGCACTTGCCTTGGCCGCGACTTCGCAGCCGAAGCGGGTGCAGAAGCCGCAATAGATACACGCGCCGCGGGGGTTGCCTGCCAGATCCTTATACGCTTCGGACAGGATCGCGGCCGGCTGCGGGAACGGGTGATATCCCAGCTCGTTGGCGGCCTTGGTGAACTTGTCGCCGGTTAGGGAAGTGGTCAGCGGTTTCATCGGGTATTCCCGGCTGCGCGGGCCTTCGAAGACGTTGCCGCCCTCGATCTGCTCGCCGTTCAGATTGCCGGCCTTGCCCGAAACCCCGATGTCGTAGTCGACCGCGTCGTAGTACTTCTCCATCTCGTCGTACGTCACCGGCCAATCCTGGATTCGATTCCCGGCCGGGAGCTTATCCTCGCCATACCGCTCGACGTGATGCGTGCGGTATTGGAAATCTGACGGGTAGAAGCGCCAGTGCTGAGCCGCCCAATGGACCCCGGCGCCGCCGGTGCCCTTGCCGGGGTTGAATGAGCCGTATTGCCGCATCGGCAGAGCCGTCTCCCGAGGCGATGGACGCCAGGTCCAGGTTTCCTGCTGAAGATCGACCATCATGTCGCGCCGCACCTGGTAGCGCAGCTCGTCGTGGTCGTGACTAAAGTTGAGCGCGGTATCGCGAATCTCGCCCTGCTCGAGCGAAACCACGGTCTGTCCGGCGCGGGTCAGCTGCTCGGCCAGAATGCCGGCCGTCCAGCCTGCCCCGATCGTGACGACATTGACATGCGGAAGTGCCATGGTGTTCTCCTAGTGGCCCTCGGCGGCCATCATTTCGGCAAGCGACTGCGGCGGCCGGCTAAACGACGTGTTCTTCAGATCCTCGGAGGTGTAGAGGCGCTGGGCGCCGGGATAGCCGATCAATGACCAGCCCACTTTGCCGATGTTTCCGCCATACATCGGGTCGCTGAACATCCCCTTGATGACGTCGTTGCGCAACACGCTGAAGAACGCCGCGCCGCCTGGACCGGTGAATTCCTCGACCTTGTCCTGCTGCAGGTTGGTGATCACTTCGTCCTGCTGGGATTCGTCCAGATCGACGAAATCGTTCTGGTAGTTGGCATTCGTGTGCGCATCGAGAAATTCGATGCCGCGCCGGTACATGTCCTGCGGTGACAGGATCGACTGGAACCCATAGCGGGAGATGTTGTCCGCGCTGATGATGACCGCGCGATAGGAATCGGGAACGCTCGAAGCCTCGACCGGGGTTTGCGATTCCTCAACCACTGGAAACGGCCCCTGCTTGTAGGTCTTGAGGTCATACCCCAGATTGGTGCCGGCCAGCGTGCGGTCGATGAAAAAGACCACGCCGGCTTCGTGTGCACCGGGATCGCTCTCGTCACCGGGAATGAGCCGCGAGGCCAACGCGTCGACTGTGGCAGCCTCATGGATCGAGAAGAATGCCGCAGGCCGCTCGACCGTGGTCATGTCCATTCCGGGCATGGCCTCGGGCGATCCGGCCGCGGATGGGGTGGCGTCCTGCGCCGAAGCGGGGTGAACGATCGCTCCCGCCGCGCCAATCGAACCGGCGGCTACCGCGGCACCGGTTCCCTGAAGAAAGGTGCGGCGATCGAGCCGCTGCTCGGCAATATGTTGGGCCGGGCTCCTGGTTTCCGAATCGCTCATGGATACACATCTCCTTTACTGAGCCTATCGATCGGAAAACACGTGTTGAGGTGGCCGTCGTTCAACCTATGTCGACAGCCGGCGTCGTGGCGGGCCACGGGTGAGGAGAATGCAGCGGCGCGAGTTGGCGCCGGGCGTTACTGCCCGCATGGTGCGGATCCACGGTAGTCTCGACGGTCGCGGCTACCGTTCGACGGAGGGAAGAGGCTGGCCGTGAAGCCTTTCCGGCATGGGCGCCGGAGATGTGTTCCAGTTCGGCTTCGGCTGGTCACAAGGCGAGGGGAAGTCGGAGGGGAACAAGTGCATATGTCATTGGATTCTAGGCTGCTTTTGCTGTTGCGATGAAAAGTCAAGAAGTAATTCGAGGGTGTCGCGGCTCTTGCTGATTTCGGTGTAGGCTGCACTGGCGGAACATCGACCGGCATTCGACGCTCGAATAGAAGGAGGAAAGGCGCATGGTCCTCTATGTCGGGGCGTACACCGAGGACCCGATGGGGCACGCACGTGGGATCGGGTTGACGCGGTTCGATGCGGAACGCGGCGTCCTGGAGCCAATTGCGTCGACCACCGAAGCGCGTAATCCGTCGTTTCTCGTGCCATCGGCGAATGGGGCGTTTCTTTACTCGGTAAACGAGCTCGAAAATGGCGGGGTCACCGCCCTCGCGCGTGACCCGCAGAACGGGGAGTTGCGGCGGCTAAATAGCCAGCCGACCGGCGGCGCGCATCCCTGCTATCTCAGTCTCGACCGGAGCGGCCGGTTCTTACTGGCAGTCAATTACACCGGGGGCAACCTGGCGGTCTTCCCGATCGGGGACGACGGGACGCTCGAACCGGCCAGCCAGGTGCTGGCGCATACCGGCAAGAGCGTCGATCCGAACCGGCAGGAAGCGCCGCATCCCCACATGATCGCGCCGTCGCCGGATGGCCGGTTCATCTATGTCACCGATCTGGGAACCGACCAGATGCTGCGCTACCGACTCGACACCGCGATCGGCGTCTTGGAGGATTCCCTGGCGATCGCCATGACCCCCGGGATGGGACCGCGGCACTTCGCCTTCTCACCGGACGGGAAGACGATGGTCGTCATCGGCGAGCTCGATTCGACGCTGGTGAGCTTTGGGATCGACCAGGATGGGAGTCTGACCCCGGTGTCCAGCGTTTCCACGCTACCTGATGATTTCGCCGGCAAGAGCAGCTGCGCGCATGTGCTCTTTTCGCAGGATGGCCGCTTTGTCTACGGCTCGAACCGTGGGCACGACAGCATCGCGGTCGCGGCGTTCGATGCCGAATCACGCGGGCTGGAGATCGTCGGGATCGTCCCGACCGGCGGCCAGGAACCGCGCAATTTCACCCTCGATCCAACCGGCGAATGGCTGCTGGCCGCCAATCAATACAGCGATACGATCACTGTTCTCCAGCGCGATGCCGAAACTGGTCGCCTGACCGCCACCGGCGCCAGCATCGAATCTCCGTCTCCCGTCATGTTGCTCTTCGTACCCTGAGGTGCGCGAGATGGATCCTTTGCGACTGGCGATCGTTGGATGCGGTGGCATGGGCCGTCGTCATCTGGCCGGGCTGGTGGAGCT
>DASTFJ010000095.1:0-2976 GCA_035708745.1 Thermomicrobiales bacterium | reverse complement strand
CTTTGCGATTCGCGACAAGCGCACCGATCGGGTGACCGGGATGGCGAGCTATCTCAATATCCATCCCTTGCCGGGGTCGATCGAGATCGGGCACATCATGTTCGGCTCGCCGTTGCAGAAGACCCCGGCAGCGACCGAAGCACTCTACCTGATGATGGATTATGCGATGTCCGATCTGGGTTACCGGCGGCTCGAATGGAAATGCAATGCCCTGAATGGACCATCGCGCAAGGCTGCCAACCGGCTCGGCTACCGGTACGAGGGCACCTTTTATCAACACCTCATCGTCAAGGGACACAACCGCGACACCGCCTGGTATTCGATTCTCGACGGCGAATGGCCACGCTTGCGCCCGAATTTCGAGCAATGGCTGTCCGCCGCCAATTTCGACGATCAGGGCAAGCAAAAGGTCCAGCTCAGCGAGCTGAACAAGCCAGTCGAGGACAGCTAGACAGGTCCTGAGCCCTGAGGCCGGAGACACGCGACCAACGTAGCTGTCGGTGAGGTGATCGATGCTACTCACAACTCGAAAACCGGCAACCATCGGAGAAATCCTTGTCGAGGAGTTCATCCAACCAATGGGCTTGACGCAGACATCGTTAGCCGCGGCCATGGGCGTACCACGCAAGCACGTCAATGAGCTATGCAACGATCGCCGGGGCATTACCGCGTCAACGGCGCTGATCCTGGCACGTGTTTTTGGGAATAGCGCTGAGTTCTGGCTGAATGTGCAACGCCGAATCGACCTGTGGGAGGCGATGAATTCACCGGAAGAGCGAGCTCGTATCGAACGGGCGAAGCCGGTGATACCGGTTGCGTAGGCGATGAGGCGGGGAATCGTCTGCGCTCCTTCGCATACGGTTCCAGTTCCCCGCTTCCTTTTACTTTCCATAACTAACTCCAATTCTATGCAATGTCGCCAAGATTCTCTGTGAATCTAGGCAAAATCATGACTGCGAAAAAACTCCAACCTGGCGCGCCCCGGGGGTAGGGATCCCTTGCGGCTGAAATGTGATATTTTAGATTTCAGATTCCACACATCGATTTCTGCCGGAGCGCCGCATAGTGATGCCCGAGCTCGTGACACTCCAGCCCGAGCGGTTGACGGATACGATCTACGAGCTGCTGCGCGATCGCATCCTCACCGGGGTTTATGCACCCGGAGAGCGATTGCCGGTCGATCTGATCGCGCGCCAGCTCGGCGTCAGTCAGACGCCGGTCAAGGGCGCGCTTGGATTGCTGGTTTCGGAAGATCTGGTGCGCACGTCACCCCGGCGGGGCACCTTCGTCACTGAGATCGACGAGCGGGCGTTAACCGAATCGCTTTCCATTCGCGCCGCGCTCGAACAGCTCGCGGCCGACACGCTGCTACTGCACGTCACCGCGGCAGATGTGGAGCGGCTGCGGGAGCTCGTGCGCCGCATTCAGACGGCGGCCGAAGTGGGAGAGCACTTCCGGCTCAATCTCGAATTTCATGAGGTGCTGGTCAATCTCAGCGGCAACCTGCGGCTTGCCGAGATCTACCGGCAGCTCAAAGCGCACATCCAGATGGCGCTGATCCACTCCCGTTCGGAACACTGGACCGGGCGCGTACCCAGTGAAACCAACGAACACCTGGCCATCCTGGCCGCTATCGAGGCCAACGATCGCGAGGCGCTCAAGATCGCCATCGACGCGCATCTGACGCATGCACGCGCTTCATTGCTTGGTCAGCTTCGTATGCAAGGAGGTTGAGTTCCACAGGACCAGTTCATTCGGTAGGGACCCGGATCGGCCGGTGTTCCGCGACACAAGGAGGAGTCGCATGGCACGGATTACACGACGTAATCTTTTGCGCACCACTGGCGGTGCTGGAGCGGTTGCAGCGCTCGCAGGAGCACCGGCAGTTCTGACGAAAACGCGACGCGTGCGCGCGCAAGACAAGGTCACACTACGGTTTCCGTCCTGGCAGCAGGACGAGCCCGGTTCGTCCGACTGGTTCAAAGCCCGGATTGCCGATTTCGAAACATCGCATCCGAATGTCACGATCGACTTCACCAAGATCCCGGTCGGCGACGTTGCCGACAAGTTGACGACGCAGTTCGCGGCGGGCGATCCGCCGCAGATCCTGCATATTCCGTATCTGAATCTGCTGCCGTTTGCGGCACAGGGATTCCTGGAACCGCTCGATTCCTATTTCGAGCAGACCGATATCCTGCAGAACTGGACGCCGCTGCAGTCCGGTTGCGAGTGGGAGGGAGTCAACTACGCCCTGCTGTTGCTGGCGTACGGCTATTCGATGATCTACAACGAGCAGCTGCTGAACGATGCCGGGGTCGCGGTGCCGACCACGGCGGATGAGCTGATCGCTGCGGCGAAGACCCTGACCACCGGCCCCGATCAATTCGGATACGGTACGACCACGGTGCCGGGATCGAATCTCTTTACCCATGTCTCGGTCTGGATCGTCGGCGCGGGCGGTCATGTCACGACCGACGACGCCCCCTCGATCAATACCCCGGAGGCGGTTGAAGGCGTTAGCAACTGGGTCGAACTGGTCAAAGCCGGAGTAACGCCGACCAGCATGGAAACCGGTCCGCTGCGCCAGCTTCTGCAGCAGGGCAAGCTCGCTATGTGGTTCGACGGCCCGTGGGGTCAGGGATTCATGAACTCGGCGCCAGAGGAGGTGAAGCCGCACCTGAAGGCGACCCAGCTCCCCTTCCCGCATATCTTCGGCGGTTCGAGCAATGTCATGGCGATTCCCAAGGACATCTCGGACGACGAGAAGCAGCTCGTCTGGGAATTCATCCAGAGTCTGGCGACCCCCGAGGCGCAGGCCGAATACAACGTCATGTATTGCACACCGACCGCGCGGACTGGTGTCGAGGTTCCAGAGGATGAATTGCTCGCCTCCTGTCCAGCGATCAATTCCTGGATCGAGGCGCTCAATTCGCCGAATCTGGTGGACTACTTCCCCAAGGCGCTGGCCACCAAGAC
>DASTFJ010000094.1:0-5980 GCA_035708745.1 Thermomicrobiales bacterium | reverse complement strand
GAGTGGATTCTGGGGTAACGGGCTGGAATCCTGAGTCCTGAGACGATGTGGGGCACGAGTTTTGTGGCGTGCCCCACATCGTTCTTCCTGGGAATGGGATTTTGGGCACCGTTGGTTATCGGGCTGCGCCCGATCGCAGGGCACAGGTCCCTGCGCTACGACCGGGCCCCGGGGCTTCGTTGTGGGATCGAGAGGGCAGAGACGCCCTCAGCTACGACCGGTGACGTAACGGCAGGGCGGCGGAGCGGATGACGGTTAGCGGCATTCAACAGCAAGTGCAGGGCGGCATCGGGGCGTATGGGGCGCAGGTGCGGTTCGAGCGGGTGCAGAAGCGGTTCGGGCCGGTGGTGGCGGTCGATGGCGTTTCGCTCGACGTCGGTCCGGGCGAGTTCCTGACGTTGCTGGGTCCGTCGGGGTCGGGCAAGACGACCACGCTGATGATGCTGGCCGGGTTCGAGATTCCGACCGCCGGGGAGATCTGGGTCGACGATACCGCGATTGCGGCGATTCCGCCGTACAAGCGTAATATTGGGATGGTCTTCCAGAGCTATGCGCTCTTTCCGCATATGACGGTGGGGGAGAACATCGCCTTTCCATTGAAGATGCGGGGGATTTCCAAGAGCGAGATCGCGAAGCAATCGAAGGAAGCGCTGGAGCTGGTGAAGCTACCGGGGTATGAGGGGCGCTATCCGCGCCAGCTCTCCGGTGGGCAGCAACAACGGATCGCGGTAGCGCGGGCGCTGGTGTTCAATCCGCGGGTGTTGCTGATGGATGAGCCGCTGGGCGCACTGGACAAGCAGCTACGCGAGAGTTTGCAGCTGGAGATCAAACAACTGCACGACCAGCTCGGGGTGACGATCGTGTATGTCACGCACGATCAGCAGGAAGCGCTGGTGATGTCCGACCGGATCGCGGTGATGAACGAGGGCCGGATCGAGCAGATCGGCTCGCCGATCGAGCTGTATGACCAGCCGCAGTCGAGGTTCGTTGCTTCCTTTATTGGGGAGTCGAACTTTCTGAGCGGGACGGTTGCGAAGTCCGCCAATGGCCGGTGCGAGATCGACGTGCCGGGAGTCGGCAGGCTGGTTTCGCCGCATATGGCGGAAGCGGTCGATGGTGGCGAGGTGACCGTTACCGTGCGGCCGGAGAAGCTGGTCTTCGCCAATGGGGCGATGGACGGGATGAATACGGCGCCGGGCCGGGTGGAGAATGTGATCTTCGCCGGGGAGATGCGGCGGTATGACGTGGTGTTGCCGAACGATGCGCGGCTGGTGCTGAAGCGTCCGAACCGGGCGGGGGAGGCGCAGCACGAGCGAGGGGAGGAGGTGATGGTGGCCTGGGAGTATGTGGATACGCGGTTGGTGTGACAGGCAAGAGGCAAAGGGCAATAGGTGTCAAGAATCAAGCGTGAAAATGGGCGGAATGGGTTTATTGGCGGCACACCCGGGGTTGAAACCCCGGGCTACAGAAGCGAAGTCCCTCCGGGACTGAGCACGAGTTTTGACGGTAATGGGTTGCTGGTAATGAATGTATTGAAGCGTGCGGCCGACGAGAGAGATTCTTCGCTGCGCTCAGAATGACAGAGGGGGCGAAGCAAGCCGTGTCTGTATCGACCGTGACGACAACCGCATCTGAGCAGGCGGCGCGTTTCAGGAGACTGGAGCGGAGGGTGCAGCTGCGGTATCTGCTGTTGCTGGCGCCGGCGTTGGTGTTTCTGCTGGTGTTCTATGGGTATCCGGTGGCGGCGATGCTGGCACGGTCGTTCAACGATCCGGGATGGGGGTTGGAGAACTTCCGCAAGCTGACCAATGTGCGGCGGCATGAGGATTTTCTCGGGCTGTCGATTCCGAGCAATGGGTATATCCATGTCTATCTAATCACGTTGCGGATCGCGGCGGTGGTGACGGTGCTGACGTTGCTGCTGGGGTATCCGGTGGCGTATGTACTGGCATCGATCCGCACATCGCGGGCGAATTTGCTGTTGATCCTGGTATTGATTCCGTTCTGGACCAGCATTCTGGTGCGGTCGTATGCGTGGATGGTGCTGCTGGGGCGGGAAGGCTCGATCAACCGGGCGATGATCAATCTCGGTCTTCGGGACGAGCCGATGCAGCTGCTGAATACGCGGCTGGCGGTGTATGTCGGGATGGTGCATATCCTGCTGCCGTTCATGATTTTGCCGCTCTATTCGGTGATGCGGGGAATCGACCGGAGTTATCTGCGGGCGGCGTCGAATCTGGGCGCGAGCGACGCGAAGGTGTTCCGGCATATCTTCCTGCCGCTGTCGTTGCCGGGGGTGGCGGCCGGGTGCCTGGTGGTGTTCATTCTGTCGCTCGGGTTCTATATCACCCCGGCGCTGATCGGCGGTCCGAAGGACATCATGATCTCGATGCTGATCGCGCAGCAGGTGAATACGCTGCATTGGGGGTTCGCGTCGGCGCTGGCGTTGATTCTGCTGGTGGTGGCGCTGCTGGTCTATCTGGTCTTCAACAAGATTCTGGGGGTCGACCGGCTGTATGGGGGAGCGCGCACATGAAGGGGCTTTCGCTCACCCGGGTCGTGCTCTATGTCATCACCGCGCTGGTGTTGTTCTATCTGATCTTTCCGGTGTTCGTGGTGATTCCGGTGTCGTTCAGCTCGGCGAGCTATTTGCAGTTTCCGCCACCGGGGTTTTCGCTACAGTGGTACCGGAAGTATTTCGACCGGGGCGATTGGGTCGATGCGACCTGGCTGAGTATCTGGGTGGCGTGCCTGACGGCACTGCTGGCGACGATTCTGGGGACGATGGCGTCGCTGGCGCTGGTGCGGGGCAAATTCAAAGGGAAGAATCTGGCGAATGCGTTCATGGTTTCGCCATTGGTGATCCCGGCGATCATCGTGGCGATCGGGGTCTATTTCTTCTACGCGCGCATTCAGATCGTGGGGAGTCCGCTGGCGCTGGCGCTGGCGCACACGGCGCTGGCATTGCCGTTCGTGGTGATCAATGTGTCGGCGACGCTGTATGGGTTCGATGAGCGGCTGGAATTCGCGGCGATGAATCTGGGGGCGAACCGCTGGCAGACCTTCCGGTATGTGACCTTGCCGATCATCCGGCCGGGGATTTTCGCGGGGGCGTTGTTCGCGTTCATTACGTCGTTCGACGAGCTGATCGTGGCGCTCTTTATCAGTGGAACGGGGGCGGTGACGTTGCCGCGCAAGATGTGGGATGGGTTGCGGCAGGAGATCGATCCGACGATCGCGGCGGTGTCGACGTTGCTGATCGTGACGTCGGTGACGATTTTGATGAGCGCGGAGATTCTGCGGCAGCGGTCGGAGCGGATGCGGACGAGCGCGATTTTCGAGGATGTGATTCCGACCGAGGTGCAATGAGGAGCACGCAGCGGGCAGCAGTCAGCAGGCAGCGCGCGTAGGTGTGGACGAGCGAGTTTGTGGTTTTGAGGTTGGGTTTTGGGCAGCGGGATCGCCTCGCCCCCGGCCCCTCTCCCCGAAGGGAGAGGGGAGGACGGCTATGCCGGCTACGAGGTGCCTTGCATCACCGATTTTTCGAAGGGGGCGGCGTCCTGAACTTCCTGGGGGAAGTCGTCGAAGTCGTAGATGCGGCGGACTTCGATCTGCTCGGTGCCCCAGGCGGGGACCTGGCTGGCCCAGTCGACGGCTTCGGCGAGCGAATCGGCCTGGATGATCCAGTAGCCGCCGAGGACTTCTTTCGATTCGGGGAAGGGACCGTCGGTGACGGTGGCTTTTTTGTCCGGGGTGCGGAAGCTGACGATGGCGCCCTCACTGGACGGGTGCAGGCCGTCGCCGGAGAGGAGCTTGCCGGCGTCACTGAGGCGCTTGTTGAACTTGTCCATTTCCGCGAAGGCTTCGAGGGGTATATCGGTGATCTGGTCCAATGGCTTGTCGAAACCGGGACCGGGATACATCAGCAACATGAAGCGCATTGTGAAACTCCTTCGCATTTACGTGCCCGCGGAACCGGGTCCGCGTCGGGCTTCTTTCCTTTTGGTCGTGCGCGGGCAGCGTATTTCGACATTGCGAAACGGCCCGGTCGGGACTCTAGCGGATTTCAACCTGGTTGCCACAATTAACGGGTTTGGTGGCAACGCCGTTATCGGCCTGTGGCCGATCGCAGGGCGCGGAGGCACCTGCGCTACGATCGTTTCCCCAAGACACCTCGCTGCCATGGCGGATTTCTCTTTAGGCATCGAGTAGGATGGCCGCGACTTTGGCGTCGAGGGCGTCCCAATAGGCGGCGAGGGCCGGGAGGGGGGTATATGCCGGATGGGAAGGAAGCTCGAGGGTAAGTTGTTGGACGAGTGCGATGGCGCGCTCCGTGGTGTCGTCGACGAGGGCGCGTAGTGTGGCGACGGCGCCCGCTTCGTCTCCAGCGGCGAGCTGTTCGGCCGCGTGAGATTCGGCGGTTTCGGTTTCCGCGAAGAAATCAGCTTGTAGCGCGGAGAAGGCGGCGCGAACGAAGGCGGCAGAACTGGGAGCGCGGGCGACGAGGCGTTGCAGGCGCTCGAATACCCACCAGGGGGACGTGGGGTCGTAGCTCGCGCTGCCGGTGGAGAGGATGCCGGGCAGGCCGACCAGATAGGGGTAGACGGGGCGGAAGAGGCTGAGGCAGGGGGAGCCGAAAGCGGTCCAGATGGTGGAAGTGAGGAGTCGGGGGCGGTCGGGGCGGATGCTGACGACCATGCTGGCCGCGGTTTCGCCGTCGAAGGCGGGGTTGGCGTGGACGCAAATGGTGGGCAGGAGTTGCGGGCCGGTGGGGAGATCGGCGTCACCATGATCGGTGAGGACGGCCATCATGTCGGTGATGCCGATGCCTGGCTGGTAGCCACCCAGGATCTTGCGGGCGCGTTCGAGGCGGCAGGTGCGGGTAGTGAGATCGGTGTCGGGGTTCTGGTAGGCGGCCGCGAAGCCACCGTCCGGTTTCCACCAGCCTTCGGCTTCGGCGTGTTCCCGGATACCGGGGGAGGAGCGGTCCCAATCGGAGAGGGTGAGCAGATTGGAGATTGCGGCGCGGTCGCCGGCACGTTTGGCGACCCAGCGGTGACCGGCGGTTTCGAGGATCCAGGCGCCGTCGATACCGGCGATGATGAAGGAGTTCTGGTAGGTGCGATAGTGGGTGGCTTCGCAGCTGCCGCCCTGACCGTACTGTTCGATGAGGGCGCCGATGATCTCGACGGCGTCGGAGGCGGTCTGGGCGCGCTCGAGACCGAGGCGGACGAGGTCCATGCCAATGAGGGCCTGCTCGTGGGTGGCTTCGCGGGTGTGAACGGCTTCGTTGCCGATGGTGACGCCCCATTCGTTGACGCCGATTTCGAACCCCCAGAGCCAGTAGGGGGCGGAGCCGATCGTCTCCCAGGTGGTGTCGATCTGGGGGATTTCGAGATATTGGGTGCGGAGTGTGTCGCCGGCGGGATGCGATTGGCGGGGGAAATGACGGAGCGGCTGGCATTCATTGACGGCGCGGTCGCTGTTTTTGGCGAAGATGATCTGGTTGCCGGCGGTGAGGGGTGGGAGGGCGACCGAGGTGTCGCAGGAGAAGGGGTGGTCGGCCGGCATCGAAGGCTCCTCTGAGCGTATTGGACGGTTGCATTGGACGTCAGTATAGAAAATGGGCGCCGGGTCAGCGGTGGTAAAGGGGGGATTCGTGCGGGGTGCGGAGAGGTCCCCATTCGACTTCGCTCAGGGCAGACTCTCCACTTCGGTCGGGACGACGATGGGTGGTCGCGATGACGGTGGGACGGTCGGGATGGCGGTTAGATTTCGGAGGTCGGGCAGTCGCGGTCGGTCCAGGTGTGGGTGCAGTTGCCGGTGGCCATGGCGGATTCGGCGTCGGTGCGCCAGAGATAGCCCATCAGGACGCCGCTGGCATCGGAGATCAGGATGCCGGGTACGTTGCGTTTCTGCAAACGATCGACCATGTCGTCGAGAAAGGTGCTGGGCCGGGTGGTGGGCGGTCCGTTGCTCA
>DASTFJ010000093.1:0-3511 GCA_035708745.1 Thermomicrobiales bacterium | reverse complement strand
GCGCTGGCGGGTGGGTTTGTCCTGCGCGATGGGCAGGGGAACGGGCTCCGGCGGCGGGGTAACGGTCTTCTTGCGGCGTGCGGGCTTTGGTTCGGCGGCCGGCGCAGGCTCGGGCACAATCGGTTCCGCGGCCTCGATCTTGGTGGGCTTGCGAGCTCGTTTGCGCGGGGTCTCGGCAACCGGCGCCGGTTCGGCCGCAATCTGCTCGACGGTTGCTTTGCTCCGGGTTCGGCGTCGTTTCGGCGCCGGCTCGACGGCGATGGCAGCGGCTTCCTCGACGATCGGGGTTTCTTTTTTCCGGGATCGCTTGCGCGTGGGCGCCGGTGCGGGCACTGGCGTTTCGGCCACCGGCTGCGCGACGACCGGGGCTGTCTTTTTGCGGGATCGCCGCGGGGCGGGTTTCGGTTCGACGGCAATCGGTTCGACTTCCGCCACTACCGGCTCGGCCGGTTCCTGCTTCTTGCGGGAGCGGCGAGCCGGTTTCGAGACCGCGGGCTCCTCCAATGTCGCAGTAGCATCGGCTTGCACCTGAGAAGCGACCGGCTCGTCCGCCGCGATATCGATTCCTGGCACCAGGTCGCCCTCGGTAACGGACGCGGCATCTCGCGCTTTGCGCGGTTTGCGCAGATCGAACTCGAGCTTATAGCTGCCCGCTTTGCCGGGAGATTGAGAGAACGTGCCACTGCCGCGGATATGCACGAAGTCGCCCGAGCCCGATTTCGGCACGATGGTCCACGAGCCGCGCGGCTGGCCCTTGGCGTAGTCGCCGGTTACGCAAACGACAAAGGCGCCTTCCCGATCGCCCAGTGTCCCGGAGATGCGCTGGTATCCCTGGAAGCTGCCATCCGCATTGCGCGGTAGCACCGCGGTGTATTCCGCGATGCTCTCGCCCTGTAACGCGCCGGTGAACAGACAGGTCTGGCTGATGCGGGCGATACGCGTCGCTCCGCTGATGCCACCGAAGATGTCCTCGACATTGCCTTCGATGGTGAACTGTCCGCTGGCTCGCTCGAGCACGAGAGATCCTCCCTGTAACGAACAAATGTTCGCACATTTGGGCGGTTTTTTCAACGTGGAAGCGATGACGCTGGGCGTACGTACGCGAATCAATCCCGTGTAGATGCAGCCCTCCGTGGCTGCCGTTGTCTTCCAGGAGCAGCCACGGAGGGCTGCATCTACGCCGTCCAAACGGTTGCGCGCCGGTAGGCCATTCATGCTACATATGCGTCGACATCACCGATCAACGTTGTACGCAGGCCAGGCCATGAACTGGGAACAGGCAATCGACATTCTGGCGATCATCGGGCTCTTCTCGGGCATCGTCTTTGCCGCGTATTACCAGCGCCTCACCGTCCTCCAGATGAAACGCCAATCCGATGCGACGGTCGATTCGCTGACCGCGCTGAACAACCAAACCGCGCAGATGCAGCAACAGACTCTGGAAATGCGCGCGGCCATGGCCAACGAGTCGCGTCCAGTGCTCTTCGCCACTGTGGTGAATTCCTCACCGCCCACCCTCATCATCGGCAATCACGGCCGTAATCCGGCCAGCGACCTGCAGATCTCGCTCAGCTTGCCGCTGCGCGACGCGCACGGTCATACCATCGACGAGATCGATACGTTCCCGGCATTGCCCGGGTGGTACCGGTTGGTGTTCGAGCTGGCGGCGCCGGGCACAAAGGGATCGAACCCCGCACGACCCGAGGCGCCCCTGAGCGCCGATTGGAGTGTGCCGGAAGACTTCGTGCTGGTAGCCACGGTGCACTACCGCGACGCCATCTCCGGCGCAGAGTACGCGCAGACGCTCAAAGCTGAGGTGGCCGATAGCCTCGGTCCCATACGGTTGGAAGTGATTCCGAGCTGAGGGCACGAAGCACGAAGCACACACGTTTTTTGCAGTCAGCAGTCAGCAATTGACTCTTGACTCTGGACACTTGACCCCGGACCCGAGAGGGCAGAGACGCCCTCGGCTACGATCGTCTCAGGGCTCAGCTCGCACGACGCGGCCGCCCTTGATCACCACGGTTGGGACCAGCTTCATGCCGGTTTGCCGGACAATGCCGTGGGAATCGACCAGGTCGAAGCGGCCCTCCCGCTGATCGATCACCACGGCGTCGCCTTCGGCGCCGACGGCCAGGGTGCCGATGCGCCCCGGCATACCGACGGTCTTGGCCGGCTCGACGGTCACCCGCGATAGCGCATCCTGCAATGGCATTCCCAGCAGCAAGAATTTCGACACGGTCGTGATCAGATCGAACACCGGCCCTTCGACATTGTGGCTGTGCAGGTCGGAGGAGATGGTATCGGGGGGAAAGTCCTGCTCCAATGCGCGGGAGCAGACATCCCACTTGAACGATCCTTGTCCATGCCCGACATCGAAGCGCACGCCGCGGGCGCGCGCCGCCAGCACCGCATGCTGGATGTATCCCCGCTCGTCCAAAATGCCGTGACGCATGCCGTGGTACATGTGCGTCATCACGTCGTCCTTTCGCAGCACGCCGAGCACCTGATCGAGCGATTCCGCCCACGAATCCTGCGGATGCACCATCAGCGGCAGTCCGGCGGCGTCGGCGGCTTCCCGCGCCAGGAAGAGCGGCCGGATGCCCGATGCCTCGCTGCAATTCAGCTCGCGCGTCAGCCGCACCTTGACGCCCAGAATCACATCGCGGTTGGCTTCGATGGTCGCCAGGGCCTTTGGGATATTGGCCCATTTGATATCGTCCAGCTCGCCGACCTCTTCCGCGAGCATGCCCATCGAGGAGATATTGAGCATCGCGAAAATGCGGGTTTCGCTTGCTTCGATGATGTATTTGCGAAACCCCTTGAAGGTGTCCGCGCCCGCCGAGCCAGCATCGAGCACGGTGGTCGCTCCCTGCGCCAGGCAGGTGGGATCGGGCGGAATGCCGTAGTGGGAGACGCCTTCGTAGACATGGACGTGGGCGTCGACCAGCCCGGGTGTCACGAGCTTGTCGCGCGCATCGATTGTTTTCGCGTCGCCCGGATCGATCTTTGGCGCGACCGCGGCCACTCTTCCATCCCGGAAGGCAACGTCGTAGTAGCCATCGACCCCGGCCCCGGGATCGACGAGACGCCCGTTCTGAATCACCAAATCGAACGATGTTGTTTCCACGCTCTCCCTCCCTGGCTACTGCCCCACCTATTTGTCATTCTGAACGAAGTGAAGAATCTCTTTCGACGGGGCTGCTCGAAACCCTGTCATCCGTGCATACGTTACCTGAACCAATCAGCAGCAAGATCGAGCCAGTTCGGGTTCGTCTCGCGAATCAGAGCCAGCTTCCTGTCTCGTTTCCATCCCTTGATTTGTTTCTCTCGAGTGATGGCGTCATCCACCCAGGAGCAGGATTCGAAATAGACCAGCAACGTGCAGTTATAGGTCTGCGTAAATCCCTTCAAGTGCTTTTGTCGGTGTTCCCAGACACGTCGTTCCAGATCGCTCGTCACGCCGACGTAGAGGGTCTTCGACGTGTTGGACATGATGTAGACGTAGTAG
>DASTFJ010000092.1:0-3971 GCA_035708745.1 Thermomicrobiales bacterium | reverse complement strand
GAGCAGGCAACGTGGGGTGGACTGGCTGATCGAGCAGATCAACCCCGATGGTTCGATCGGACCGGTCGAGGTTGGGTTCAACTACTACCGTCTGCCCTGGACGTTCACGATCACTGGTGAGACGAGCCACGCGCTGCGGCTCTGCGATTGGGTGCGCCGCAACCAGATCGATGCGATCGGGGATTTCACCGGCGTTTCGCCGCGCGGACTGGAAACCTGGGCCTACGAGAATGCGGTCTTCCTCTATGGCGCGCAGATGGCGCGGCAATTCGATCTTTCCTATCGGGGCTACCGGCGGTTGCTGGCGTCGTTCGATACCGTCTCGGGTGGGTTCCGGCATCATCCGGATGGAACCGGTATCGCCGCCGATGAGAACATTCCGACCGTGGCCCAATGCGGCAAGACCGCGCTGATGATGGGCGATCTGACGACTGCCGAGCGGGTGGGGGAGTGGTTCCAGCGGGTTTGGGATGCGCAGCCTGCCTTGCCCGACCGGCTCTTCTACGTCTGGTCGGCCGATACGCAGGCGCTGGTGACCGACTATCCGCCGGAGCGGGCCGGCGCGTATGTGGTCGAGGCGCAAGGCGAGCGGCAGCGTTTTACCTGCGGAGGAATTGCGGCGGCGTTTCTCGTGCGGCTCTATCAGGCCACCGGCGACGATGCCTGGCTCGCGCTGGCGAAGGAGTACCAGGCGTTTGCGATGAACTCGACCGAGCGGCAGTTCGAGGTGCCGCAGGTGTGCAAGACCGGCTGGGGTTCTGCGTTGCTGTACGAAGCGACTCGCGAGGAGATCTATCGCGATTGGACCGTCCGCGTCGGCGATTACTATCTTGCGACCCAGCACGCCGATGGGCATTGGACCAACAAGGCGCCCTATGACGATTTTGCCAATCAGGTCACGGTGACGGCGGAGTTCGTGCTGCATCTCGACACGCTGATCTGCGCGCTCTCGCTGCCTCGTACGCAACCCGCGCTGGCATGAAGATCCTCATCACTGGCGCGGCCGGTCGCATCGGCGCGCATCTGACCCGCGCTTGTCTGGACGCTGGGCATGAGGTGCGCGCCTTCGTCGTGCCCGGCGACCCCAGGGCTGAGCTCATCCGCCTGACGGACGTCGAGCTGGTCGAAGGCGATCTGTGCGATCGCGAGATGTTGCAGCGCATTACCACCAGGGTCGACGCGATCGCGCATCTGGCCGGAGCGCTCACCTCGCGCGGCAACACCGACCGGGAGTTCATCGACCTCAATCTGAATGCCACCTTCGATCTGCTGGTCGCCGCTCGCGCCGGATCGCCGAATCTGCAACGCTTTGCCTATGCCAGCAGCGACGCCGTTTACAACACCGGCGGTCCGGCCGAATCGTTGCCAATCGACGAAACGACGCCGGTGCGACCGGGCTCGGTCTATGGCGCCAGCAAAACCGGCGCGGAACAGCTCTGTCTCTCCTTCTGGCGCAGTGAGGGCTTCCCGGCAACAATCCTGCGTTTCGGGGCCACCTGCGATGCCGGGGAGTTGATCGACCCGGACAGTGTCTTCGCCCGTTGGCTCTATCTCCATGCCGCCCGCGATTTTCTGGCGTCGCTGCCGGCACGGTCGCCCGCGCAGGAGCAAACCCTGGGCATTCTCGAATCGTTCGATACCGGTCCGGACAAGCTCATCGCGCTGACCGATCTGACGATGCATCCCGAGGTGCGCCAATGGGGCGATGCCAGAGATGTAGCCGCAGGGTGCTTGCGCGCCCTGACCGAGCCCGCGGCGATCGGTGAGATCTTCGATCTCGGGGGAGCAGCACCGTTCACCACGGTCGAGCTTGCCAGGCACATTTCGTCACGAACCGGTATGCCCTCGATCCTGGCGCCCGTGCCGACCGCGCGACCACCCTGGTATCTCAGCAGTGCGAAGGCCGAGCGCCTGCTCGGGTACGGCCCACCTCGTACGGTCTTCGCCATGGTTGACGAAGCAATCGCCCAACGGTCGTAGTGCAGGACGTCTCTGTCCTGCTGAAACCACGCACGCGTGAATTCGGGGCCGAGCGAATCGACGAGAGGACACGGAGGTCCTGCACTACGACCGGGTCGAAAGAAGGTCGGGGAGGTCTTCCGGGTCAGCAAACGGAAAGTCGATGCCGGCTTGTTCCAGGAGCGCGCTGGTGCGCGGCGCGGCGACCGAGCGGCGCAGCTCGTATTCGAACGTCTTGACCGTCGATGGCACGGCGCCCGCCTGTTCCATGCGGCGCAGCGCCGGACCGGTGTTGGGGTCTTCGCTAAAGAGGGCGTCTTCCAATAAAAAGACGTCGTGGCCGATGCCCAGGACGCCGAGCACCGATTGCAGTACGCAGACATCGGTTTCCCCGCCGGCGACCGCGAATTGGGAGACGCCGAGTGAGGCGATGGCCTCGCGGATCTCGGGCTCACCAGTGCAATCGAATGTCTGTTTGGTGAGCTTGCGGGCGTCCTTCGGAAACCAGGGGGTAAGCCGGTCGGGGAGCCAGCCCTTGCGCTCGACCGGTTGCTCGAAGGTGGCAATGGTTGGTAGCTGATAGGCGGTCGCGAGCCCGAGCAGATGCTCCACCCGCGCCATGAAGGGCTCGAATGCCCCGGCCATCCAGCCTTCGAGAAAGAAGGGCTGCACATCGATGAGCAGGATTCCGATGGAGTCTGGGTCGACGCGTTTCACCATTGAAATCTACTCCGTCCGCTCCGCAGATCAAGCGAAAATCGCATGCTACACTCGCAATGTGCCCACAAATGTGGCCACAATGAATGGAGGTGACGCATGTCATCGGTTGGCGTTCGAGAACTCAAGGAACAGACCAGCGAGATCGTCCGTCGTGTTCGTGAGGATGGGGAGACGATCGACATCACATATCGTGGCGAGGTGGTTGCGACTATCGAGCCCAAGCGGACTCTGCCACCAGATGAAGATCGCGCGTTCTGGGAGGAGCAGCGAGCCCTGGTACGTGCGATCGGTGAGCGCATGGGAACAAAACCGGTCGACGCGGCGGCGCTCCTTGACCTGGAGCGCATGGAGGTGTCGCCCGATGACGAAGAGCTGCCGCCTATGAGACCGATGAATTCGTGATCGTCATCGACACGAGCGCGTGGATTGCCGGTTTGATGCGGGGAGATGCTCATCATGCCGGCACCGTTCCTTTTCTTCGGCTGATGGAATCCCGGTCGACCCAAAACTACGTTCCTGCACATTTTCTTGCCGAAATCGCTGGTGTGCTTGCCAGAACTGGAGAGCGGGGGGAAATTATCGAGCGCGAGATTGGCTCGATCGAAAAAAGTGGGCGATTTCACATTGCTCCTGTTTCGGTCGGACTAGGGCTGCTTGCTGCGGAGATTGCCCGAGTGGCGAAAATCCGTGGTGCAGATGCCGTTTTCGTGGCGTTAGCCCGTGGACTGGATTTTCCACTCATTACCTGGGATCGGCAACAGCGAGAGCGGGGTTCGGTATTCTGCCGGACGATGACGCCGGTCGAGGCGATGGATTTGTAGCGCTGACCGGCCGATCGAAGCGGCCCTGAGGGAGCGGTACACTTTCGGAGTCGCACGTTCTCTTCCAATGACAGGTGAATCCGAATGACCTCCAGCGATGTGCAATTCACATTCCCAAGCTTCGATGACATCGTGCGCGTCAAGCGACCGGACGGTGGGGTCGACATCATGTTGAACGGCGAGCTCATCGACACGATCGAGCCGGTGAAACACCTTCCGACGCCAGAGGAGAATGAAGAATTTCTTCGCCGGTACCACGAGCTGGTCGCCGCCATTTCCGAACAATGGAACGACCCGACGATATCAGCTGTCGATGCTGTGCGGGAACAGCGACGCAATCTCACGCCCGATGAATGGGTGTCGCCAGACGAGCGCTTCGACAAGTGATCGTGGTCGACACGAGTTTTTGGATAAGCGCGCACCACTCCGAGGATGCGCACTTCTCCGAGAGTTCGCGATGGTATGGGTTCT